>JAOUGW010000212.1 GCA_029865465.1 Gammaproteobacteria bacterium
CGAGTTCTCAGTCGAACTCGAGAACGAGTGGATGGACCGCATCCTGAGTGACAAGGTGCGGACCGCAGACCTCGCGGTCGAGTGGCTCGCCAGGCGTCAGCCCGTCGTGGAAACATGGCTCGCCGGCGTCACTCGCATCGATGGCCAGTCCGCGCTGCAGGCCGTCGACGGACCGGCGAAGGTCGGTCACCTGAGTGCGTTTGAAGACTGGATCACGGCCAACAAGATTCCGGTCGGTGACAGCGCCACGACGTTCGTCGAATACACCAAGAAGCATGCCCGCGGACTGTTCGACGGCATCGCGGCCGCGCTGACGGGCTCGACCAACGTCGTCGCGAAGATCCTGCATGGCGTCCCGGCGCCGGCCCTGATCTTGTTGATCGCCGCCCTGTCGTGGGTGCTGCGACGTTCCATCGGCCTCGTGGTGTTCGTCGTGCTCGCGCTGCTCTTCATCATGAACCAGGGCTACTGGGACGCCACGCTGGAGACGCTGACGCTGGTGCTCGTCGCCGCGATCGTCGCCACCGTCATTGGCGTCCCTCTGGGAATCTGGGGCGCGAAACGACCGCGGTTGTACGCCGCGATGCGTCCGGTGCTGGACCTGATGCAGACGCTGCCGACGTTCGTCTACCTGACCCCGACGCTCGTGCTGTTCGGGCTCGGCATCGTGCCGGGCCTGATCTCGACGATCATCTTTGCGTTGCCCGCTCCGATCCGCCTGACGCAGCTCGGCATCTCGTCCGTCCCGAAGACGCTGCGTGAAGCCGGGCAGGCCTTTGGCGCCACGCCGCTGCAACTCCTGTTCAAGGTCGAACTGCCCAGCGCCGGGCCGATGATCCTCGCCGGCATCACGCAGTGCATCATGCTGAGCCTGTCGATGGTCGTGATCGCGGCGCTGGTGGGAGCGGGCGGGCTCGGCGTGCCGGTCGTGCGCGCACTGAACACCGTGCAGGTCGGCATGGGCTTCGAGGCGGGCATCGCGATCGTGCTGCTCGCCATCATGCTCGATCGCATCAGCCGGCCGGCCGAGAAGAAGGGGCAGGAATGAGCAGCGCGGCGCTCGAGTTCGACCGGGTCGACATCCTTTTCTCCGCCGAGTCCGGACGCAAGCGCGAGGCCGTGATCAAGGCCGCGCTGCAGCAACTCGACGCAGGCCGCGACCGCAACGAGATAGAGACTGCGACGGGCGTCGTCGTCGGCGTGAGCCAGGCGAGCCTCGCGGTCCAGCGTGGTCAGATCTCCGTGCTGATGGGCCTGTCGGGCTCCGGCAAGTCGACCCTGCTGCGTGCGGCGAACGGCCTCAACCGCGTCACGCGGGGCCACGTGCTGGTCAACGACGGCGAGAAGCAGATCGACGTCGCCAAGTGCGATGCGGCCACGTTACGTCGCCTGCGACGCGGCACGATCGCGATGATCTTCCAGCAGTTCGGCCTGCTGCCGTGGCGCACGGTGCGCGAGAACGTCGGGCTCGGCCTCGAGCTGCGCGGTGAATCAGCATCCGAGCGCCGTCGCGTCGTCGACGAAAAGCTCCAGCTGGTCGGGTTGGAACGCTGGGCCGATCGCTACGGCCACGAACTGTCGGGCGGCATGCAGCAGCGCGTCGGCCTCGCGCGCGCCTTTGCCACTGATGCCCCGATCCTGCTGATGGACGAGCCGTTCTCGGCGCTCGACCCGCTGATCCGGACCAAGCTGCAGGACGAGCTGCTGGCCCTGCAGGCACGCGTGCGCAAGACCATCCTGTTCGTCACGCACGACCTCGACGAGGCGCTCAAGCTCGGCAACCAGACGACGGTGCTCGAAGGCGGACGCATCGTCCAGACGGGTACACCCGAGGACATCGTGCTGCGCCCGGCGAATGCCTACGTCGGTGAGTTCGTGCAACACATGAACCCGCTGTCGGTCCTGAACGGCCGCATGGTCATGCGCCCCTGGGACGAGCTCGCCACGGACGGCCCGCAGCGCTGGCTCGACCCGGGGCGTCAATTCAGCGCGGTCCTCGACGAGCAGGGTCGGCCTGCAGCGGCGTCGTTCGAGGGGCAGGCGCTCCGCATCCGTACGTCGCCGGCGGAAGGCGAGGGACTCATCGTCGCCGAGGTAGACACGCCTTTGCGCCAGCTCATTCAATGGTGCCGGTCCGGACACCCCGTGCTGCTCGCCGAAGGCGGCGTCGTGCAAGGTGTGTGCGGACCCACCGACGTCATCCGCGCGCTCGCGACCAGCGATTCCCGCGCTCGCGCCCCCACACAACCCAACCTGACCTGACCGATTTTCCCTCTGGAGACCTTCATGCGTATTCGTCACCTGCTGACCCCGGCCACGCGTGCTTCAGGATCGATCGCCGGTGCCGTCACGGCGGCACTCGCCATGGGTGCGCCCCTGCCGGCGCTTGGCCAGCAGGCCGGCGCCAGTTCCGGCATCGAGGAGATCGTCGTCACGGCCCAGCGCCGCGAGGAAAACCTGCAGGACGTCGGCATCGCCGTCACGGCCCTCGGTGGCGAGATGCTCACCGACCTGAACATCACCACGGCGACGGACATCACTCGGGCGGTCCCCAGCCTGAAGATGAACGCGTATTCGTCTTCGCAGGTGGTGTTCAACATCCGCGGCGTGTCGCAGAACGACTACGGTGACCAGCAGGAGCCGCCGGTCGCCGTGTACCAGGACGACAGCTACGCCAGTTCGATCAACGTCGCGAGCTTCCCGATCTTCGACCTCGCGCGCGTCGAAGTGCTGCGTGGGCCGCAGGGCACCCTGTTCGGCCGCAACGCGACGGGCGGGGCGATCCAGTTCGTGTCGAACAAGCCGACCAGGGACTTCGAAGGCTACGCCACGGCCACCGTGGGCAGCTACGGCCAGTTCATCGTCGAGGGTGCACTGTCGGGCCCGCTCGCGGACAACTTCCAGGCGCGCATCGCCGCGATCAGCAACACCGACGACGGTTACATGGAGTCCGTCGTCGCCGGCGTGCCGGATCGCGGCGGCAACGACCATTACGCGGTGCGCGGGCAACTTGCGTGGCAGCCGTCCGAGACGACCGACCTCAACCTCATCGTCCGCTACATGAAGGCGAACAAGGAAACGCAGGCCGGCATCTATTCGCAGGAACCTGCGTGCCCGAACGACCAGTTCCAGGGCGAGTTCACCAGGCCCGATCAGTCCTGTGCCTTCTGGGTCACGGGGCCGGGCGAGGGCGGCACGGGGTATCGCAACGACGCGATCACGCCGAGCCGCGGTGGCGATCCGTGGAAGACCGCGGAAACGCAGCGTTCCTACGTCGACCGCGAGATCACCGGCGCCACGCTGCACTTCGATTGGGACATCGGCGAACTGCACCTGGTCTCGATCACGGACTACCAGGATGCGACCAAGTTCTACCTCGAAGGCGGCGATGCGTCGCCCGTGGACGGGGTGCTGTTCTACCAGGGCAGCGACCTCGAGCAGTATTCGCAGGAATTCCGCCTGTCGGGCGAGATCGGCGCCAACTTCTGGGTCGCCGGCCTGTACGGCATGAAGGTCGACGGCGACTACACCGGCAAGTTCGCCACACCGTTCTACGGTTACGACCCGACCATCGAGATGTCGCAGAAGACGACCTCGTACGCGGTCTTCGCCCAGGACGAATGGCAGTTCGCCGACGCCTGGAAGCTGATCGTCGGCGCACGCTACTGGAGCGACGAACGCGAGGGAACCTACTTCGGCACGGCGCCGGAGGTGCCTGGGCTCTCCGCGCCGGTCACGATCATCTTCAACCAGAACGAGGTCTCGCCGACGGGCGGGTCGATCACGCCGGCCGACGCGAAGAACAGCTTCGATGGCGTCACGGCGCGGGTACAGCTCGACTGGAAGCCGTCCGACGACCTGCTGTTGTACGGGAGCTTCAACCGTGGCAGCAAGAGCGGCGGTTACACTTTCTCGACCGGCACGCCGTACGATCCCGACGGCAGCCTCACGATCCCGCGTGCGTTCCTCGAGGGCATGCCCTTCGACGAGGAAACGCTGGACGCGTTCGAGCTCGGCGCGAAGACCACGCTCGGGGATTCGACGACCCTCAATGTGGCCGCGTTCTATTACGACTATTCGGATTACCAGGCCTTCGCGCAGTTCGGCCCGGTGCAGACCGTCATCAACCTCGATGCCGAGACGACGGGCCTCGAGGCCGAACTCACGTCGCGGCCCATCGAGGGGCTGACCCTGCAAGTCGGCGCCTCGTTCCTCGACAGCAAGGTCAAGGATGTGCCGCTGCCGGACGGCGTCACGATCGAGGACCACGACCTGCCGCAGGCGCCGAATTTCTCGGGCAATGCACTCGCCCGGTACGAATTCGGCCTGGCCGGCGGTACGTTCGGCATCCAGGGCGACGTGCAGTACTCGAGCGAATTCTGCTTCACCGTGCTGTGTGCACCGGTCGAGCAGGAGGACGCCTACACCGTGGCGAACCTGAGGTTGAGCTACGACAGCGGCGACGGCCGCTGGGGTGTGGCGGCCTTCGTCGACAACCTGTTCGAGGAGGAGTACCGCGTGTACGCATTCGACAGCTCGCTGTTTGCAGGCGTGGTCGCCGGCGTCTATGCCAGGCCACGCTGGTACGGCCTGAGCGCCACCTACCGATTCGGGGCGCTCTGACCGTTGGCCGGGCGCCCGCGTGTCACCCTGGGTGGCGCGCGGGGGCCAGTCGTTGTCGCAAATTGATCAGTCAGCCGCCGGTGGGGCGACCATACTGGTTTCCTCGCAGCCGGGAACGGATCCACCATGTCCAGCATGGAAGAACAGCAGCCCGCCGCCGAAAGGCGCCCTCCACGCGCCAGCGGCCGTGACGCCAAGCGTGCTGCACGTGCAGCCCGCAGCGGCGCCTCCATTCCGTACATCACGCGCTCGATCCCTTACTTCGAGGTCCTGACCGAAGAGGGCCTCGCGATCATCGAGCGCAACGCCGAGACGATCCTCGCGGAGTACGGCATCGAGTTCCGCGAGGACGACGAGGCGCTGGCCATCTGGCGGGCCGCGGGTGCGGACGTCCAGGGTTCGCTCGTCAAGTTCCCGCGCGGCATGTGCCGCGAACTGGTGCAGAAGAACGCGCCGCGCGAGTTCTTGCAGTACGCGCGCAACCCCGCGCGCAACGTCCGCATCGGCGGCAATTCGACGGTGTTCGCCCCGGCCTACGGCTCGCCATTCATCCTGAACGCGGACGAGGGCCGCCGCTACGCCCGCATCGACGACTTCCGCAATTTCGTGAAGCTCGCCTACATGGCGAACTCGCTGCACCACTCGGGCGGCACGATCTGCGAACCGGTCGACCTGCCGGTCAACAAGCGCCATCTCGACATGGTGTACAGCCACATCAAGTACAGCGACAAACCCTTCATGGGCTCGGTCACCGCACCCGAGCGCGCGCAGGACAGCGTAGCGCTGGCGAAGATCGCTTTCGGCGCCGAAGCCGTCGATCCTGCGACCGGCAAGCTGCGCACGATGATGATCAGCCTGATCAACGTGAACTCGCCGATGGTCTACGACGCGACCATGCTCGGCGCGCTCAAGGTGTACGCGCGCGCGAACCAGGCGAC
>JAOUGW010000213.1 GCA_029865465.1 Gammaproteobacteria bacterium
GGCACGGCTGCCCTACGAGTTCCTGGATCTCTGTTCGCGCCGCATCATCAATGAGGTGGCTGGCATCTCACGGGTCACCTACGACATTTCGAGCAAGCCGCCCGCGACGATCGAGTGGGAGTGATTCAGGGCCTGTCGCGGGCTATTGCTACCCCACGAAATGCTGTCTTAAGTCACTGATAAATAATAAATAACCTTTCGTGTTCTATCGCCGTCTATCCGCGCCAAGCGGACTACTCTGACGGTAAAAGTGGGTTCTGGTGCATTGGCGGCCGAGCCCTAGAATCCGTGTCCCACTTCGAGGACGGACCGGATGAGCAAATGCGCTGCACGCAACGCGACCTATAGAGGTCGTCGCTTTCCCGCCGAGACCATCGAGACCTGAGTTCGCTGGTACATCACCTACCGGCTGAGCTACCGCGACCTGGCAGCGATGATGGCCGAGCGCGGGATCGTCGTGTCTCACACGACGATCATGCGCTGGGTGCTGCGCTATGTTCCTGAGTACGAGCGGCGATGGGCGCGATTCGCGCGATCGCCGGGATCGTCCTGGCGCATGGATGAGACGGCCGTGGCGGTTCGTGGCGGCCGGCACTACCTGTACCGGGCGGTGGATCGACGCGGAAAGTCCGTGGCGTCTCTGCTTTGCAGCGATCGCAGCATGGAGGCGGCGCAGGCTTTTTTCCGAACGGCGGTAAATCTGGATGGCGTGTCCTGGCCGCACAAGATCAACGTCGACGGGAACAGTGCCACGCATCGCGGCTTGCGATTGCTGGGCGACGAGGATGGTCGTTGGCGGAGCGTGGTTGTGCGAGCGCGCCGCTATCTCAACAACGTGATCGAGCAGGACCACCGGGCTATCAAGCAGCGGTGTGCGCCGATGCTGGGATTGAAGAGCTTCCGCTCGGCGGCGATCACGTTGGCGGGCATCGAGCTCGCTCATCGCATTCGCAAGCAGCAGTATTCGCTGCCGATGAACACGAACGGACCGGCCTGTTCGCTGAAGGAGTTGTGGGCCGCCGCGCTGGCCGACTCCGGTGCGCCGAGGTGCCGGGACGACGATCGACAATCGCCAATGCACCAGAACTCAGCGCACCGCTTTCAGCGGGCGCGCGAGCCCAGTCGCCTCGACGGATCGGCGCGGTATCCACGAAAGATTTCGTTCGGCGGAAACCTGTACCTGCTCGTCCGGCCCCAAGGCGGGCGGTATTGGCATTACCACTACCGATACGGCGGCAAGCGGAAGACGCTTTCGCTGGGCAGCTATCCGGACGTTCCGACGGCCCAGGCGCAGTCGCGCCATCGCGCTGCGCGGCGATTGCTCGCCATAGGCATCGACCCGTCACTGCGGAGGCGCGAACTTCGGCGTGTCGAGAGCGGGGCCCTTGAGGCGGACTCCGCGGTTCCCGGGAAATGGCTTCAAACCGGGTGATTGGTATGCGGTCGGTTCGAAATAGTCACCGAGAGTGACATAAGTCCCGGTTTCGTAAACCTGACTTGGGCTGCAGAAGCGGCCGAAAGACCGGCCAAGAAGCGCACTAATCAGGATGGCAAGTTACTGTTTATAGTATTAATATTCCGGCCATGGAACCGGCCAAAGGACACATCAGGGGGATCGCGCCGTGACCCCCGCCGCCGCCGAGCCGTACATGCCCGCCGAGGGCACGGCCGTGCTCGAAAACCTCGCCTTTGACCTGGCCCGCGAGGCCAGTGAGCTGTCGGCCCAGCTGCACCCGGTGGTTCGACTGTCGGTCGCCGAACTCGTCCGGTCGATGAACTGCTACTACTCGAACCTGATCGAGGGGCACAACACCCACCCGCGGGACATCGACCGCGCCCTCGCTGCCGACTATTCCACCGACCCGCATCGCCGCGATCTGCAGATCGAGGCACGAGCGCACATCGAAGTGCAGCAGATGATCGATGGGCGAGTCGGAGAACTGCCGCGTCCGCCCGCTTCGCGCGCCTTCATCGAATGGACCCATCGGGAGTTCTGCAAGCGGTTGCCCGAGACACTTCTGGTTGTCGAGAACCCCGACACAAGGGAGCGCATCCCTGTCGTTCCAGGGCAAATGCGTTCGCGCACGGTCGCCGTGGGTCGGCATGTCGCACCTGCGCCCGAGGATCTTCCGGCACTCATGCGCAGATTCGGGGAAGCCTACGACGCAACTCGCCTGACGAAGCCGCGGCAGGTGATCGCGGTCGCAGCGGCTCATCATCGGTTTCTCTGGATTCATCCCTTTCTCGATGGCAATGGACGCGTCGCGCGCTTGATGTCGCACGCTCTGCTGCTCGACATCGGGGTCGGCTCCGCGTTGTGGTCTGTTTCACGCGGCCTGGCCCGCAACTCTGGCGAATACAAGCGCCTGCTGATGGCCGCCGATGAGCCACGCAGAAACGATCTCGATGGGCGGGGCGCCTTGTCGCAGGAGGCCTTGATCGACTTCTGCAGATTCTTCCTTGAGATCTGCCTCGACCAGATTCGCTACATGCGGGAGCTGCTCGATCCTTCCGAGCTTCAGCGCCGCATGGAACTGTACGTGCGTGATGAGGAAAGCGCGGAGCGACTCCCCAATCGCAGCTTCGTGGTCCTTCGCGAGGCGTTGCTCTCCGGGGAACTGGAGCGAGGGCGTGTGCCGGGCCTGATCGATACGAGTGAACGCACGGCGCGTCGCGTGATATCGGCGCTGCTCGAAAAGCGGTTGCTCGTCTCGGGTTCGCACAAGGCGCCATTGCGTATGGGATTCCCCATCGATGTCGTCGAGCGCTGGTTTCCGAAGCTGTATCCGGCGACGTGATTGGCAAGGCCGGGGACTGGGCATTCACCAAGCGCTTCCGTCGCGGGGGCTTCGGGTGGCGCGCCAGTCGGCTGGCCAGCGAGAGGATTGTCGAGGCGCTCGCGGAAATCCGCGCGGTCGCCCGCCACGACCCACTGCACGCTGCGGAAGGTGCCGTCCTGTTCCTCGTGAAGCTGTCGCCGGCGCTGGAGCAGGTGGATAGTTCCTCGGGCGCTCTGGGCAGCGCAGCGCGTGGCGCTGTCGACGTGCTCGTTCCCGTGATTGCACAGGCACCCGCGGATGAGGCGATGCGTGAAGGGTGGCTCGAGCAGTTGTTCGAGGCAATCCAGAATGATGATCCGCCCTACCTTGAGTTGCTCGACGAGCGCTGGGGTGACTTGTGCGCGACGCCGGTAGTGGCTTCGCGGTGGGCGGATCGCCTGATGGCTCTGGTGCGGCATGTCCACGCCGCGCGGTGTCGGGGCCAGCACGCATTCACGAGGGCCGAGTCGGCCTGCTACAGCGCATTGTTCGCCGCAGGCCGCCACGACGAATTGATTGCCCTCATAGGCGGTGACTCGCGTCCCATGTGGCATGATGTGCTGTGGGTCGGCCGGTGCAAGGTCGCCAGAGGCGAGATCGACGAGGCCATCGAGTTCATGACGCAATCCGTGAACGCGTGGACGCCGATGGCAGGGCTCGCGCGCTTCGCGGAAGGCGTCCTGCTGCAGGCGGGTCGCCGTAGCGAGGCGTATGAGAAACATGCCTTGGACGCAAACCGCGCAACGACCTACCTCGCGACCTTCCGACTGATTGCAGGCAAGTACCCGGAGATAGATGCGGACCGACTGCTGACGGACCTTATCGCGACCATGCCGGGCGAGGAAGGAAAGTGGTTCGCCACGGCGAAAACTCTCAAGCGATTCGATCTGGCGGCGCGGCTCGCATGGAAATCGCCCTGCGATCCGAAGACGCTGATCCGGGCGGCCAGAGACAACTTTGAGAAAAACCCCTCGTTTGCCGCCGAGGTCGCGCTCGCGGCATTGCACTGGATCTGCCAGGGCAGGGGCTATGAGTTGACCTCGCTCGACGTGCAGACAGCCTACCGCCTCGCGACCGAGGCCGGCCAAGCGCTCGGGCAATCGGAGCGGGTGGGGCTGCGGATTCAGACGATGCTGCGGCCGACGACTCGCGAGGTTCGATGGGTAAGAGAGATGTTGAACCTGACCGCTTTGCCGGAAGCTGGCCCCTCGTGACCAACAGTTTGCGGCATCAATCGCGCTCTATCGGCCCCAAGCGAGATGTCTTGTCGGTCGTCGTGACGGTAAAATTGCCCAACGCCTTTGATAACTTCAGTAGCTGCGCGGAGTTGCGATACTGCGAAGCAATTGAGTGGGAGTGAGGGGTGCCGTCGAGTTCGTTCCGCTAGATCTTGACGATCTTGAGAATACGCTTCAGCGGGCTGAAGTCGACAGGGTTGCGGGTGTAGAGCGGCAAGCCGTTGGCTGCGGCCGTCGAGGCGATGAGCAGGTCGGCGAGACGCGCGCGACTCGATTGCCCGGCGGCGCGTGCCGCAGCGAACACCCGGCCGTACATGCGTGCTGATTCCGCATCGAAGGGCAGCGGGTCCCAGGTCGCCGTCGCCCACTGCAGTCGATCCTGTCGGCGGGCGCGTTCGTTCCGGTTCTCGGTTGCGTGCGGGCCCGCAGCGAGTTCAGCCAGGGTGACCGCCGTGATTGCGGATTCATCGGGGAGCAACGAGGGATCGATCAGGTCGTGATCGATCACGACCGAGGTGTCCAGAACGCCCTGCGTGGGTTCAGCCATGGGCGCGTGGGTCCACGACTGCATCGAGGTCGGCGCGGAACCGGCCGGCGTCGATCCGCACCGCCCGTGCCGCAGCATCCGCGATAGCAGCTCGTGGCACGAAGCGGCGGCGCCGGATCGGTCGCAGTTCTCCAACCGGCGTGCCATTGCGGCTCACGATCAACGTTCGTCCGGCTTCCACCTCGCGGAGGATGGCCCCGGAGTCATTGCGCAGTTCCCGCTGTGTGATGACGCGGCTCTTCATGGAATGCAAGGTAGCACCTGTAGCACTACGTAGCAAGTCGACCCTGCGAGCGAAGCGGGTGTGTGCAGGCCCGGCATTTTGTGCTGGAACACGACGGATTCGCCAGGCCCGTCCGCCGCCGCGCCGCTATAGTCTGTTGCGTCTCCGCCAGTTGCCGGGACGCCCGCCATGTCCGTCGCCCATCGTGCGCGGCGACCGCGTGCGCCGCCATTTCGCGATCCGCCCGGGTATCGCCGGCACCGACCCGAAGCCACGCTGCTGTATCAACTCGTCCAGCAGCACTATCCCGCATTTCGCGAGCTGCGCACCGAGGCTGGCAGACCGCTTCCGGAGTTCGTTCAGCAGGAGTTCGAGGCCTACCTGAAGTGCGGGCGGCTGGAAGAAGGTTTCCTGCGTTTGCGCTGCGACGACTGCCACACGGAGAAGCTGGTCGCGTTCAGCTGCAAGAAGCGCGGGTTCTGTCCCTCGTGCGGCGGTCGGCGCATGGTCGAGACTGCCGCGCTGGTGGCCGATGAGGTATTGCCAGAACGTCCGCTGAGACAATGGGTGCTGTCGCTGCCGCACGCGCTGCGGTTCTTGCTCGCAAGCGATCCGGATGCGCTGACGTTGGTGCTCGGCGTCGTGTATCGAGCGATCGCGCGACACCTCGTCAACCAAGCCGGCCTCACGCGCGCCACCGGTGCGGCGGGAGCGGTTACGCTGGTGCAGCG
>JAOUGW010000214.1 GCA_029865465.1 Gammaproteobacteria bacterium
GCCGCATGCGCCGCTCACGGACCTGAACGCGCGTGAGACATCGATCCTCGTCGCGATCGTGGTCGCGATCTTCGCCATCGGCCTGTTCCCGGGCGAGCCGCTCGCCAAGACGGAACTCGCCGCGCGCGACTTCCAGCAGCGCGTCGCCGGCGAGACGATCCAGCTCGGGAGCGCGCGATGAACTGGCACGAGGTCGTCAAGGCGATGCTGCCCGAGCACCTGCTGCTCGCCGGGATGGTCATCCTGCTCACGCTGGAAATCCTGCGTGGCAGGCCGCGCGACGGCTTCGTCGTCGCCTTCCTGGCGCTGATTGCGGCAGCGGCGGCAGCGCTCACGCTGCACGCGGAGAGCTACGCTGCAGCGCCTTTCTTCGGCCACTTCTCCGTCGGCCCGGTCGCGTCGCTCGCCAAGTTCGCGCTGATCGCCCTGGCGCTGCCGGTCGTGCTGATTTCGCGCGACGACTTCGCCGAGACGCGGTACTACGTGCTGCTGCTCGCCTCGCTGTACGGCGCATGCCTGCTGGTCTCCTCGGACAGCTTACCCACGCTGTTCCTCGGTCTCGAGCTGATGTCGCTGCCGGTGTATGCGCTCGTGCTGCTGGCCCAGCTGCGAGCCGACAGTGCGGAGGCGGCGCTCAAGTACCTGGTGCTGGGCGGAACGGCCACCGCGACCTTCCTGATGGGCGTCGCGTTGCTGTATGGCTGGAGCGGCTCGATGTCGACCGTGGTGTTCGCCGCCGCCCTGGGTTCGTCCGACACTCTGCCCGTCGCGGGTGTCGTGCTGGTGGTAGCCTCGCTGTTCCTCAAGGCGGCCATCGTGCCGTTCCACGGCTGGGCGCCGGATGCCTATGAAGGGGCCAGCGTGCCGGTGACGGCCTTCATGGCGACGATCATCAAGGCGAGCGTGCTGTTTGCGGCGTTGCGGCTGTTCGGGACGGCGCCAGTGATGCGTCCGCTCGTCGACGTGCTGGCGGTCCTGCCGCTGGTCTCGATGATCTGGGGCAACGTCGCGGCGATCCGGCAGACGAGCTTCCGCCGCATGATCGCCTACTCGTCGATCGCGCATGCGGGTTACCTGTTCTACGCGCTGCTCGGCGCCGGCCCGGGCCGCGCGCAGGCGATCATCTTCTACGTGGTGGTATACGGGATCATGAACGTGCTGGCGTTCACGGTGCTGCCGCGCGGCGCCGACGACGAGCGCAGCGACCGGCTCGAATCGCTGCAGGGCCTGTACCAGCGCCGTCCGTTCGCCGCGATCATGTTGGGCGCATCGATGCTCTCCCTCGCCGGCCTGCCACCCCTGCCCGGGTTCGTCGCCAAGTTCCTGGTGTTCCGCAACGTGCTCGCGGCGGGTTACACGGGCTACGCGGTGCTCGGCCTCGTGGCGAGCTACCTCGGCATCTATTTCTACCTGCGCGTGATCCAGTACATGTTCATGAACCCGGCGACGGCGGACCAGTCTGCCGGGCATCCGCGGCGCCTGGCACTCGCGGCGAGCTTGCTCTGCCTCACGCCGGCCATCGTCCTGGCATTCTTCCCCGGCTGGCTGCTTGATCGGTTCTGAGCGGCAAGCCGCGGTTGCAGGCTGCCGCTGAGGTTCGACGCGGACTCAGGTAGGCTCGCGCAGGTGAACGACGCCCCGCCCCCGTCCGCCGCGACAAGTGGCGCTGACCCTCAATTCCACGAACACGGATCGCCCGTGGTGCGGGCACTCTTTTTCATCGTCGGAGCGGTCGCGTTCACACTGGGCATCGCGGGAGTGTTCCTGCCGCTGCTGCCAGCGACGCCGCTGTTCATCCTTGCGGCGGCGTGCTTTGCGCGCGCGTATCGTCCCTTCCACCAATGGATGCTGGGCCACCGCTGGCTGGGCCCGATGCTCGAGGAGTGGGATCGCCACGGCAGCCTGCCTTACCGCACGAAGACCGTCGCGATCGTGACGATGCTCGTTTCGTTTGGCATCTCGATCCTGCTGGTAGCCACGTGGCCCTGGCTGCAGGCGCTGCTGGCGCTGACGGCGCTGGTGCTGGCTGTCTGGCTCTACCGCATCCCGTCGCGCGACGGGCCGTCAGGTCCGCACTGAAGGCCGCTCGCCACTCTGCTGCGGCACGACGTTCGTACTCGCCACCGGTGCGGCTTCAGGCCCCCGCCCGCCTCGCGATCGGCGAATGTGAGTCGAGCACCTGCAGCCGCGCTGCCTGCAGCCGCTCGGAGACCACCCCGAGCAGCCGGTGCATGATCTTGTAGCCGAACCCTGTGTCGGCACGGCAGCGCTCGAGCAGCGCGTATCCGTCGAAAGCCAGCGCGTCGACCGGCTCGAGTGCGCGCGCCTGGAACAGCTTGCCGCGACCGACGATGACCGAGGACCAGCCCAGCTCGTCGCCGCCCTCGAGCGTGTGTACGCGCAGCGCCTTGCCCTGCGCCATCATCTCGAGCGCGACGCGCCCGCTGAGCAGCAGGAAGAATTCGTGCCTCTCGTCGCCTTCGCGGAAGATCAACTCGCCCTGTGCAAAGCTGACGGGACGGGCCAGCGACGCGAGCGTCGCGCAATGTTCGGGCGTCAGGCCCTGCACGAACGGATGCTCTTGCACTGCAGCCAGGATCTGGTCGGTCATGACGCTCCCCTTCGGACGGCGACGGTATTCTCGGGCATCGATTCTACGCCCGCCACGGCGCCCGGGCGTACCGGACGCGGAGATTGCCGCACCGGGCCCGGCGCCCCGACAATACACAGCCATGCAACTCACGCAACTCCAGGCCTCCCGGTACGAGCGGATCCCGCCGCGTCGTGCCATGGGGGTAACCGCGGGCGCACTTCGCGGACTGCGCGCGGCGCTGGCCGCCGGGCTGCTCGCAACGCTGCTGTCGGCTTGCGCTGCATCTCCGTCGCGCTATCCGGGGCCGGCCTTGCCGGTCAGCAAGCTCGAGCAATTGCGGGCCGATGCGCTGCGGGCACTGCCGCCGGACGAGGCCGGCGAGTTCCTGGACGCCGACCTGGTGGAGGTCGTCACGCTCGACCCGAGCCTGAAACTGGACGTACGCTACGCAGGCCCCGACAACTTCCTGCGCGCGCCCGTCTATCCGGAAGCACGCGTGTTCCTGCAGCGTCCCGCCGCCGAAGCCGTGGTGCGCGTCAACCGCGCGCTCCGTGCCCAGGGCTACGGTTTGCTGCTGTTCGACGGCTACCGACCCTGGTATGTCACGTGGCTGTTCTGGGAGGCGACGCCGAACGAGAAGCGGAACTTCGTGGCCGACCCGGCGACCGGCTCGCGCCACAACCGCGGCTGCGCGATCGACCTGAGCCTGTACGACCTGAAGACGGGCCTGGAGGTGCCGATGCCGAGTGGCTACGACGAATTCTCCGAGCGCGCGCATCCGGACTACGAGGGTGGCACGCCGGAACAGCGCGCAGCACGCGACCTGCTGCGCACGGCGATGGAAGCGGAAGGCTTCACCGTCAACGACGACGAGTGGTGGCACTACGACTATCGTGACTGGCGGTCCTATCGAATCGGCACGGTGATGTTCAAGGATCTGTGACGGATCAATTGACGGCCCTTGCGCACCCCTATATGGTCCCGCTGGACCACAAGAACCGGGGGGCGCGATGCGTCGTGTGGGAGTGTTGCTCGGTCTGATGCTTTGCATGGCGACCGCCGCCGGGGCCGACTGGCTCGAGGCCAGCAGCGATCACTTCGTGATCTACAGCGACCAGAACGAAAAAGCCATTTCCGGGTTCTCCGAACGGCTCGAGCTGTTTCACGCTGCCATGGCGCATGTCTCCCGGGTACCCGTGTCGAAGCCGAGCCCATCCAATCGAGTCACGATTTTTGTCGTCTCCAACCCGGCCAAGGTGCAGGAGCTGGTGCAGGCGGACAACCGGTACCTCAACGGAATCTACATCCCGCGCGCAGGAGCGTCGGTCGCGCTGGTGCCGAAGCGCAATGGCGCGACAGGGCAGTTCGACATGCAACCCGAGACCGTCCTGTACCATGAGTACGCGCACCATTTCATGTCGGGGCTGACCAGCCGCCGCTTCCCTCGCTGGTTCACGGAAGGGTTTGCCGAGTTCTTCGCCGGCGTGCGCTTCAGGGATGAAAGCGTCGGCCTGGGAACGCCGGCCGATTATCGAATGGTTGAACTGGCCTACGCGAAGAACGTGCCCATCCGCAGCCTGCTCGATTACGACGGCGGCGCCAGCATCAAGTCGAATTCATTCGACTCGTTCTACGGCCAGAGCTGGATTCTCTTCCACTATCTCCAGTTCGATCCGGCACGGTCGGGCCAACTGGCTAAGTACCAGCTACTGCTCGGAACCGGCGACACCGCGCTGGAGGCAGCGGAGGGTGCGTTCGGCGATCTGGACCAATTGGCCAAGGACGTCGAAAGGTACTCGAATCGCCGCAAGCTTTCTTACATCGCGATCGGCCGCAAACAGTTGGCGATCGGGCCTATTGTCGTCCGGGTACTGCCACCGGGCGAAGCGGAGATGATGCCGACACGGATACGCTCCGACGTGGGCGTCGGCGAAAAAGAGGCCGTCGTCGTCGTGGCCGATGCCCGTCGCATTGCCGCGAAGCATCCCGACGACCCAGCCGTGCTCGCCGCCCTTGCCGAAGCCGAGTTCGACTCCCACAACAACGAAGCGGCGATTGCTGCAGCCGACCGGGCCCTGGCACTCGACCCGAACCAGATCAACGCCTTCATCCAGAAAGGCTACGCGCTGAGCCGCAAGATCAACGACGGCACGCTGCCGGACACGGCATGGAAGGATGTACGCAGTCACTGGGTCAAGGCGAACAAAATCGAGAACGACAACCCGATTCCGCTCGTACAGTACTACCTGACGTACCTCGAACAGGGCATCGAACCCACGAAGAATTCGATCGCGGGCCTGGAATGGGCGATGACGCTGGCACCGTTCGACGCTTCGATCCGGTGGCAGGCCGCCGCGCAGATGATCAAGGACGAACGTCTGGCTGACGCCGCAGAGACGCTCGCGCCACTCGCATACAGTCCGCACCCCGGCGATCACACCGAAAGCGCCCGCAAACTGCTGCAGGAAGTGGAACGTCGGCTTACGATAGGGAAAGACCTGCAGACCGATGTGGCGGCCGCACCTTAGAGGCGAGAAGCCCTCGTCGGCCAGACGTAGTCGGCAGCGGTTACGGACGACGTTCCGGAATCCCGTCTGACGGCCCCATGGCACCGGCGCGCTGAGCTGCTTGATCGACCAATGTCCGCATAAGATTCCCGCGCCAATTGACGGGCCAAATTTCGGGTGGTCTGGTTCAATCAACGAGTTACAGGGAAAGAACCCCGTTATACGATGCCTCTGCGGCGATCTGGCGCAACGGAAGTCGGCTGCCATTCGTCGATTCGTCCTACCCAATTGTTGTTGGGCCCCAAACACAGAGTTACGGCTTAGTAACCGTTGACGGTACTAACGTGTTCCGTTAGTATTCGTCATGGCGATCAAGTCCTTCAAGTGTGCCAACACGGAGAGCTTGTTCAAGGGCGCGCGAGTCAAACGGT
>JAOUGW010000215.1 GCA_029865465.1 Gammaproteobacteria bacterium
CTCGCGGCGACGCTCGCGGCAGGCCTGCAGGCGACGATCGAGGCGCGCAGGTTACCCTGGCACGTCGTGCGCGTCGGCGCACGCGTGGAGTTCGTTTGCGCACCCGGCCCGTTGCGTAACGGCACGCAGGCCGAGGCAGCCCATGCACCGGCGCTGGAGCAGGCGGTCCACCTCGCGCTGCTCAACCGGGGTTGCCTCATCGCACCGTTCCACAACATGATGCTGGTGTGTCCGGCGACTGCAGAAGCGCAAGTCGCAACGCTGCAGTCTGCATTCGAGGACGTGACCGGCGCGCTGGTGTCGTAGACCCGCCTCGACTGCGCCGCAGTCACTCCTCGACCCACCGACGACGTATGGAAGACAGTCACCTCATGCATACGGACTGGCAGGTTCTGCTTCGCGGCGCGCGCGTGTTCGACGGCGCGGGCGGCCCGTCTGCCGTGGAAGACATTGCCATCGCAGATGGCAGGATCGCGGCTCGCGGCCCGGGCCTGCCACCCGGCCGCGCCGAGCGGGTCGTCGACGCCACCGGGCGCTGGCTGATGCCGGGGCTGCTCGACATCCACACGCACCTCGACCTCGAGGTGGAACTGGCGCCCGGCCTGCCGGAATCCGTGCGACACGGCACGACGACGGTCGTCGTCGGCAACTGCAGCCTCGGCACTGCTTTCGGCGCACAGCGCCGCAACGGGGACGATCCGATCCTCGATTGCTTCACGCGCGTCGAGAACATGCCGAAACCCGTGCTGCGCAAAGTCGTGGACCGCATCGACTGGCACACGACCGGGGACTACTTCCGGCACCTCGACCAGCTGCCCCTCGGTCCGAACATCGTGCCGTTGCTGCCGCATTCGATGCTGCGCATCGAAGCCATGGGCAGCACGGACGCCGCCGTGACGCGTGCACCCACCGCAACCGAGCGCGAGCGCATGCGCACCCTGCTGCGGGACGCGATGTCGCAGGGTTACGCGGGCCTGTCGACGGACTCGATCCCTTTCCATTACCTCGCCAACGATCCGCACAAGAGCGAGCGCATCCCGGCGCAGCACGCGTCGTGGTCCGAGTTGAAGGACTTGCTCGACGTGGTGCGCGGCCACGATCGTGTCTGGCAGTGCACGCCGGACGCCGCGAACCGCGCGAAGACGTTCCTGCGCTTCTTCCTGACCAGCGGTCGCCTGTTCGGCAAGCCGCTCAAGACCAGTGCACTCACGGCCGTCGATCTCACGCACGAGCGCAACACCTACAAGCTGTTCCCGATCATCGCGAACCTGCTGAATTCCAGGCTCGTGAACGGCAGGTTCCACTTCCAGGTGCTCGGCACGCCGTTCCGCATGTTCGCCGAGGGCGCGATCTGCCCGATCTTCGAGGAGTTCGAGTCCTCGCGGCGATTGATGGCTCTCGACATCGAGGACGCCGCCGGCCGTCAGCGTGAAATGAGCTCGGACGACTTCGGCACCGTGTTCGTGCGCGAATGGCACGACGCCGGCGCAGTCTCGACGTTCAACCGCGATCTCGATGCGCTGCACATCGAGCGCGCGCCCGTGCCCGAGTGGTGCGGAGAGACGTTCGGCGCGCTGCATCGGCGACTGAAGTCTTTCCAGTCTGGCGATGTTGCGGCGGCGCGCAGTGAGCCGGAGCGCGCAGCCCTGGCGGATTTCCCGCGGCCGCTGGCACAGGAAGGTGAGTTCCTGCTGCACTTGTTCCGCCGCTACGATCGTGCTCTCCGCTGGTACTTCGTCGTCGCGAATGACCGGCCGGAGATCCTGCGCAACCTGCTGTTCCATCCACACCTGCTGCCGGGGTTCAACGACAGCGGCGCGCACCTGATCAATCTCGCATTCTTCGACGGCAACCTGCTCACGCTGCAGATCGCGGCGCGTGAATCGCTGGAAATGGTCGCGAAGGCGGTGCGGCGCCTGACGCGCGAGCCGGCGGAGTTCTTCGGCGTGGACGCGGGCCGGCTCGAGGTCGGCGCGCAGGCGGATGTCGTCCTGATCGATCCCGAGGCGCTCCGGACGTACGATACCGACGCCAACCGTCGCATGATCTATCGCGACATCTTCCAGCACGAGCAACTCGTCAATCGCTCGGACGGCGTGGTCGCTGCGGTGTTCATCGCCGGTGAGGAAGTCTGGGATGGCGCGGGATTCACGCCGGCACTCGGGCGGAAGCGGCTCGGTCGCGCGTTGCGGGCGGGTTGAGAGGACGATCCGCCGGAGAGTATCCGGACAGGGATCGGCGGGCCGGGTCTTCCTGGCCGCCCCAGGGTCTCACGCGCTTCGTCGAAACAAGATCGGGGACGCCCGGAATTTCGACCGAGCGGAAAGCAGGGCGTCCCCGATCTTGTTTCGACGGCGATCCTCGCTCGAGCGGGCGCGAAGCGATGGTGCCAGCGAAGTAGCGACAGCACGGCGGTGCCGCTTCGCACCTGCGCTCGAGCATCGGCGTTCGACATGGGGCGGTCAGGAAGACCCGGCCCGCCGATCCCTGCCCTGGCCGTTCCTCGCTGACGCGTTGCTTCAGAGCGCCCCGACGGCGCGAGCGAGCCGCAGCTGCGCCAGCCCGGCATCGAGCGTGGCGTCGTCCCGGTTCCTGAGCGCCTGCACCCGCAGGGTCTCCGCCTCGAGCAGTTGCGTCTGCGTGCCGAGCCCGGCGGTATAGCGTTCGTGGGCGATGCGGAGGTTCTCGTCGGCCTGCTCCGCAGCCTGCGCGGTGACGATCACGCGCTGGCGCGATTCCTGGATGCCGAGGTATGCCTGCCGCACCTGCAGCTCGATCTGGCTGGACGCGTCCGCGCGCTGCTGCTCCGTCGCGCGCCGGTTGCGATCGAGCGCCGCCGCCCGCTTGCGCGACTGCCCGCCGTCGAACATCGCCCACTGCACGCCGATGCCCGCCATCCCGACCGTCTCGTCATCGAGGAACTGGTTCTCCAGGTACTGGTATCCGCCGCTCAAGGCGACCTGCGGCAGTACGCGCGAGCGCTCGGTGCGCGCGAGCTCGCCGTAAGCTTCCGCCTGCGCGTCGAACGCGGCAAGTTCCGTGCGACGTGACTGCGCCTGTGCCACCAGCGCCGGCAGGTCCTGTGACAGCTCGGCGGGCACCGCGAGCGTCTCGCTCAACTCCACCGGCCGGTCGAGCGGCGCGCCCAGGCGACGGTTGTAGGCGGCGGCCGCAACTTCTGCCGCATTCGCCGCGCGCAGTTCGTTCTGGCGCGCGTCGGCCAGCGCCACCTGCACCGCGAGCAATTCGTTCTTCGGCACCAGTTCGCGCTCGAACATGCTGGTGGTATCGCGGGTCAGTGCCTCGAGCGTCTGCACGTTGCTGCGCGCGACACCGTGTGCCTTGCGGGCACGCAGCACGCCGACATAGGCGTCGGCGACCGCGAGCTTGACGTCGGACGTCGCCGCCGACACCTGGGCACCGACGCCGCGCTCGCGCGCCTCGGCGGCGGCGATGCTCGACGAGATGCGTCCACTCGTGAACAGCGGCACCGTGACGGTCGCCGAACCCATCAGGAAGTTGTCGTCCTTGAACAGTTCGGGAGGCGTGAGCGGCAGGCCGGTGAACGAGAAATCGAACGCGGGCGAATCATCGAGCTGCGTGTAGGAACCACCGACGGCGAGCGTCGGCCAGCGCTGCGCGCGCGCCGCCTGCGCCTCGAAGCCCGCAGCCTCGGCCTGGTTGCGCGCCGCCGCGAGCGAGTGATCCTGCTGCAGGGCCAGCGCCCACGCATCCGTCAGCGTTTCGGCACGTACCACTCCGGCGGCGGCGCCGGACAGGACGAACGCGACGGACCAGCGCAGGATCATCCGGTTCAGGGTCATTGCTTCAGGGCCTCGATACCCAGTACCTTGAGGACGTACTTCTCGTAGACCGGGGTGATCGATCCGGTCTGCACCTTGCGCAGGAAGTACTTCTCGAAAGCGATCTTGGCGACGTGCACCCACTTGCCCTCGCGCGCCCACGTGACGTTGCGCGGCGGAATCTGCGGCAGCGCGACGAACGCGGTGCCGGTGTCGCCGAAGTCCGCGAGACAGATCGCGTTCCAGGTTCCGCGCGCTTCCGCCTTGCGACCGGCGATATCGGCCGCCACGTTCTCGCAGATCGCCGATACCATCGACTCGATCATGAAGCCCGTTTTCGGTGCGCCGGTCGGCACCGGCGTGACCTCGACCGGCGGAATGGCGACACAGACGCCCGCCGAATAGATGTTCGGATACTTCTTGCTGCGCTGGTGCTCGTCGATCAGCACGAAGCCGCGCGGATTGCACAGGTCCGGGACTCCGGCCACTGCGTCGACGCCCTTGAACGCCGGCAGGATCATCGCGAACCTGAACGGCAGCTTGTGCTCCTTGCGCACCGCGCCGTCGTCGTTGAACTCGGTGGCATTGACCGTGCCGGGCTCGACCGAGGTGACCTTCGCGTTGGTGACCCACTGGATGTGGCGCTGGCGCAGCGTCGACTCCATGAGTCCCTTGCTGTCGCCCACGCCACCCAGGCCCATGTGGCCGATGTAAGGCTCCGACGTCACATACGTCATCGGCACCTTGTCGCGGATCTTGCGCCGGCGCAAGTCGGTGTCGAGGATCATCGCCATCTCGTACGCGGGACCGAAGCAACTGGCGCTGCCGGCGGCTCCCACCACGATCGGGCCAGGGTTCTTCACGAACTCCTGGTACTTCTCCCAGGCCGCGAGTGCATGCGCCTGCGTGCAGATGGACACGGTGTGGCCGTCGGGACCCAGGCCCGGCACTTCCTCGAACGCGAGCTTCGGACCGGTCGTGATTGCGAGGTAGTCGTACGGCTCTTCGGTGCCGTCCTTGAACACGAGCTTCGACGCACCCGCGTCGATCGTCTGCACGGACTGCGGCAGCCAGCGCACGTTCTTGCCGGCCAGCGGCCCGGCAAGTTCGACCCGTGTCTGCTCGGGCTTGCGCCAGCCGACGGCCACCCAGGGATTCGACGGCGTGAACTCGAAGTATGGCGAGCTGCCGACCAGCGTCACCTGGTGTGCGGCGCCGAGCTTCTTCTTCATTTCGTAGGCGCAGGCGACGCCACCGAGACCTGCACCGAGAATTACGACCTTTGCCATGACTGTATTCCCCTGGCCGTCACGCGGCCTTTAGCGCGCGGTTGCGATAGCTGAAATAGAGGATCGGGATCAGCACCAGCGTCAGCGCCGTCGAGACGAGGATGCCGAAGATCAGCGACACGGCGAGCCCGTTGAAGATGGGATCGTCGAGGATGAAGAACGCGCCGGTCATGGCGGCCACGGCCGTCAGCGCGATGGGTCGTGCGCGCACGGCCGCCGAACGGATGACCGCATCGGCCAGCTCCCGCCCTTGCGCCAGTTCGACATTGATGAAGTCCACGAGCAGGATGGAGTTGCGGACGATGATGCCAGCGAGCGCGATCATGCCGATCATCGAGGTGGCCGTGAACTGCGCGCCGAGCAGTGCATGCCCGGGCATCACGCCGATGATCGTCAGCGGGATCGGGGCCATGATCACCAGCGGCACGGCGTACGAG
>JAOUGW010000216.1 GCA_029865465.1 Gammaproteobacteria bacterium
CGATCCCGATTCATCGTTTCACTCGTCATTAGAAATCCCCCAGTTACCTGTGAGTTCATTCGGTTGCAGATTCTCTCGGGAGCCCCGGTCCGGTCCCGCACGCCTGCCCAAGGCTAGTCCTGACCTGACACGGTCGCAGTCGTGAGTATCCGAAATACCACTATCTAAAAACCCCGTTCCGCAAGGTTGCCAGTGCCTCAGCCACATGACAACCGCATTAACCGTTGCGTTATTGCCATGCAGCATGCCGCCTGGCTTGGAATTCGACGTCGATATCCGTCTGTGCGAGCCACTCCGGGGGGTCGAGCCCGAGGCACGCCGTGACGAGCCGGCGACGCAAGACAGGAAGAGGCCGTCCCTCCGGACAACTGCGGCATTCGATGTATCTCTCGCCCCGTCCGCAAGATACTGCGCCCCCGACATCCCGTCCACGCCGATCGCGTCACTTCGCCGGGCGTTTCGACAGGGCCGACGCCTTGGGTTTGCGGACCGGCGCGGGCGGTGCGCGCAGGAAGAACCGGATGCACTCGTCGGCGAGCGCCCGGACGTCGAGCGCACCGCGCGGGTCGTACCAGCGCGCGATCCAGTTCAGCGCGCCGAACAGCAGCAGCGCGTCGATGCGTGTCGTACCGGGCCAGTCACCGGCCGCCCGCAGTTGCGCCAAGGCTCCTGCCCAGACCGCCTCGTAGCGCTTGAGCAGCACGGACACCCTGCGCCGGGCCGCAGGCTCGAGCGAGCGCCATTCGTACAGCACGACGGGGATGAAATCCTGGCCCGCGCCGAGCAGCGTGTCGAGGTGCGTGTGCACCAGTCGGTCGAACTGCTGCCGCGGCGGCAGGCCGAGCGCGGCGATCGCTTCGATGCGCGCCAGCGCGTCGACCAGGCCTTCCTTCATCACCGCTTCGAGAATGTCGTGCTTGGTCGCGAAGTGGTACACCCAGCTTCCCGATTGCATGCCGGTTGCCTGCGCGATGTCGCGCACCGACGTGCCGTCATAGCCTCGTTCGCGGAACAGGCGCGCGGACGCGCGCAACAGCTGCTGGCGACGACTGAAGTCGACGTCGGTCGCCTTGCGCTTGCGCGAGGCCCTGGGCCGCGGTGCGGCGCTCACCAGCCGAGCTGGCGCGCGGCCAGGTCCTTCATGATTTCCTCCGCGCCACCCCCGATCATGTTGACCTTCACTTCGCGGTAAATGCGCTCCGACTTGGTGCCGCGCATGTAACCCATGCCGCCGAGCGTCTGCACCGCCGCGTCGGCGCAGAACTGCATCGTGCGCGTCGCCGTGTTCTTGGCCATGCAGACGGACGCGACGACTCCCGGATCCGCACTGCCCTCGTGGTCGAGCCGCCAGGCCACGTCCTCGAGCAGCGCCCGTGTCGATTCGATCTGCGCGAGCATGTCGACGAAGCGGTGGCGGACCACCTGGTGGTCGATCAGGCGCTGTCCGAAGGTGCGCCGTTGCCGCGCCCACTCGAGCGCCTCGCCGTAGCACGCCCACGCGAAGCCCAGCGACAGGGCGGCCATCGAGAAGCGCTCGGCCGTGAAATTCCGCATGATCGCGCGAAAGCCCTCGCCCTCCGCGCCAAGCAGGTTTCCCGCCGGCACTCGGACACCGTCGAAGCGCAGGTGCGCCGTGTCGGACGCCCACCACCCCATCTTCTGCAACGGGGTCCGCGTGAAGCCGGCCGCATCGCGCTCGATCACCAGCAGCGAGATTCCACGCGCTCCTCTCGCTTCGCGGTCAGTGCGCACCGCCACCGTGTAGACGTCGGCCCGCATGCCGGAAGTGATGAATGTCTTTTCGCCGTTGACCACGTAGCATTCGCCCTCGCGCCTTGCAGTCGTCTGCAGCGCGGCCACGTCGGAGCCGCCGGACGGTTCGGTGATGGCGAGTGCCGCGATCCATTCGCCCGCCAGGATGCGGGGCAGCGTGCGGCGCTGCAGGTCCGGCGAACCGAGCGCTGCGATCGGCGGCGCGGCGATCGAATGCGACATCAGTGAAGCCAGCACCCCGCCGGAGCCGCACTGGGCCAGCTCGATGCAGGAGACCAGCGTGTGCAGGAAATCGGTGTCGGGCACGCCGCCGAATTCTTGCGGCAAGCGCAGCCCGAACAGGCCCGCCTGCGCTGCGCGCAGGTACAGGTCGCGCGGGAATCCGCCCGCCTCGTCCCAGGCCGTCACGTGCGGCTCGAGTTCGCGGGCCACGAAGCGACGGACCGTGTCCCGGAATGCGACGTGTTCCGGCGTCAGGCGGGCAGGATCGAGGCGCAGGGGTTCCACGCCACGATCCTAGGGCCGCCCCTTTATTCAAGCAAGCGCTTGCTCTACGATCGGCGCATCGGGTCGCCAAGGTGCGAGGCATGCCGGTCTTCAAATCGTCGCTGGACATGGCGGGCGCCGCCTGCACGGAAAACCGTGCGCACATGCTGGCGCTGATCGCGCGTCACGACGAATTGCGCGACCGCACGGCGGCAGCGTCGGGTCGCGCGGGGCCCCGGTTCGCCAGGCGCGGCCAGCTGTTGCCACGGGAGCGGCTGGGGCTGCTGCTGGACGCAGGGGCGCCCTACCTCGAACTCTCGGCCTGTGCCGGTTACCTGCTGGACAACCCCGATCCCGGGAAATCGACACCTGGCGGCGGGTTGCTCGCGGGCATCGGGCAGGTCAGCGGCGCACGCTGCGTGGTCCTGGTCGATGATTCCGGCATCGAGGCCGGCGCCCTGCAACCCATGGGACTCGAAAAATTCCAGCGGGCCCAGCAGCTTGCGCTCGAGAACAGCCTGCCATTCGTGCACCTGGTCGAGTCCGCCGGCGCCAACCTGCTGCGCTACCGCGTCGAGGACTTCATTTTCGGCGGCTCGCATTACGCCCGCCTCGCACGACTGTCGGCAGCAGGCATTCCCGTGCTGACGATCGTGCATGGCAGCGCCACCGCCGGCGGCGCCTACATGCCCGGCATGTCGGATTTCGTCGTCATGGTGCGGGACCGCGCGCGCGCTTTCCTCGCGGGCCCGCCGCTGCTCAAGGCGGCGACCGGTGAAATCGCGACGGAGGAGGAACTCGGCGGCGCGTTGATGCATGCGTCCGTCTCCGGGCTCGCCGAATACCTCGCCGAGGACGACGCCGATGCGATCCGCGCGCTGCGCGAGCACCTGCGACGCCTCGCGTGGCATCGGCACGAATCGCCGCTGCCCGCGGCAGTGGAGCCGCGCTTTGCGGCCGACGAACTGCTGGGCGTCATGCCGGTCGACGGCCGCAAGCCCGTCGACATGCGCGAGATCATCGCCCGCCTCTGCGACGACTCCGACTTCATGGAGTTCCAGCCCACCTACGGCCCCGCCACCGTCTGCGTGCACGCGTCGATCGGCGGGTTTGCCGTCGGCATCCTGACCAACAACGGCCCGCTCGATCCTGCGGGCTCGAGCAAGGCGACGCATTTCATCCAGCAGTGCTGCCAGGCCGGGCTGCCGCTGGTTTACCTGCAGAACACGACTGGCTACATCGTCGGCAAGGAGTCCGAGCGCGCGGGGATGATCAAGCACGGCTCGAAGATGATCCAGGCCGTTGCGAACGCGACCGTGCCGCAGGTGACGATCCAGTGCGGGGCGTCCTACGGCGCCGGCAACTACGGCATGTGCGGCCGCGGCTTTGCGCCGCGTTTCCTGTTTTCGTGGCCGAATGCGCGCACCGCCGTCATGGGCGCCGAGCAGGCGGCAGGAACGATGGCAATCGTGATGGAGGCTTCGGCACGCGACCGCGGGCTCGAGCCCGACCGCGCCCAGATCGACGGCATGCGGGCAAAGATCGTCGAGACGTTCGACCGGCAGACGTCGTCGTTCTACACCTCCGGCCGGCTGCTCGACGACGGCATCATCGACCCGCGCGACACCCGCGCGGTACTGACGCAGGTGCTGCAACTCTTCCAGCGTGCTGACGGCCTGCAGCTGCGCCCGCTCACCTTCGGCGTCGCCCGACCCTGATCCCGAGGTTCACATGCTGTTCACGCACGAGCACGCCGAGCTGCGTCGCACCGTCGAGCGGTTCTGCCGCGAGGAACTCAATCCGCACGTCGACGCCTGGGAGGACGCCAGCGCGTTTCCCGCGCACGAAGTCTTTCGCAAGCTCGGGCACCTTGGCCTGCTCGGGCTCACCAAGCCCGAGGCCGTCGGCGGCGCTGCGCTCGATTACAGCTATGCCGTGGTGCTCGCCGAAGCGCTCGGCGCCTGCACGTGTGGTGGCGTGCCGCTCGCGATCGGCGTGCAGACGGACATGGCGACGCCCGCGCTCGCGCGCATCGGCAGCCCCGAACTGCAGCGTGAATTCCTGCTGCCCGCGGTGGCCGGAGAGATGGTCGCCTGCATCGGCGTCTCCGAGCCCGGCGCGGGCTCGGACGTTGCTGCGATCCGCACGACGGCCCGCAAGGACGGTGGCGACTACGTCATCAACGGCGGCAAGCTCTGGATCACCAACGGCGCGCAGGCCGACTGGATGTGCTGCCTCGCGAACACGTCGGACGGCAGTCCGCACCGCAACAAGTCACTGATCGTCGTGCCGATGAGGACACCCGGCGTCACGGTGGCGCGCAGGATACGCAAGCTCGGCATGCACTCCTCCGACACCGCGCAGATTCACCTCGACGACGTGCGCGTGCCGCAGCGCTACCGCATCGGCGACGAGGGCATGGGATTCACCTACCAGATGCAGCAGTTCCAGGAAGAACGGTTGTGGGGCGCCGCCAATGCACTGGGCGGGCTCGATCACGCCATCGCCGACACCATCGAGTACACGCGCAGCCGCCAGATCTTCGGCCGCAGCGTGCTCGACCACCAGGTCGTGCACTACACGCTGGCCGAACTGCAGACCGAGGTCGAGGCGCTGCGCGCGCTCGTGTACCGCGCGACGGAACTCTTCGTCGCCGGGCAGGACGTCACGCAACTCGCGTCGATGGCCAAGCTCAAGGCCGGCCGGCTGTCGCGCGAAGTCGCGGACAAGTGCCTGCAGTTCTGGGGCGGCATGGGGTACACGTGGGAGAACCGCGTGTCGCGCCTGCTCCGTGACGGGCGCCTGGGATCCATCGGCGGCGGCGCCGACGAAGTGATGCTCTCGATCATCTGCAAGCTCAACGGCACGCTGTCGAGGCCGGGCACATGAGCCTGTCAGGCGACGCGCTGGTGCAGTTCGAGCGCCGCGGCGCGTTCTGGTTCGCGCGACTCAACCGGCCGGACAAGCGCAACGCGCTCTCCGAACCGCTGATGGGTGAACTACTGGCGCTGTGTGATCGAGTCGCAGCGGACGCCGACGCACGCGCGCTCGTGCTGTGGGGAGCCGGCGGCAGCTTCTGTGCGGGCGCAGACTTCGGTGGCTTCCTGGAATTGATGGCTGCGCCGGCACCTGCTGGGCCCGATCCGATCATCGCGCACAACCGCGCGTTCGGCACGCTGCTCGAGCGCCTC
>JAOUGW010000023.1 GCA_029865465.1 Gammaproteobacteria bacterium
ATGTCGGAGTCGCGACGGCGCGCATCCGCGCCGTAGAGCTCGTTGAAGAAGAACTCGACCGCGAGCCGGTAGCGCGGATCGGCGTGCAGGTCGTCATGCGAGCGCAGGAGCCGCTTCGACTGCCACTTCTGCAGCCGCAGCAGCTGCTTCCTCAGGCGCGGGTCCGCCGCGAACACGTCGCGCAGCGCCTGGTTGCGTTCGAGCAGGCGCCCGAGCGTGCCGCGATCTTCCGGCGGGGCGCCGATTTCGATGCCGAGCAGCTTCAAGGCGTCAGGCCCGTCCGCCCGCGACGGCGTGCTCGAGCCGGTCGAGCGTGCGGTGCAGCGCGCCGGTCACAGGCAACTGCCGGCGCTTGCGCTCCTGGACGGCGCGCAGGAACGTGCGCCGACGATCCTCGAGCACGTCGAGCCGCAGCGTGATGCCGTGCCGGCGCAGGATCGGCTCGAGGCCAGCGGCCTGCCGCAGCAGGTCGTGCCGCGTGCGCTGATAGGAATGCTCGGCCAGCCGGCGGCGGTCCGCGTAGCGGAACACGTTCTGGAAGAACAACTCGCCGTCGCCGGGGTCCGGCTCGAACAGCAGCACGTCGGTGTGCGGATAACGCTGCTTGTAGCTCTTGAACCCCGCCTGCATGCGCGACTGTATCAGCGAGCGGAACGTCTGGCTCAGCACCGTCGGCAGCCCGCCGTGCGAAAGGTCGTGCTCGTCGGGCGGGAAGCCGTGCGGCGGCCGCGGGGCGCTCGACGCGTCGAACGCCACCAGCGGATTGACGCAGATGACAAAGTCCGCGCCCGCCTCGAGCAGGATCGAGGCGTTCATCGTCCTGAGCAGCGCGCCGTCGGCATAAACGTGGCCGTCGATCGCAACGGGTGGATAGAGGCCGGGCAGGGCCGTGCTTGCCTGGATCGCGCGCGAGATGGGGATGTGATCGAACCCCGGCTCGCCGAAGCGCACCGAGTGTCCTGTGTTGAGCTCGGTCGCGACGATGTAGAGCTTCGGCGCGAGCTCGCGGAAGTCGTTGGTGCGACCATCCAGCGTGAACAACCGGGCCATCACGCGCTCGAGCGGGCGGTTGTCGCAGATGCCCGTGGGCAGCAACCGGCCGAGAGGGTCGATCACCTCGGCCCAGTCCTTGCCCGGATCACGCAAGTACTCGCGCGCGATGTCGGCGACCATGCCGGGCGCCGCCGCGATGCGCCGGGCGTACTCCCGGAACGCGGGCATCAGGAACAGCGCGGGCGAGAACTTCATCTCGTCCGATGCGTTGTGGATGAAGACGAGCCCCATGTCGGCCGTGTCGAAGCCGTTGGCGAGTCCGGCAGCGATCATCGCGCCCGAGCTCACGCCGACGTACATCTCGAGGTCCGTCAGCCGGAAGCCGTCGAACGCTTCCTCTATCGCGTGCAGGCACCCGACCTCGTAGAACGCGCCGAGCGGCCCGCCGCCGGCCAGCGCGAGCCCGAAGCGTCCGTGGCTTGCCTTTCTTCGTCCCGTCGCCGGTTGCAGGTCGAGCATGGCTGGACCTCCGTGCGTCGTTGATGCGGGCTGGGATGCGGGCAGGATCAGCCCGCGGTCTTGCTGCGTCTTGCGCGCGCGCGTCGCGGTGCGGCCGCGGCCTTGCCCCGGGTGCGTTTCGCGGGTGCCGCCGGCTTCGCGGCGCGCTGCCGCTGGACGATCTTGCTCACGCTGTCGTTCAGTTCACTCACGCGGCGGGTCAGTGCGCGGATTTCTTCGGCCGTCGGCACGCCGAGCTGGTGCATCGCGCGCTGCACGCGGCTCTGGAACAACGCTTCGAGGTTGTCCCAGGTTTCCTGCGCCTGTTCGCGCGCGCCGCCGACACGCGACTGCAGCGTCTGCTGCGCGTTTTCGAAGGCGTCGCGCACGCGGCGCTGCGCCGTCGAGCGCGACTGGCCGAGCAGCTTCAGGCCTTCGACCACGGCATCCTGGAACGCCTTTGGCCCTTCCTTCGGCGCGCGAAGTCCAGCGCTGGAACCGGCAGGCTTGCGGGTGCGTGAGCGGGAGGTGGCCATGACGAGACTCCTGGTGGGGCGCGTGCGTTCGGACTGCTGCAAACTGGATTGTGCGGAATCCCGGGGGCTTGCTGCAGTGTGTCAATCCGCAGTCTAGGTATTTCCCGCGGTCTGCGGTACCCGTTGCCTGCGCCGCGATTTGCCGGCGGCCGGGGTTCGCTTGCGGCCCGCCACTTTCTTCGACGCCTTCTGCGCCGGGCGCGACGACGTCGGTGCGCACTGCTCGAGGCCGAGCACGCCCACCGTCGCCGCCAGCAGCAGCCGCTCGAATTCGGGGCCCAGCCGGTCGACCACCTGCGCGGGTTCGGCGATGCAGGCCCGGTCTGCGATCAGCCCGAAGAACACTTCGCCAGCGTACGAGAGGATGCTGACCCCGACACCGATCGAGCCGCTCTGCGGCACCCAGAAATACATCTGCGTGATGCGCTGCCCGCAGAGATACAGCGGCGCCTGCGGGCCCGGGACGTTCGAGGCCACGAGCGATCCTTTGCGGCTGAACAGGTCGAGGACCGGGCCTTGCACGACGTTCGGCAGCATGCCGAGCAGTGCCAGCACCGTGAGCGTGAGCGGCGGCTGCTGCGAGCCTTTCAGGGCCCGCATCGTGTCGTGCATCGTGTACGCCCGCTGCAGCGGATTGGCGACGCCGACCGGCAGTTCGACGAACAACAGCCCGAACTTGTTGCCGAGCGTCATCGCTTCGTCGGCTTCGCGCAGGTTCACCGGCACCGACGCGCGCAGCGAGACGTCCTGCGTATCGAACCCTTCCGCGCGCAGATAGGCGCCCAGCGCGCCGGCGACGGTGGCCATCAGCACGTCGTTGACGGTGCAGCCGAGCGCCCGGCTCACGGTCTTGACTTCCTGCAGGTCGAGCGGCTCCGACCAGGCCACCCGCTTTTCGCCACTCAGGGGCGCCCGCAGCGGCGACGCCGGGTCGTCTGGCAGCGCGACGACCCGCGCAAATTCGCCGACCATGCCGCTCGCCTGGAGCGCGACCGCCGCGGCGGTCTCCGGATGGAACAGCTTGTGCACGCCCGTCTCGAGCAGTCGCGCGCCCTCGACAAGGGCGTGCTCGACGATGTCGCCAGCGGGTTGGGTCAGCTGGGCGACCCAGTCGAGCAGCCGCAACGGATCCGCGGCACCATGGCGCCGGCCGCGCCTCCCGGCGCGGGTTTCCGCCGCGTGGGCCCCGGCGAGCGCGGGGCCGGCATCCTGTTCGGTCAGCGACAGCAGCACCCGGATCATCGCGATGCCGTCCGCGTAGCAGTGATGCAGCCGGAGCACCCACGCGCTGCCCGCCCCGTAGCGCTCGACGAAGTGCAGCTGCCACAGCGGTCGTGCGGGGTCGAACCGCTGGCCGGCCAGTTCTGCCGCCAGCGCCTGCAGTTCGCGGGGCCCGCCCTTGCCCGGAAGCTCAGTCACGACCAGGTGCGCGTCCAGGTCGAAGTCCGAGTCTTCGATCCACGAAGCGCCGAGGGCATCGGTCTCGACCCGTTGGCGGAAGCGCGGAAAGCAGAGCAGCCGCGTCTCGAGGACCCGCCGCAGGTCCGCCGTGCACACCGGCGTGGCCGTGGCCATGACGCCGACGATCATCATGGTGCTGGCGGGACCGTCCATGCGTAGCCAGGCGGTGTCCACGGCGGACATCCGCTCGTGCTGCCCGCCCCGCGTCGCCGCCCGTTTCCTGCGCGCCATGCCGCCCCCGGTGGCCTGCCCGAACCCTGCCGGCCGCCCGGTCATCTTAGCCAATGCCGGGGTCCTGCGACGTTGACCTGAGTACGTACGATCCCTAAGGTAGTCCGACAATATCAGGGGGCTCCACCGATGACCTATTTCGTGACTGGCGCGACCGGCTTCATCGGTCGTTTTCTCGTCCAATCACTGCTGCAGAAGGGCAAGGGCACGGTCTACGTGCTGGTCCGCCCGCGGTCGATCGGCAAGCTCGACGAGCTGCGCGAGTTCTGGGGCAAGGACAGCCTCAAGCGCGTGGTTCCGGTCAAGGGCGACCTCGGCCAGCCGAAACTCGGCGTGGCGAAGGCCGACCTGGCGAAGCTCAAGGGCAAGGTGAAGCATTTCTATCACCTTGGCGCCGTGTACGACCTCGAAGCCAGCGCCGACGCGATGGAAAAGGCGAACATCACCGGCACCAGGGGTGCACTGGAGTTCGCCGAGGCAGTCGACGCCGGCTGCTTCCACCTGGTGAGCTCGATCGCCGCCGCCGGGCTCTATCGCGGCACGTTCTCCGAGGACATGTTCGAGGAAGCGGAAGAACTCGATCACCCGTACCACCGCACCAAGCACGACTCCGAGGCCATGGTGCGCGCGAACGGCCGCATTCCATTCCGCGTGTACCGCCCGGGCGCAGTGCTCGGTCACTCGCAGACCGGCTTCATCGACAAGATCGACGGGCCGTACTACTTCTTCAAGGCGCTGCAGCGGCTGCGTGAATCCTGGCCGCGCTGGATGCCGCTGGTCGGCATCGAGGGCGGCTACATCAACGTCGTGCCGGTCGACTTCGTGGTCGACGCGCTCGTGCATCTCTCGCACCAGCCGAAGCTCGACGGCCGCTGCTTCCACCTCACCGATCCGAAGGTCCGCCGCGTCGGCGAGATGCTGAACGTCTTCGCGCGGGCGGCGCATGCGCCCGAGATGGCGTTCCGGCTCGACCCGAAAGTGTTCGCGATGGTGCCCGAGCAGGTGACGCAGTCGGTCGAGCGCAGCAAGCCGATCCAGAACGTCTTCAACCAGGTGCTGCGCGACCTGCAGGTGCCGCGTTCGGTGCTGCAGTTCGTCAACTACCCGACGCGCTTCGATTCGACGGCGACGCAGAAGATCCTCGACAAGGCCAAGATCCGCGTGCCGGCGCTCGAGGACTACGCCTGGCGCCTGTGGGACTACTGGGAACGCCACCTCGATCCCGACCTCTCGATCGACCGCAGCCTCAGGGGCGCGGTGAGGGGCAAGGTCGTGATGATCACCGGCGGTTCGTCCGGCATCGGCGAGGCGGCGGCGATCCGCATCGCAGAGGCGGGCGGCAAGGTGATCGTCGTCGCGCGCGACGAGGAGAAGCTCGCCGAGGTGCGCAGGAAGATCACGGACGCGGGCGGCTTCGTCAAGACGTACTCGTGCGACATCACGGAGTACGCGGCCAACGACAAGCTGGCGAAGGACGTGCTGAAGGAATTCGGGCAGGTCGACGTGCTGATCAACAACGCCGGCCGTTCGATCCGCCGGTCGCTCGCGCTGTCGTACGACCGCTTCCACGACTTCGAGCGCACGATGCAGCTGAACTACTTCGCGTGCGTGCGCCTGACGATGAACCTGCTGCCGTCGATGACGGCGCGCAAGGACGGCCACGTCATCAACGTGTCGTCGATCGGCGTGCTGACGAACGCCCCGCGGTTCTCCGCGTACGTCGCGTCGAAGGCGGCGCTCGAGTCCTTCGCCCGCTGCGCGGCGTCCGAGTTCCACGACGAGAACGTGCACTTCACGATCATCAACATGCCGCTGGTGCGCACGCCGATGATCGCACCGACCAAGCTGTACGAGGAAATGCCCACCATCATTTCGCCGGACGAGGCGGCGGACATGATCGCGGATGCGATCATCCGCAAGCCGCAGCGCATCGCGACGCGCCTCGGCGTCATCTCCGAGATCATGCATCTCGTGATGCCGAAGATGTCCGAGGTCGTCATGAACTCGGCCTACCGCATGTTCCCGGATTCCGCCGCCGCGCTCGGCAAGCGCGAAGGCGAGGAACAGCGGCCGGCTACCCGCGAAGCGATGATCTTTGCGTCCCTGATGCGGGGCATTCACTGGTAAGATGACGGCGTGGCCGTGGCAATGCCGCGGCTGTACCGATGGCCGGATGACCCCGGCCGGAAGCTTACTGCGGCCGCACCGCCCAAACGGGTGACGCGGACCTGTGACGCAGCGCTTTAATTGGCTGTGTCGCATGGCCATTTCCGCATGAATCGGGTCCTAATGGAGCTTCCGCACGGCGCAGGTCGCGGGCAAGCTCACCTGCCATTGACTCCGGCAGCGCGAGGATGCGCTGCCCGCTGCGACCGGATGGAACACAGGGAAGACGCAATGAAAGCCGCTTCGATCGCCTTGTTGCTGCTCGTGGTGCTCGCTTTCGTCGCCATCTCGCGCCGCCGTGCCGCATCGCGGGAGGCCGCCGCCGCCGCGCGGACACGATCCCGGTCCGCCCGCAACAGGGCCCGGGTGCCGGCCGTCTCCAACAACCTCAAGGGCGTGACGGCCACGCAGACCATCGAGCCGTTTCGTCCCGGCTCGCGTGACGACGAATACGTCGACGAACGCTGAGCCGTCATGGCCGGAGCATGCGCTGCAGGCCCCGGCACCTCGCGTGATCAGGTCCTCAATGGCCTGCGAGGGCGTGGCGCAGGATCGCGATCTCCTCCTGCATTTCACCGATCACCTGCTGGCTTGCGGCGTTGTCGAGGCCGAGCACGCGAAATGCCTTCAGTTCCTGCAGGTTCGGCTGCAAGCCGTCCGCTCGAGCGGCGACCTGCGACAGGATCACGGCGGCCGTCGTGATGTCCGTCAGGTCGGCCGCGCCCCTGTGGGTCCGCATGATGTCCTCGTGATCGCGCACGGCCTCGCAGATCTCTTCCGGCAGGCCCCAGTTCTCCAGGATCGCCGTGCCGATGCTCGCGTGCCAGTCGCGGGCGATCGCCTGCTGGCTCTCCTGGTCGCGAAACAACTGTGGGTGCCCGACCAGTCGCGTCTGTATGTAGAGCTTGCCGACGTTGTGCAGCATCCCGGTCAGCAGCGCCTGGTCGGGGTTGCGGGGCGTGAATCGCTTCGCCAGCAGACAGGCGATCGCGGCGACGTGCGTGCTCTCCTCCCAGAGTTCTTCGAGCTTGGGCCTGATCCGCGTCAGCGATGCGGAACGGCGGATCTGTTCCATGGCGAAGGCAATCGCCGTACTGCGCACGATGTTATGGCCCACGCGGTTGACGGCGGTGCGCAGGTCGCTCACTTGGTGCCCGCCAGGATTGAGCGCCACGGAGTTCGCCATGCGCAGCAGCCTGGTTGCCAGAATCGGCTCCGCACTGATCACGCGCACGATCCTGTCAACGGTACTGTTTTCGTCGGCCAGCACCATGCGCACGCGAATTGCGACGTCCGGGAAGGACGGCAGGTCGATGTTGCCTGCCGAGAGCTCGGCCGCGAGGCTCTGCACGAACGCGAATGCGGCGGTGTTCTGGTCGTCGGAGTGATCGGCCGCTGCCTGGGCGGTCATTGCATTCACGGGCTGTCCTCGAAGGTGCTGCGCTGCCCGGCGTGCGGCGGACCGCCGCAGCGGGGCGCGGTGTCATGACTGGTATGGCGTCGCCTGTCAGCAGCTTGTCGGCAGGCACGGCCGGATCTTGAGGCGCCTTTTGTGACGCGCCACGCAGGAAGCCGACGCCAGGCGCTTGTCACCCCCGGCGTCCACTGCTAGCGTAAAGCCATCCGCCGCTGCACGGGTCCGGCAGGAGGCCGAGCAAATGCCTTGGGTATCCCAGCAACGTTATAGCTCACGACCCTACCTCGCCCTGGGGGTCGGGTTGGCGGCGCTGCTGACCGGGCTGACCTGGGCCCTGGTGACGGGCCACTGGGAAGACTGGCACTGGGCGCTCTTCGCGCTTGGCATTGCGCTGTTGGTCTACGGCGCGGTCATGGTGCAGGTCCGGCAGGAGTATCGCCGGGCGAGCAAGTGGTACCGGGAGAATCACCAGCCCCAGCACGGGGACAAGCGCTAGACCCTTGCCAGGTTCCGTTGCCGCGCACCCGTGCTGGCAAGTCCGGCCCGTCCGTAGGTGATCGCGGCCGGCGAGCCTTGCAGGATTGCGAGCGAGCGCAACAGGTGAGCACGCCGCAGGGCCACCAGCCTCCCATTCTGCACGTTGCGTTCCCGGCAGCTTTCGAGCAGGCCGACGAGTTCTTCCCAGTGTGCCGCCAGCCGTCCGCTGCGGTCCGTCTGCCGCAGCAGTCCCAGGAAATCATCCGGCTCGGGCCGTCCCGCCAGCATCGACACGAGCGCACGGCGTTCGCTCTCGATGCGCTCCAGTGACTCGATGCAGCGTTGCTTGTCGGCCGTGACTGCATCCAGGCGGCCAAGGTCACGCTGCAGCAGCGCCTGGCCTTCATCCTCCAGCCGGCCGGCAAGCGCGCGCGTTGCCGCAATCTGATCCTTGATCAGGCCGGCAAACGCGCGTGTCCAGTCGCCGGTATCCATCGGCGTCAGATCTGGTCTTCCATCTTCAGTAGCTGGCTGGCGATCTTCGCGGGGTCCGGCTTGTACTCGCCGCGCTCGATGGCGGTCTTCACGGCCGCGACGCGTTGCGGGTCCGAGGCCGGAACGCCTGCAAGAGCCTCGGTCGCGGCGCGCAGTTCCTGCGCCGTCGCGGTCAGCCGCACGCTGTCCTCGGAACCCGATCCGCGCGGCTCGCGCGCTTCGGTCGTCCCGCGCCCGGGTCCGGTGCTGCGTTCCGCCGGGCCGATGACCGGACCGGCCACGCCGGTGATCTTGTTTGTCATAGTCCCAGCCTCTCGCAGTGCACCTGGCTCAGGTATCGGCAGATGTGCATCGCACTTTAGCCGCGGCCCGCGCCGGGGAGCAAGATTTCCACGACTTCGCTCGAGCGCACGACGCCTTCGACCACCCGGTCGGACGACATGCTGCGCACCCTGATGCGCGAGCCCAGGCCGCCATCGCTCTGCGCGACCCCCCGGCCGGAGACGCTGATGCCGTTGCCGGTGGTCAACAATGTGACCTGCTGCCCGCGCCGGACGAGTTGCTCTGCCGTCGTGTTCGCCGTCCCGACAGGCTGCCCCGCGGCGATGTCCGATCGTGCACGGCGACCGACGAGCGCTCGCGGATCTGAGGCATGCTGGCTGGAACCGTCGCTCTCCCGTTCGACCAGCGTGAGGTCACTGAGGCCCAACAACGTTCCGCGCGGCACCGGGCGACTGGCAACGACCACGGGTATGCGCAGCTCGAGCGTGACCGGCACCCAGACACGCCATCGCACCTGCCCGCCGCAGTCCACCTGCACCGTGAGCTTGCGGGCACCGGCGCGATAGTTACCGGCGCTGGCCTGCAGCGGCACGTCACAGGCAACCAGGCGCAAGCGGGGGTCGACGGCGGCGGCCGGGGGAACCACGTGATGCGCAAGCGCAGTGACGGACTCGGCCGCCTGCCGTGCGGCCGTCGCGATCTCCTTGACGTCCTGCCACGCCGTACCGGCTGACACCTGCAGCGCGGCGCACGCCAGCACAGCTGGAATGGCGGAAAGGATGAAGCGTGAGGTCATGTGCGGTGGCGGTGCTCGCGAGCGACTTGTTGCGTGATCCTGCAATAGGTGTGCCAGTCAAGCGCTCACGGCGAGCCATGCCGAGCTGCGGCCAGCCGGTGACATCAACGCCGCATGCAGCTGCCTGGTGGCGGTACGCCGAGGCTGTTCGTTGCCGCCCTGCGGCAGCGACTTGCCGGTCTGCCCGGCGCTGGCGGCTGCCGGAAGGTCCAGGCGCGCGGGATGCGCCGGTCTTCAGCGAGCCACCGGGTCTGGCACGTTACTTGCTTTGACACTTGCAGGGACGCAACCAGGGCTCGGCAGATGAACGTACGCAACGACCCCATCTTCGGCATTCATGGCTACGCGCTTGCGCTGCGCAGCCAGCGCATGCAGGTCCTCGCCTCGAACCTTGCCAACGCGGACACGCCGGGATTCAAGGCACGCGACCTCGATTTCCAGGAACTCCTTTCCGGCGAGGGCAGCAGTCCGCTGCCGCTGTCAGTGAGTCACGCCGTGCACATCGCGGCCGGCGACGAGGGCGGCCTCGGCGCAACGGCGAAGTACCGCGTGCCGCTGCAGCCTTCGCTCGACGGCAACACCGTCGACGCACAGATGGACCAGGCCCGCTTCGCCGAGAACGCGCTTTCCTACCAGGTCAGCCTGACGTTCGTGAGCAGCCGGCTCGGCAGTCTCCTGACTGCAATCACCGGCAACGCCTGAGGATCACCACGATGGGACTGCTCAGGATCTTCGACGTGGCAGGCAGTGCGATGGCCGCACAATCGATGCGGCTCAACATCACGGCGAGCAACCTCGCGAACGCCGACAGCGTCAGCGGCGACCCGCGCAAGGTGTACCGGGCCCGCCACCCCGTCTTCGCCGTGCAGGCGTTCGACCAGGACCAGGGCGACACGGCGACCGGCGTGCGCATGCTCGGCGTCGTCGAGAGCCGGGGCGCGCCTGGCGTGCGCTACGAGCCCAACAATCCACTCGCCGATGCGCAGGGCCGCATCTATGCATCCTCGGTGAACTCGGTCGAGGAGATGGCGAACATGCTGTCCGCGTCGCGTTCGTACCAGAGCAGCCTCGCGGTGCTCGAGACTTCCAGGGACCTGATCCTCAGGACCCTGTCGCTAGGCCGCTAGGCCCGGAGCTGCCCCATGGTGACCTCTGCAATCGACGGCGACTACCTGTCCACGCTCGGAATCACGCAGCCGCAGTCCGGCAAGAAGCGCACGGAACTCGGCCAGGAAGATTTCCTGAACCTGATGATCACCCAGTTCCGCAACCAGGACCCGTTCAAGCCGCTCGATGCCGACGCGATGCTCGGCCAGCTGGCGCAGTTCGGGACGGTCGCGGGACTCAATGACGTCAAGACACAGATCGCGGCGCTCTCGTCCAGCCTGCTGTCCGATCAATCGCTGCAGGCGACGGCGCTCGTAGGCAGGAACGTACTGGTCGCCAGCCAGGAAGTGGTGCTGCAGGACGCCGTCGGAGCCCTGGGTGGCGTGCTCGTTCCTGCCGGCGCGCAGCTCGTCACCGCCCGGATCCTGGACGGCGCCGGGCGCCTGCTCGATGTCGTCGATCTCGGGGCGCTGCCGCCCGGCCTGGCGCACTTCGCCTGGGACGGCATCGGCTCCGACGGGACGCCTGCACCGCCGGGCACTTACATCGTGCAGGCCAGCGCAGTGGTCAACGGGGCAGCCACGGCGCTCGAAACCTTCGCAGCCGCCCCCGTGTCCAGCGTTTCGCTCGGCCGTGCCGGGGAAGGACTGACGCTGAACCTGGGCGGCCTCGGCGCGTACGGCTTCGACGCCGTGCGCGAAGTCTTCGACTGATCATTCAACTTGCCGGTAACGGAGTAGACCATGCCATTTCGCATTGCACTGAGCGGGCTGAACGCGGCCTCCGCCGACCTCAGCGTCACTGCCAACAACGTCGCCAACGTGAGCACCGCGGGATTCAAGTCGTCGCGCGCGCTGTTCGCCGACGTGTTCTCGGTCGGTGCGCAGGGCATCGGCAACGGCGTACGAGTCGCCTCCGTCAACCAGCAGTTCGAGCAGGGCGGCATCGATTTCACCGACAATGCGCTGGACCTCGCGATCAGCGGCCAGGGATTCTTCACGCTGAGCGACAACGGCAGCCTCGTCTACACGCGGGCCGGAGCCTTCGGCGTGGATCGCGAGGGCTTCGTCGTCAACAGCAAGAACCAGCGCCTGCAGATCTACCCGCCCAGTGGCACCGGCACCTTCAATACCGGCGCGCTGAACGATCTGCGCCTGGTCACGACGGACAGCGCGCCACAGCCGACCGGTCTCGTCGAAATGACCGTCAACCTGCCGGCGGGGGCCGCGCCGCCCACCAATCCGGTCTTCGACCCGCTGGACGCATCGAGCTACACGCAGTCGACGTCGATGACTGTCTACGACTCCCTGGGTTCGGCTCACACGTCCACGTACTACTTCGTGAAAGGGGCCTTGCCGGGCAACTGGGAGGTCCGCACCTACATCGACGGCAATGCCGTGGGCGGTGCCACACCGCTGGCCTACACCTCCACTGGCCTGCTGTCGGCGCCTGCAGGCGGGCTGATCCCGCTCCCGCCGTACGATCCCGCGAACGGCGCGGCGCCGATGAGCATCACGGTCGACCTCGGCGATTCGACGCAGTTCGGTGGCCCGTTCGGCGTCAATGCGCTGACCCAGGATGGCTATGCCGCCGGCCGCCTCGCCGCGATCGACATCAACCCCGAAGGCGTGGTCTTCGCGCGCTTCACCAATGGCCGCTCGACGGAACTCGGCAAGGTCGTGCTCTCCAATTTCCCGAACACGCAGGGACTGCGCCAGCTCGGCGACTCCAACTGGAGCGAGTCCTTCAGTTCCGGCGACGCGATCCGCGGCGAGGCCGGCAGCGCGAGCTTCGGACTGCTGCAGGCCGGCGCACTGGAGGCCTCGAACGTGGACCTGACCGAGCAGCTGGTCAACATGATCACGGCGCAGCGCAACTTCCAGGCGAATGCGCAGATGATCTCGACGGCCGACTCGGTGACGCAGACGATCATCAACATCCGCTGATGACGGAGGCCTGATCCGGTGGACAAGCTGTTGTACGTTGCGATGAGCGGGGCGAAACAGGCATTCGCGACCCAGGCCGTGATCAATCACAACGTGGCGAACGCAGCTACGACCGGATTCCGCGCCGACCTGCATGCCATGGCCAGCCGGCCGATCTGGGGAGCGGGCTATCCCACCCGGGTCAACCCGCTCCTGGTCGGGGGCGAATGGGATCGCGGTGGCGGTGCCCAGCAGACGACGGGTCGCGACCTCGACGTCGCCATTCGCGGCGAGGGGTTCATCGCGGTGCAGAGCCGCGACGGCACCGAGGCCTACACGCGCGCAGGCGACCTGCAGATCGACGCCGAGGGCCAGCTCATCACGGCCAGCGGTCACCCGGTCCTGGGGCAGCAGGGCCCGATCGTGATCCCGGCCAACACGAGGATCGAGATCGGCGGCGACGGGACACTCTCGATCGTCGCGCAGGGCCAGGGCCCCGAGACCGTCAGCGCCATCGATCGCATCAAGCTCGTACGACCTGACGCGGACCAGCTGTCGAAGGGAGTGGATGGCCTGTTGCGCCTCCCGGACGGCCAGGTCGCCGACGCGGATGCCGGCGTGCAGCTTGCGTCCGGAACCATCGAGGCGAGCAACGTCAACATCGCCGAGGCGATGATCGACATGATCCTGGTTGCCAGGCACTACGAGGCCCAGGTCCGCATGATGGACATGGCGAACGAGAATGCGGGCGCCACGCAACGGCTCGTGGCCCCGGCAGGCTGACACCGGCAAGGGCCTGCGGGAGCGACCGTGACGACGAAGGACGAGAAGGAAGACACCTGAATGGACACCGCGCTCTGGGCAGCAAAGACGGGACTCGATGCGCAGCACACGCGCCTCACCGTCATCTCGAACAACATCGCCAACATCAACACCACCGGCTACAAGCGGGGACGGGTGGCGTTCGAGGACCTGCTCTACCAGAACGTCCGCCAGGCCGGCGCGCAGAGTTCGCAGCAGACGGAGCTGCCCTCCGGCCTCTATCTCGGCACCGGTGTGCGCGTCGTGGCAACCGAGAAACTCTTCACGCAGGGAAGCCTCGAGCAGACCGGCAATCCGCTCGACCTGGCGATCACGGGCCGCGGCTTCTTCCAGATCCTGCTGCCGGACGGCTCGCTGGCCTACACCAGGGATGGCGGCTTCCAGATGAACAAGGACGGCGAACTCGTGAACTCGAGCGGGTACCAGCTGCAGCCGGGCATCACGGTGCCCGGCGACGCGTTGAGCGTCACGATCGGCCGCGATGGCGTGGTCTCGGTGACGCAACCGGGCCAGACGTCGTCGGTGCAGGTCGGCAGCCTGCAGCTCTACGATTTCGTGAACGCGACCGGGCTCGAGCCGCGCGGCGAGAACCTGCTGGTCGAGACCACCTCCAGCGGCGCCCCGACGTCCGGGACGCCGGGGACCAACGGCCTGGGCATCCTCGTGCAGTCCTCGCTCGAGACATCCAACGTCAACGTCGTCGAGGAACTCGTCGGCATGATCGAGACGCAACGCGCCTACGAAATCAACTCCAAGGCCATCTCGACCGCCGACGAGATGCTGAGCTACCTGACCAACAGCCTGTGATCACCATGCACACATGCGGCTGGATGATTGCCATGCAGCGCCGGGAGCGAGTGCTGCGCCGGGCCGCCATGGTCCTTGCCACGGCGTGCGCTGCTTCCTGCAACAGCTCGCCGCTGCGGGAGGCAGAGCCGTCCGGTTACGTCGCGCCGGTGCCGGTTGCCGTGGCGCCGCGCACCGACGGCGCCATCTACGGCGACGGGCAGGGTCTCGCGCTGTTCGCGGACGTCAAGGCGCGCCGCGTCGGGGACCTGCTGACAGTCGAACTGCAGGAAAGCACGAGCGCGTCCAAGACGGCAAAGACCTCGGCCACGAAGAACCAGGAGACCGTCGTCGATCCGCCGATCCTCTTCGGCCGGCCGGTGACCGTGAACGGTACGCCCGTCCTCGACACGAACCTCAGTGCCAGCCGGGACTTCAGCGGCGAGGGCGATTCGAGCCAGAGCAACCGCCTGATCGGCAACATCACGGTCACCGTGGTCCAGCGCCTGCCGAACGGCAACCTGGTCATCCACGGCGAAAAGCGGCTGACGCTCAACCAGGGCGACGAAACGATCCGGATCACGGGCATCGTGCGTCCGGCCGACATCAGCACCGGCAACGTCGTGCCGTCCTACAAGCTCGCAGACGCGAAGATTTCCTACAGCGGGCGCGGCTTCGTGGCAGCGTCCAACCAGATGGGCTGGCTGGCGCGATTCTTCAATTCCGGCTGGGCACCCTATTGAGACACGACACGCATGTCCGGTACGCGAGCAGAGGGCGCAAGCGAGCGGCCTCGCTCCTCCAGCTGGTGCTGATCGTTGCGCTGGTCATGCCGGCGGCCGCGCACGCCGAGCGCATCAAGGACATCGCTTCCGTAGCCGGCGTGCGCAGCAATCCGCTGATCGGCTATGGCCTGGTCGTGGGACTGGATGGCACCGGCGATCAGACCTCGCAGGCGCCTTTCACCGTGCAGACGCTGCGCAACATGCTCGAACAGCTCGGCGTGACGATTCCGCCGAACGTGAACCCGCAGTTGAAGAATGTCGCCGCGGTGTCGGTGCAGGCCGAGTTGCCGCCCTTTGCCAAGCCCGGCCAGACGATCGACGTGACAGTTTCATCCCTCGGCAACTCGACCAGCCTCAGGGGCGGGGCGCTGCTGCTGACGCCCCTGCGGGGCGCTGACGGCGAGGTCTACGCGATCGCGCAAGGCAATCTCGTCGTGTCGGGACTCGGCGCATCGGGGCGCGATGGATCGCGCATCGTCGTGAACGTACCGAGTACCGGCAGGATCCCGAGCGGGGCCATGGTCGAGCGCCCGGTCGACAACGCGTTCGCCGCGCGCCCGACCCTCACGCTCAACCTCAATGCGCCGGACTTCACGTCGGCAAGCCGCATGACTGCGCGCATCAACGAATCGTTCGGCCCCGGCCTGGCTCGCACGGTGGACGCCGTGTCGGTCGAGGTCCTTGCCCCGGCCGACACCACGCAACGCGTGGCGTTTCTCTCGTCGCTCGAGAACCTCGAGGTCGCTCCAGGCGAGGCCCCGGCTCGTGTCATCGTCAACTCGCGAACCGGCACGGTGGTGATCGGCAGCAATGTGCGGGTCATGCCGGCGGCGGTCACGCATGGCTCGATGGTGGTCACGATCACCGAGGACCTGGTCGTCAGCCAGCCGCCGCCGTTCGCCGACGGCCCCGGTGCGCAGACAGTGGTCGTGCCGGACACCGCGATCGATGTCGAGCAGCCGGAGAGTCGCATGTTCCTCTTTGGTCCGGGAGTGACGCTGAACGAGATCGTGCAGGCCGTGAATGCGGTTGGCGCAGCGCCAGCGGACCTCGTGGCCATCCTCGAAGCGCTCAAGCAGGCCGGCGCGCTGCAGGCCGAGCTGATCGTGATCTAGGGTCCGGCCATGCCCCTGCACCAAGCCGGAAGTCCGCACCAGCTGGCCATGAGCCCGAGCACACTGGCGGCGTTGCGTCACGATGCGCGGCGTCTCGAGCCCGGCGCAGTGCGGCAGGTGGCGCGCCAGTTCGAGGCGCTGTTCCTGCGCGAAGTGCTGAGCAACGTACGCGCCGGTGCACTGGCACCGGACGTGCTCGGCTCGGGCCAGCTCGACACGTACCAGGAGATGTTCGACGCGCAGCTCGCCGACTCGATGGCAAGCGGCGGGGGCATCGGGCTGGCGCGGCTGCTGGAGAAGCAGTTGTCCGGCAAGGCGCCGGTTGCGGCACCCGCAGCAACTCCCCTGGCTGCGCACGCAGTCGCTCCCGCAGTGGCACCGCGGACTGCGGTCGCCGTCGAGCGCACGGTACCGGCGGCGGCGATGCCGCCCGCTGCGACCCGTGCCGAGACGTCGGGTAATGCGGCGCGAGCGACCACATCCGGCACAGCCGACACGGCGAGCGGCTTCTCGCCGAAATCCGCGGAGGAGTTCGTGCGCCAGCTGCTGCCGCACGCCAGATGGGCTGCGCACCAGCTCGGGATCGCGCCCGCAGCCATCGTCGCCCAGGCTGCGCTCGAGTCTGCATGGGGCCGTCGCGTCCCGCGCCAGGCCGACGGCCAGCCGAGCTTCAACCTGTTCGGCATCAAGGCCGGCAGCCAGTGGGCTGGCGCAAAAGCCCATGTGCCGACGGTTGAATTCGTCGACGGCATCGCGGTGCGCGGCAGGGCGCAGTTCCGCGCCTATGAGTCGCTCGCCGACGGCATCCGTGATTACGTCAAGTTCCTCAAGGGCAACGAGCGCTACCGGACGGCGCTCCAGGTCGGATCCGATGCTTACAGTTATGCCACCGCCCTCGCGCGAGCCGGCTATGCGACCGACCCGGGCTATGCCGGGAAAATCCACGCGGTCCTGGACAGCCCGGTGCTGCGGGGAATCCTGCCGTGACTAAAGGCCTGCCCGTCACGGCCGATACCCGGTGCAGGGCAGCCGCGCATCCTGCGCGTGCGATCCCCGATCGCGCTGGCACACCAGAAGCACTGACTCATGGCTGACACATTCGGCATCGGCATTTCCGCGCTGCAGGCATATCAGCGCGCGCTCGCGACGACGGGCCATAACGTCGCCAACGCGAACACTCCCGGCTACAGCCGGCAGCGCGTGCTGTTTGCAACGCGACCCGCCGAGTTCACGGGTGCAGGTTATGTCGGCAGCGGTGTGCAGATCGCCTCGATCGAGCGGATCTTCGACGAGCTGAAGGCGTCGCAATTGAACTCGGCCACCACCGGGCTCGCGCGCCTCGAGGCTTTCGCTGCCATCGCACAGAGCATCGGCGATCGCGTCGCGGACGCGAAATCGGGGCTGGGCGCAGGCTTCGACCGTCTCACGAGCGCGGCCGAGGACCTCGCGACCGACCCGACGTCGCTGCCGGCCCGGTACGTGTTCGTCAACGAGTTGCAGGGGCTGGTGAATCGGTTCCACCAGCTTTCTGCGCACCTCGAGTCGATGGACCAGGCCGTCGAGGTCGGGGTTCGCAACTCCACGACGACCATCAACACGCTCGCCCGCTCCGTCGCCGACCTGAACGAACGGATCGCGGCGGCCTCGAGCTCCGGCAATCCGCCGAATGACCTGCTGGACGAGCGTTCGCGCCTGCTGAATCAGCTGGCCGGGCAGGTGGGCATCACGACCACGCAGGAAACCAATGGCGCGGTCGACGTGTTCGTGGGCAATGGACAGGCGCTGGTGATCGGGTTCGACGCACGTGAACTTACGCTGGCGCGCAGCCCGCTGGACCCGCAGCAGTCCGATGTCCAGCTCGGCGGCGCATCGGTCACCGCGCAACTCTCGGGCGGTACGCTCGGCGGCCTGCTCGATGCACGCGGCGAGTTGATCGAGCCGGCGCGCAACGAGCTCGGCCGGCTGGCAACGGCGCTCAGCCTGCGTCTCAACGAACTCAATGCCCAGGGGCTGGACCTCGACGGTGCGCAGGGCGGCGGCCTGTTGTCGGTGCCTGTGGCTACGGGACGACCGACCGCAGGCAACACCGGTACCGCGACAGTTGCCGTCACGTATGCCGACAGCGCGCAGTTCCGCGCCGACGAATACCTGTTGTCCTTCGACGGCAGCAACTATTCGCTGCGCAGCGTCGCAACCGGAGCGCCGGTGTCGCTGGCCGGCAGCGGCACCGCAGCCGACCCTTTCGTCTTTGACGGGCTCGAGGTCGTCGTGTCGGCCGGTGCTGCCGCCGGCGACCGGTTCCTGCTGCAGCCGTTCCGCGCGGCGGCCGGTGAAATCGCCGTGATCGAGACGGATCCGCGACGCGTGGCTGCCGCGGCGGCCCTGGGCACCGTCGTGGGCTCCGCCAACACGGGCGCTGTCGCGGTCCAGTCGCTGGACGTGACCGACAGCGCAGCCAGCGGCTTCCTCGATACGGTGACCATCGAGTTCAGCGCGCCGAACACGTACTCCGTCAACGGCTCCGGCAGCTTCGCGTACACGCCGGGCAGTCCCATCGTGCTCAACGGCTACCAGCTCACTCTCACGGGCGCTGCCGCGGCCGGCGATCGCATTACAGTACAGGCCAACACTGGCGCAGTCGGGGACAATCGCAACGCGCTGCGTCTGGCAGGTGTGGCGAGCGAGCGCATCCTCGAAGGCGGGGCCGGCAGCGCGATCTCGGTCAACGCGACCTTGATCTCCCGAGCCGGCAGCGCCGCGCAACAGGCCGACCTCGCCATGCAGGCCCAGTCCGCCATCAAGACCGACGCCGAGGCAGCCATGGCGGCGGTCTCCGGCGTCAACCTCGACGAAGAGGCGACGAACCTGTTGCGTTACCAGCAGGCTTACCAGGCGATGGCACAGGTGATCGGCGTCGCCGATTCGCTGTTCCAGAGCCTCATCAGCGCGCTGCGGCGCTGAGGAGCCGCTCGTGCGTGTCGCAAGCTTCCAGTTCCAGATGCAGTGGCTCGCCACCGTCATGGACCAGCGTGCCGCGATCGACCGGCTGCAGCTGCAGATCAGCACGGGCACGCGCATCCTGCAGCCCTCCGACGACCCCGCGGCTGCGGCCCGCGTCGTGGAACTCGGCAGCGCACGCGAAGCGGCACGGCAGTACATCGAGAACGGCAGCGTTGCGCGGGAAAGGCTCGCCAGCGAGGAGTCGCTGCTGGCACAGGCCGGCAACCTGCTGCAGCGAGTGCGGGAGCTGACGGTGCAGGCGGCCAACGCCACCACGAGCGTCGACGCCAAGCAGGCGATCGCAGTCGAGATGCGACAGAGCCTGCAGTCGCTGCTGGCAATCGCGAACAGCAAGGATGCGCGCGGCGAATACGTCTTCTCCGGGCTGCGCTCGACCACGCAGGCTTTCGTCGGCAACGGCGCCAGCGTCGTTTTTGCGGGCGACGATGCGCAGCGCTTCGTGCGCGTCGGTCCCGACCAGCTGATCGCGGATCGGGATTCCGGCGAGCAGGTCTTCAACGCCATTCCGACGGGTTCCGGGCTGGTAGTCGCCCGGGCATCCGCGACCAACACCGGCACGCTGCTGCTCGGTGCCAGGGCCGTCGTCGACCCGGTCGCCTGGGACGGCGGGAGTTACACCGTGCAGTTCGTGGCGCCGGACAGCTACGAAGTGCGTGACGCTGCAAACGCGCTGGTGCAGGCCGGTGCCTATGCCGACGGCGACCAGATCACGTTTCGCGGCCTGTCACTTTCCCTGAGCGGGATGCCGGCCGCGGGCGACTCGCTGAGCGCAGGGCCGAGCGGCACCCAGAGCGTGTTCCAGACCATCGATCGCCTGGCGCAGGCGCTGGAAACCGCGACCTCGGGGCCTTCGGCCCAGGCCGCGACCGGCAACGTCATCGGCGACTCGCTGGAGGACCTCGATCGCGCGCTGGAGCGAATCGGCGAGGTCCGGGCCCAGGTTGGCGGACGCCTGCAGGCCATCGAGCAGTCGGCGGACCTGATGGCAGACAACTCCATCAGCCTGACGGCCGAGATCTCCGGTCTGCGCGATGTGGATCTCGCGGAAGCGCTGTCCTCGCTCACCAACCTGCTGACGGGCCTCGATGCCTCGCAGCAGGCCTATACGCGCCTGCAGGGCCTGTCGCTCTTCAACTACCTGCGTTGATCCGCTGCGCGCGCAGCCGTGGCAGCCGCGACTGCGGCGGTTCGTCGAGTTCGTCACACGTCGACGGCGCAACCTAAAGTTCCCCGGCCCCCGTCCGATACAGGAGCAGAACGGAGCCGCATGCAGGATCACTTGTTGCCTGGCCGGCCCGTCGAAACAGGAGTGCTCGCGGTAGCGGGCAGTCATCGATCAAAGCACCAGGAGAGCCAGCATGACGGGTCAGGTAATCAACACGAACGTTTCTTCGCTCAACGCGCAGCGCAACCTCTCGACCTCGCAGAGCGCCCTGTCGCAGGCGTTGCAGCGCCTGTCCTCGGGCCTGCGCATCAACAGCGCGAAGGACGACGCGGCCGGACTGGCCATCTCCGAACGCTTCACCACGCAGATTCGCGGCCTGAACCAGGCCGTCCGCAATGCGAACGACGGCATTTCGCTCGCGCAGACGGCCGAAGCGGCGCTCGGCGAAGTCACCAACAACCTGCAGCGCATCCGCGAACTCGCCGTGCAGTCGGCCAACGCCACGAACTCGGCCTCGGACCGTGCGGCACTGGACGCCGAAGTGCAGCAGCGCCTCGCCGAAATCGAGCGCATCGCGACCCAGACCTCGTTCAACAGCCAGAAGGTGCTCGACGGCACGTTCGGCACGGCGACCTTCCAGGTCGGCGCCAACGTCGGCGAGACGATCTCGCTGAACCTCGCGACCAGCGTGCGCACGACGGCGATCGGCAAGACGGCGGACTACGTGGGCGGCGCAGCCTACGCGACCACGTCGGCCATCGGCCAGCAGGGCGCCGGCGTCGACTCGACGGCCCTGAGCGCCGGCGACATCACCATCACGGTCGGCAGCGGCCAGGCGGTCTCGGTCGGTGCGGCAGTCGCCGGCAGCAGCAACGGCCAGACCACCTCGAGTGCCTATGCCAAGGCCGCGGCCATCAACGCATCGGGGATCTCGGGCGTGACGGCGACCGCCGACACGACCGCGCAGTTCGACCTCGGCACGACCGCCGTGGCGGCTACCGAGACCGACTACGACCTGACGATCAACAGCGTGGCGATCTACACGAGCTACAACGGCACCGTGAACGGCGCCGTGACCTCGGACCAGCTGGTGGCGGCGATCAACGCCAACTCGGCCACGACCGGCGTGACTGCCTCGTATGACTCGAGCAACACCCGCGTGACGCTGACGTCCTCGGACGGCCGCAACATCAGCGTGACGCAGGGCAGCACCACCAATGCCAACGATGGCGCCGCGCAGGGTCTCGGCGCTGCCGAGGGCACCAACAACACGCAGAATGCCCTGGAGACGCTGGCCGCAGCGGCGGGCGCCACGGCGACGGCCGACCTGGTCGGCAGCATTCGCCTGAGTTCGGCCGCGTCCGTCAGCATCGGCGGCACGGCAGCGCGCATCGGCTTCTCCGCCACGGCGTACTCGCTCGGCAATTCGGCCTTGAACTCGACGTCGGTCACCACGGTGGCCAACGCCAACACCACGATCGGACGCGTGGATGCGGCACTGTCGTCGGTCAACGGCCTGCGCAGCAACTTCGGCGCCATCCAGAACCGCTTCGAATCGACGATCGCCAACCTGACGGCGGTCAACGAGAACCTCGAAGCGTCCCGCAGCCGTATCCGTGACGCGGACTTCGCGCAGGAGACGGCCGAGCTGACGCGCGCACAGATCCTGCAGCAGGCGGGCGTGGCGATTCTCGCCCAAGCCAACGCCCTGCCGCAGAACGTGCTCGGGCTGCTGCGGTAACGCGCTCCGCGGTGGCCTGCGGTCCGCAGCGTGCGGGTCGCAGGCCACTGTCGGTTCCGCCGGCCTCACGCCGCAGCGTGTGAGCGGCCGGGCCGCGCAAGAGGCCAGCGAATCAGGTCAGCGAACGAGGCAATCGGACACACGGATTGACCGTCATGACAGACAGCGTCGGCAATGTAGTGCGGGCAGCACTGCCAGTCGCAGCGGCACGCGCCACCGCGACTGGCGGCAGCCGCTTGCCGGTGGACGGAAAACAGCCGCCGCCCGAAGTTGCCGCGCGTGTCGCGGAGCAGACTGCCGCCGACCTCCAGGCAACCGTGCAGCGCATGAATGCGTTCATGACCGAGAGCAGGCGGGCGCTCCGGTTCCAGGTCGATGAGTCGAGCGGACGCACGATCATCACCGTTCTCAACCCGGAAACGGGTGAAATCGTGCGCCAGATCCCGTCGCCTGAAATGCTGGCGCTGGCCCGCGCACTGGACGGGAGCG
>JAOUGW010000217.1 GCA_029865465.1 Gammaproteobacteria bacterium
GACCTCCTTGAGCAGCAGCTTGATCACGTCGGCGAACGGCTGCAGCAGGCCGAAGGGTCCCACCCGGTTCGGGCCGATGCGCACCTGCATGTAGCCGATGACCTTGCGCTCGGCGAGCGTCGTGTAAGCGACGCACAAAATCACCGTGATCGTGACGGCGAGAATCTGGCCGAGGCTGACCAGCGTGGTCCGCAGCCATTCGGGCTGCGACTGCCACAACGCGACGATCGTGTCGATCATGCCGCGCCCCCGGCAGCGCCTTGCTGTCCGTCCACGGTGGCTTGCAGTGGCGCCGAGCGGCGCACGATGGCATCGACACCGTAGATGGCCACTTCGCGTGTCACGTCCATCGCCGCCAGCCGGCCCGGTGCGAACGCCGCGCCCGCGGCCACCCCGCCCTGGTACGTGTCGAGTTCGTGGCGCAGTTCGTCACGCACCTCTTCGGAGCTGGCGTATTCGAACCCGTCGAGTCCGAGCAGGTTGCCGAGCACGCGCAGGATCTTCCAGGCGGGCCGGGCTTCGCCGGCCGGCTTCGACACGCCCGCGACACTCTGCCAGCGTCCTTCGACGTTGACCCAGGTGCCCGAGGTTTCGGCGTATACCGCGCTCGGCAGGATCACGCTGGCGTTGGCCAGGATCTCCTCGCTCGCGTACGGCGTGATGGCGACGACGCAGTCCGCGCCGCGCAACGATGACTCGATGGCGGAGGAAGGCACGAGATCGGCGGATTCGATGCCGCCCAGGAGCACGTAGGCCTTGAGCCGCGCCGCGAGCATCTCGATGGCGTTGAGGCCAGGCGCCGCCAGTGCGCGACCGCCCGTGGCGCGATGCGGGAGAACGCCGGCCAGGGCCGCCCCGACGGCGTTACCGCCCTCAGGCAGGAACCCGAGATTCGCCCCGGTTGTGTCGGCGAGCGCCGCCGCGAGCGCACGGAGTTCGGAGTACGCCGCGTGATGCTGCGCGAGCGCGCCGAGCAGGATCACGCGCAGGCCGCCTGCGACCAGCGTTGCCGCCACGCCTGCGTGCTGCGCGGACGGCACGACGCCTTCAAGTGCGGCAGCCACGTGCCGCGGCACGGCCTTGCCCTGCGCAGCGAGGGACGCGGCAAGCACCGCGGCCAGGTGCTGCGCCATGCCGAGCCCGTTGCTGGTGAGGCTGGCAGTGACGGGGAAGCGCACGTCGTAATGACGCGGGTTGATGAACGACACCTTCGCGCCGCGGCGCAACGCGCCCTGGCGGACGCGATGCGCGATCAGCGGCACTTCCTTGCGCAGGTTCGAGCCCACGACCAGCACCCCTGCCGCCTGCTCGATCCCGGCAATCGTGCACCCGAGCATCGGCGCCACCGGATCGTTCGCCTGGTCGCGGAAATCGATGCGACGCAGCCGGTGGTCGACGTTGTTCGTGCCGATCGCACGCGCGAGCCTGGCCGCGAGCGCGAGTTCCTCGAGCGAGGAAATCGGCGACGCGAGCACGCCGACCTGCGCCGGACCGGTCTCGCGCACGACCTGCTGCAGACCCCTGGCGGCAATCTCGAGCGCGGTTTCCCAGTCGACTTCGCGCCAGGTGCCGCCTTCCTTGACCATCGGCTTCAAGGCACGGTCCGCCGCATAGAAGCCTTCGTAACTGAAACGGTCGCGGTCGGCGATCCACGTTTCGTTGATCGCTTCGTTCGCGCGCGGCACGATGCGCATTACCCGGCCACGCAGCACGTGCGCGTTCAGGTTGGTGCCGACGCAATCGTGCGGCGACACGAGCGGCACCTGGGCCATCTCCCAGGCACGGGCGCGGTACCGGTACGGCTTGTTGTTCAATGCGCCCACCGGGCACAGGTCGATGATGTTCGCCGAGAGCTCGTGATCGATGCTCTGCTCGATGAACGTCGAGATCATCGTCTGCTCGCCGCGGCCGATCGTGCCGAGCGCCGGCACGCCGGCGATTTCCTGGCCGAACCGCACGCAGCGCGTGCAATGGATGCAGCGGGTCATGTCGGTGGAGACGAGCGGGCCGAGGTTCTCGTCCTTGAAAACGCGCTTGCGCTCGGCGTAGCGCGACACGTCGCGCCCGAAGCCCATCGCGAGGTCCTGCAGTTCGCACTCGCCGCCCTGGTCGCAGATCGGGCAGTCGAGCGGGTGGTTGATCAGCAGGAATTCCATCGTGGCCTTCTGCGCCGCGATCGCTCTGGGCGACTTCGTGAAGACCTTCATGCCCTCGGCGACCGGCGTGGCACAGGCAGGCATGGGCTTCGGCGCCTTCTCGATTTCGACCAGGCACATGCGGCAATTGGCCGCGATGCTCAGCTTGTCGTGGTAGCAGAAGCGCGGGATGTAGACGCCGTTGGCATCCGTGACCTGGATGACCATGGCGTTCTTGCGCGCCTTCATCGGCACGCCGTCGACTTCGATATTGACCAGCTCTTCGCTCATGGTGCCCTGATCACGCTGCGCGGCCGCGCGCCTCGACGATGCTGTGGCCGTGCTCGATGAAAAACTCGAACTCGTGACGGAAATGACGGACGAAGCTCTGCACCGGCCACGCGGCGGCGTCGCCGAGCGCGCAGATGGTATGCCCTTCGATCTTGTTGGCGACGTCGACCAGCATGTCGACGTCGGCCTGCTTGCCCTGCCCCGCCAGGATCCGCTGCAGCGTGCGGTTGAGCCAGCCGGTGCCCTCGCGGCACGGCGTGCACTGGCCGCAGGATTCCGAGTAGTAGAAGCGCGAGAGGCGCTCGAGCACGCGGACCATGCACGTCGTCTCGTCCATGACGATGACGGCTGCCGAACCCAGCGACGAGCCCGCCTTCTTGAGCGAGTCGTAGTCCATGTTGGCTGCCATGATGGCTTCGGCCTTGAGCACCGGCACGGACGAACCGCCCGGAATCACGGCCTTGAGCTTACGGCCCTTCCACACGCCGCCCGCGAGCTCGAGCAGATCGGCGAATGGAATGCCGAGCGGAACTTCGAAGTTGCCCGGATTCTCGACGTGGCCCGAGACCGAGAAGATCACCGTGCCGCCCGAGTTGGGCGGGCCCAGTCCGGCGAACCACTCCGGGCCCTTGCGCAGGATGGTCGGCACGGACGCGTAGCTCTGCGCGTTGTTGATCGTCGTCGGCTTGCCGTAGAGGCCGAAGTTGGCCGGGAACGGCGGCTTGAAGCGCGGCCGCCCCTGCTTGCCCTCGAGCGACTCGAGCAGCGCGGTCTCTTCGCCGCAGATGTACGCGCCCGCACCCATGAACGAGTACAGGTCGAAATCGACGCCCGATCCCTGGATGTTCCTGCCGAGCAGGCCCGCGGCGTACGCCTCCTGCACCGCGGCTTCGAAGCGCGGGAACGGCTCCGCCATGAACTCGCCGCGGATGTAGTTGTAGCCGACCGTCGAGTTCGTGCAGTAGCCGCCGATGGCCATGCCCTCGATCAGCGCGTGCGGGTTGTAACGGAGGATGTCGCGGTCGTGGCAGGTCCCGGGCTCGCTCTCGTCGGAGTTGCAGACCATGTACTTCTGCATCGGGGCGTTGCGCGGCATGAACGACCACTTGAGGCCCGTCGGGAAGCCCGCACCGCCGCGACCGCGCAGGCCCGAGGCCTTGACCGCTTCGATGACCTGCTCGCGCGGCGGCTTCTCCGCCAGGATCTTCCTCCAGGCGTCGTAACCGCCGATCTTCAGGTACGTCTCGAGCTCCCACGAGCGCTCGTACTTGAGCGGCTCGAAGCAGACGAGGTTCAGCGATTGGTTCCAGTCGGCCACGCGTCGGACTCCGGCTTACTTGTGATCGTCGAGGATCTGATCGACCTTCGCGGGCGTCAGGTGCTCGAAGTACACGTGGTTGACCATCATCATCGGCGCGCCGTTGCACGCCGCGAGGCATTCCTCTTCCTGCTTGAGGTAGAAGCGGCCGTCGGCCGTGCTCTCGCCCACCTTGATCCCGAGCCGCTTCTCGAGGTGCGCAAGGATGTCCTCGCCGCCGCAGAGCATGCAGGAGATGTTGGTGCAGACCGAGATGTGGTGACGGCCACACGGCTTCGTCTCGAACATCGAATAGAACGACGCGACCTCGTACACCTGGATCGGCGGGATGCCGAGATACCCGGCCACCGCGTCCATCGATTCCTGCGGCAGGTAGCCCTTCTCGTGCTGCACGGCGTGAAGCGCCGCGATCACGGCGGAACGCCTGCGGTCGGCCGGAAACTTGGCGAGCCAGTGGTCGATCTCTGCGCGCACATGCGCCGGGAGCGCCTCGCCCGAGTCCGCGTGAGGGTGCGAGTCACTCATCGGTCGATCTCTCCGAACACGATGTCGAGGGTGCCGATCACGGCCACGACGTCCGCCAGCATGTGACCCGCGGTCATTTCCTCGAGCGCCGCGAGGTGCGCGAAACCCGGCGCGCGGCACTTGAGGCGGTACGGCTTGTTGGCGCCGTCCGACACGAGGTAAATGCCGAACTCGCCCTTCGGCGCCTCGACCGCGGCGTAGGACTCGCCCGCCGGCACGCAGAAGCCTTCCGTGAACAGCTTGAAGTGATGGATCAGCGATTCCATGTCGCCCTTCATCTCTTCGCGGCGCGGCGGCACGATCTTGTGATCGTCGATCATGACCGGGCCGGGGTTCTTCCTGAGCCAGTCGACGCACTGCTTGACGATGCGATTCGACTGGCGCAGTTCCTCGACGCGGACCAGGTAGCGGTCGTAGCAGTCGCCGTTGACGCCGACCGGAATGTCGAAGTCCATGCGGTCATAGACTTCGTACGGCTGCTTCTTGCGCAGGTCCCACGCGATGCCGGAGCCGCGCAGGACCGGGCCGGTGAAGCCCAGGTTGAGCGCACGCTCGGGCGTCACGACGCCGATGTTGACCGTGCGCTGCTTCCAGATGCGGTTGTCGGTGAGCAGCGTCTCGTACTCGTCGATCGCGGCCGGGAAGCGCACCGTGAAATCGTCGATGAAGTCGAGCAGCGTGCCCGAGCGCGCGTCGTTCAGCCGGTTGATTTCCTTCGCGCTGCGGAAGCGCGACGGCTGGTACTTCGGCAGCGTGTCGGGCAGGTCGCGATAGACGCCGCCCGGGCGGTAATACGTCGCGTGCATGCGCGTGCCCGAGACCGCCTCGTAGCAGTCCATCAGGTCCTCGCGCTCGCGGAAGCAGTACAGGAACATCGTCATCGCACCGATGTCGAGGCCGTGCGCGCCGAGCCACATCAGGTGGTTCAGGATGCGCGTGATCTCGTCGAACATGACGCGGATGTACTGCGCGCGGCTCGGCACCTGCACGCCGAGCAGCTTCTCGATCGCCATGCAGTACGCGTGCTCGTTGCACATCATCGAGACGTAGTCGAGCCGGTCCATGTAGCCGATCGACTGGTTGTACGGCTTGCTCTCGGCGAGCTTCTCGGTGGCGCGATGCAACAGGCCGATG
>JAOUGW010000218.1 GCA_029865465.1 Gammaproteobacteria bacterium
GGCGAGATCAGCGTCGCACCCGATGGCACGCTGCGGATCACGCCGCGGCTCATCGATCTGCGTCGGGACGTGGACGTCTGGAGCAGCCCTTTCGTCGTCCGCGCGGACAACCATGATTTCTTCGAGACTCCCGCCGGGATAGCGCGGGCCGTGGCGCGAGTGCTGAAGGTGGAGATCCTCGGGGACGAGCAGCGCGCGCTGGCCGAACTGCCCCGCATCCCGCAGGCCTACGAACCGTACGCGGCGGGCTGGCGCGAGATGGAGAAGTTCACGCAGGAGTCCATGCATCGTGCCGTCGACTACTTCGACCAGGCGATCGCGCGGGACCCCGATTTCATCGCCGCCTACCAGGCCAAGAGCGAAGCGCTGCGTTCGATCTTCGCCTACTTCGAACCGCCGCAGAAACTGCTGCCGGTGGTGGAGGCGTCCCTGGCTGCAGTGCTCGAGCGCGATCCGGATTCCGCAGAGGCATTGTCATCGCTCGGACTGACCCAGGTGATGGCCTGGAAGTGGCGGGAAGCGTGGCAGAACCTGAGCAAAGCGCAGGCGCTCGATCCGACGCTCGCACAGACGGAGATCGGCTTTGCGCTCTATTACACCGCGCTCGGCGAGAAGGAGAAGGTAAAGGCGGCGCTGGCCCGCGCCGTCGAACTGGATCCGCTGAACTCGGAATTGGCGGACTGGGGAAACTGGGCCCTGTTCATGGTCGGCGAGCAGCAGGCGGCCCGTGAGTGGTCCGACAAGCAGATGCGACAGCATCCGGAGAACGGGTTCGTGTTCTGCGGGGCGGGCGTCGCCGCCTACCTGCGCGGCGACCCGGCCGAGGGGGTCGCGCTGGTGGAGCACGGCGTCGAACTCTCCGGGCGGGCGCCGGTTGCGCTGATCATGCTGGCCCAGGCCTACGGCTATGCCGGCCAGAAGGACAAGGTGCTGCCACTGCTCGAGGAGGCCGAGCGGGCGAACATCTACATGTGCCCCTACGAGACGGCTGCGGCCTATCTGTCACTGGGCGACGAGGCGAGCAAAACGCGCGCGGTCGAGCTGTTGTTCGAAGCCGTCGAGAAACGTTCCAACTGCCTCATCTTCCTGGCCGTCGACCCGCGGCTCAGGGTCCTGCGCGACGATCCCCGGCATGCGGATCGCTTCCAGGATCTGCTGACGCTCGTCGGCCTGGATGAGCCTTCCGTGAAGTCGTACCGGCGATAGCGGTCCGCGTTGCCGGTCACGCGACAGGCAAGCCAGCCCGACCGAAGGACTTTAGAATGGCAGGGTCGCCGGGGCAGGTTGCCGCCCCGCGCGGCGCCTGGACCTCGACAGTTCAACATTCACCCGTCACTCGCCAGCCATGTCCACCATCATCCGCGAAGACGACTTCATCCAGAGCGTCGCCGACACGCTGCAGTTCATTTCCTATTACCACCCGCTCGACTTCATCGAGCATCTCGGGCGCGCCTACGAGCGCGAGCAGTCGCCCGCCGCGAAGGACGCGATCGCACAGATCCTGACCAACTCGCGCATGTGCGCCGAGGGCAAGCGCCCGATCTGCCAGGACACCGGCATCGTCAACCTGTTCCTCAAGGTGGGCATGGACGTGCGCTGGGGCACGAAGCGCAGCCTGGCCGACATGATCAACGAAGGCGTGCGCCGCGCGTACAACGACCCCGACAACAAGCTGCGCGCATCGGTCGTCGACGACCCGCTGTTCGCGCGCAGGAACACGCAGGACAACACGCCCGCCGTGTTCCACGTCGAGCTGGTGCCGGGCGACAAGGTCGACGTGACGGTCGCCGCGAAGGGCGGCGGCTCCGAGAACAAGTCGAAGTTCGTGATGCTGAACCCGAGCGACTCGATCGTGGACTGGGTGCTGAAGACGGTGCCGACGATGGGCGCCGGCTGGTGCCCGCCCGGCATGCTGGGCATCGGCGTGGGCGGCACGGCCGAGAAGGCGATGCTGCTGGCGAAGGAGTCGCTGATGGATCCGCTCGACATGCACGAACTGCTGGAGCGCGGGCCGCGCGACCAGGCGGAAGAGCTGCGCATCGAGCTGTACGAGAAGGTCAACGCGCTCGGCATCGGCGCGCAGGGTCTCGGCGGCCTCACGACCGTGCTCGACGTGAAGCTCAAGGTGTTCCCGACGCACGCGGCGTCGAAGCCGGTCGCGATGATTCCGAACTGCGCGGCCACGCGCCACGCCCACTTCGTGCTCGACGGCAGCGGGCCCGCCGTGCTCGAGCCGCCCTCGCTCGAGCAGTGGCCGAAAGTCACCTGGACCGCGGGTGGCAGCTCGAAGCGCGTCGACCTCGACGCGCTCACGCGCGCCGAAGTCGCGAGCTGGCAGCCCGGCGAGACGCTGCTGCTGAACGGCAGGATGCTTACCGGACGCGATGCCGCGCACAAACGCATCGCCGACCTGTTCGCAAGCGGGCAGGGCCTGCCGCCCGGCGTCGATTTCACTAACCGCGCGATCTATTACGTCGGTCCGGTCGATCCGGTGCGCGACGAAATCGTGGGTCCCGCGGGGCCGACGACGGCGACCCGCATGGACAAGTTCACCGACATGATGCTCGAGAAGACGGGCCTGCTCGTCATGATCGGCAAGTCGGAGCGCGGCCCGGTAGCGATCGAATCCATCATGCGCCACCAGGCGGCCTACCTGATGGCTGTCGGCGGCGCCGCGTACCTAGTGTCGAAAGCGATCCGCGCCGCGCGCGTGGTCGCGTTCGCAGAGCTGGGCATGGAGGCGATCTACGAGTTCGACGTGAAGGACATGCCGGTCACGGTGGCGGTCGACGCGCGGGGCACGTCGGTGCACGACACCGCGCCGGCCGCATGGGCGGAGAAGATCCGCACGCTGAAGATTCCGGTTCGCGTCGCCTGATCGCTCGATGGCTGAAGTCGACACCCTGCGTCGGTTCGTCTTCGAGCGGTATCCGTTCCGCGGCCAGCTCGTGCATCTCGGACCGGCATGGCAAGCCATGATGGAGCACCACGACTACCCCGGGCACGTCCGTGACACGCTCGGTGAAGCGGTTGCGGCCACGGCACTGCTCGCGTCGACGCTCAAGTTCCACGGGTTGCTGACGCTGCAGCTGCGCGGCACAGGGCCCATGCACCTCATGGTCGTAGAGTGCACGGATGGGCTCGCGCTGCGTGCGGTCGCCCGGTTCCGCGAGCCGCCCGCCACCGCGGACCTGCGTCAACTGTCGGGTGACGGCACGCTTACGGTGACGGTGGAGAACGAAGGCGCTGCGAATCGCTACCAGGGTGTCGTGCCGCTCGCCGGCGCCTCGATGAGCGACTGTCTGCGCGAATACTTCGAAAGCTCCGAGCAGTTGCCCACGCGGCTCTGGCTGCACGCGGATGACGAGAACGTCAGCGGGCTGCTGCTGCAGCGTCTGCCGGTGACGTCGCAGTCACCCGGCGTGACCGAGTCGGGCCGACAGGCCGTGCCGGAGGACGAACTCGAAGACGCGTGGCGACGTGTGCAGCTGGTGGCGGACACGGTCACGGGCCCCGAGCTCGCCGAGCTCGATGACCGGAAGCTGCTGCGCCGCCTGTTCAGCGAGGACGACGTGCGGATGTTCGAGTCGACGCCGGTGTTCTTCCGCTGCCGCTGCTCGCGCGAGCGCGTCGAGAACATGTTGCGGGCGCTGGGCCGCGACGAGGTCGCTTCGCTGGTCGAGGAATTCGGCCAGGTCGAGGTGCGTTGCGAATTCTGCAGCCGTGCGTACCGGCTGGATGCGGTCGACAGCGTTGCACTCTTCGCCGGGCCCGGTCCTGCCGCGACCGGCGTGCACTGACGTACTCGACCTCCGCCGCTGCAGCGGGGAGGGGACTTTGCGGTGCAATACGGGGAAAATGGCGGCAATGCTCCAGGGACTGATACCGCCATGATGGCAGCGACTGTGGACAAGGCCGCCACCCGAGGCGCGCCAGCCGTTTCGTTCGAGTTCTTCCCGCCCAACGACGACGGCATGGAGCAGTTGCTGTGGGAGTCGATCCAGCGACTTGCGCCGCTGCAACCGCGGTTCGTTTCGGTGACCTACGGCGCGGATGGGTCCACGCGCGAACGCACACACAACGTCGTGTCACGCATCCTGCATGAGACGGCGTTGACGCCCGCACCGCACCTCACCTGTGTCGGCGCTCCGGCTGGCGGGATTCTCGACATTGCACGCGGCTACTGGGACATGGGGGTGCGCCACATCGTGGCGCTGCGTGGCGACATGCCGTCCGGCCAGTCGACGTACCGCCCGCATCCGGAGGGTTTCGCGTACGCGGTCGACCTGGTGCGGGGGCTGCGCAGCGTCGGCAATTTCGACATCTCGGTGGCGGCATATCCCGAGGTACACCCGGAAGCGCCGAGCGCGAAGTTCGACCTCGACAACCTGCGCGCCAAGGTCGATGCGGGCGCCAGCCGCGCGATCACGCAATTCTTCTTCGACACCGACATCTTCCTGCGTTTCCGCGACCAGTGCGCCACGGCGGGCATCAACGCCGAGATCGTCCCGGGCATCCTGCCCATCACGCGTTTTCCGCACATGCTGAAGTTCGCCAAGCGCTGCGGCACGAGCGTGCCTGACTGGCTCGTGCACCGCTTCGACGGGCTCGAGGACGATCCGGAGACGCGTCGCCTGATTGCGGCCAGCTTTGCGATCGAGCAGGTCAAGCGCCTGCAGCACAACGGGGTGAGGGAATTCCACTTCTACACGCTGAACCGCGCCGAGCTGACCGTGGCCATCTGCCACGCGCTCGGTGTTCGCGCACCGGCCGGGCGTGCCGCCGCGATCGGGGTCTGAGTGCGCATGGTTCATCGATGTTCAACCACAGCGGCCGCTGTCCTGGCTGCACTCCTCATCGCGGGCTGCGCGAGCAGCCGCGTCGCGCACACGCCCGTCGCCGCGCCGGCACCGGCCGCAACCTATGATCTGATCGTCCGCAACGGCACGCTCTACGATGGCTCCGGCACGCCGGGTCGGCGCGCGGACGTCGGCATTCGAGGCGACCGCGTCGCATCGGTCGGCGACCTCTCCGGCGCCAGGGCGACGTCCGCGATCGATGCGACCGGCAAGGCCGTCGCGCCCGGCTTCATCAACGTCCTGTCGTGGGCCAACCAGTCCCTGATCGCGGACGGCCGCGGCATGAGCGATCTCAAGCAGGGCGTCACGCTCGAGATCATGGGCGAGGGCGAGTCCGGCGGCCCGCTCAACGACGCGATGAAGGCCGACATTCTCCAGCACCAGGGCGACATCAAGTACCCCATCGACTGGACGACGCTCGGCGAGTTCCTCGATTCACTCGTGCGCCGCGGCATCTCGCCCAACGTCGCATCCTTCGTCGGCGCGACGAGCGTGCGCGTGTACGTGCTCGGTGAGGACGACAGGGATCCGACGCCCGCC
>JAOUGW010000024.1 GCA_029865465.1 Gammaproteobacteria bacterium
GTGAGCAGGCGGCTCCCAATGCCCTGGCTCCGGAAAGCTGCGACGACCCCCATGCCGAGCACGGCGGTGTGCCGCAGGGCCGGTGCCGCCTTCGGTCGCAGGTCGCACCAGCCGACCACCCGGTCGTCCGCCACCGCCACCACGTGCACCGCACCAGCCTGCAGGCTTGCGAGCACGAACCGGCGCGTACGCCACAACGACGGCGCCTCGAGCAGCGCGAGGTAGCGGCGTTCCTTCGCGACGCAGTCGAGTGCGGCGTGGAAGCCGGCGATGTGCTGCCGGCCGATCGGTACGATTTCGATCCTTGCCGCCGTCGATGTGGCCGCCGTGGGCCAGGACACGCTGCTCATGCGCGCATCCTCGCATGGGCCGCCCCGCTGCGTCGTCGGTCAGCAACCTGCCGCCCGATCTCTTATCCTTCGCGCACCATGAATGCTCCTCGCAACGATGGCCCAGCGCTGGCACGCGCCGCGGCCGACGCTCTCCGCCGCGGCGATGCCCCTGCCGCCCGCGATCTTTTCATGCAGGCGGCGCAGGCCGGGCAGGCCGACGTCGCCGTCATGCTGGGGCTCGCCTACTCGTGCCGCTCGCTGCAGGACTGGGCCGGGATGGGCGCCTCCGTCGACCGCGTGCTTGCGCTCGACCCTCGCAACCTGCGTGCCCTGATCATGAAGGGGGACAGCCTGGAGCGCGGTGGCGACACAAGGGCGGCCTCCGCGTATTACCGCGCGGCACTGCGTTCGGCGCCGCCGCCCGACAAGCTGCCCCCCGACCTGCTGCAGGAACTGCGTCGCGTGCAGCAGGCCAACGAGCAGTTCGCCAAGCGCTACGAAGACCACATGCGGGCGTGGCTCAATGGGCGCGGCTACGACGAATCGCAGTCGAACACGCGCTTCGGCCAGGCGCTCGACATCCTGCTCGGCCGCAAGCGCGTCTACCTGCAGGAGCCGCGCTATTTCTATTTCCCGCAGCTGCCGCAGATGCAGTTCTACGACCGCGCCGATTTCCCGTGGCTCGACGCGGTCGAGGCAGCGACGGACGACATCCGCGCGGAGCTGCAGGGCGTGTTGCAGGACGATGCTGCCTTCACCCCGTACGTAAAGGGCGATCCGAACCGTCCGTACTCCGAGCAGATGGGGATGACCAACAATCCCGCGTGGACGGCGTTCTACCTCTGGCAGAACGGGGAGCTGAACGAGGCCAACGCAGCGCGCTGTCCGAAGACGCTGGCCGCACTCGCCAACGCGCCGCTCGCAAGGATTCCCGGGCGTACCCCGTCGGTGCTGTTCTCACAACTCAAGCCGGGCGCGCATATCCCACCGCATAACGGCCTGATCAACACTCGCCTGATCGTGCACCTGCCGCTGATCGTGCCCGGCAAATGCCGGCTCCGAGTCGGCAATGAAGTGCGTGAGTGGCGGGAAGGCCGTGCCTGGGTGTTCGACGACTCGATCGAGCACGAGGCTTGGAACGACAGCGACCTCACCCGGGTCATCCTGCTGTTCGACATCGCGCGGCCCGAGCTGACCGCAGACGAGAACCGCTGGGTCGCGACGCTGTTCGAAGGCATCGACGACTTCACGGGCCAGAAACCGGAGTGGGACATCTAGGTCCCGCACCCGATGCTCTACCTCGTCGACGCCAGCGTCTTCATCTTCCGCGCGTGGTTCTCGGTGCCCGTGGACGTCGCCGATCGCGACGGCAATCCCGTCAATGCCGTGCTCGGCTTCGCGCGCTTTCTCGCCGAACTGCTCGAGAAGGAATCTCCGCGGCACATCGCCGTCGCGTTCGACGAGAGCCTGGAGCAGGGGTATCGCAACGAGATCTATCCGCCCTACAAGGCCAACCGCGAGCCCGCGCCCGTCGAGCTGAAGCGGCAATTCGCGCTGTGCCAGGATCTCTGCGCCGCGCTCGGCGTGGCGCGCTACGGCAGCTCGCGCTACGAGGCCGACGACATCATCGGTACGCTGGCGACGCGCGCGCGTGCGGCGGGCCTGCCCGTCACGATCGTGAGCCGCGACAAGGACCTGACGCAGCTGCTGTCGTCAGTCGACGTGTACTGGGACGCGGTGGCTGACGTCCGCTACGGGTACGACGACATTGCCGAGCGATTCGGCGTCGTCCCGGAGCGCATGGCGGACTTCCTCGCGCTGATGGGCGATGCGGTCGACAACATTCCAGGCGTGCCGGGCGTGGGTCGCAAGACGGCGCAGACGCTGCTCAAGCATTTCCACACGCTCGACGGCGTGCTCGACAGCATCGACCAGGTCGGCAAGCTCAAGTTCCGCAACGCCACGTTCGTCGCCGAGAGCCTGCGCGAACATCGCGAGACGGCGCTGCTGTCGCGGCGGCTGACGTCGATCGCTTGCGACATGCCGCTGCCGATCAGCCGCATGAGCGAGTTGCGGCTCCTGCCGCCGGACCTCGCCACGCTCGATACCTTCTGCGAAACGCAGAACTTCGGCCGGTTGCTGCGCGACCAGGCGCGACGCCTGCATTCACGGCACGCAGCCTGAGTCGACGCCCGATGACGCGAGGGTGCCCATGACCGCCGGCGTCGCGATCTCCACCTGGCTGTCTCGCAACGCCGGGCGCCCGTTTGCCGCGATGCCTGCAACCGCGGTGACCGGCGGCAGCATTCATCGCTGCGTGCGCTGGCACGGTGAGGGCGGCGACGCGTTCGTCAAAGTAGCAGGGGCGGACTCGCTGTCTGAGTTCGAAGCGGAGGCGGAAGGACTGCAGGCGCTGGCCGCAGCCGGCGCCTTGCGCGTGCCCGCGGTGCTGGCGGTGGGCGAAGCTGGCGGTCACGCGCTGCTCGCGCTCGAATGGCTGGAGCTGGAGCCAGCGGCCGGGAGCGACGGGGCACCGCAGGCACAACTCGCTGAGCGGCTTGCGATGCAGCACCGGATGACGGCGCCGCGCTGCGGCTGGCATCGCGACAACACCATCGGTGCGACGCCGCAGCTGAACGCATGGGACGACGATTGGGTGCGGTTCTTTCGCGAGCGGCGGTTGGGCTTTCAGCTCGACCTGGCAGGGGCCAATGGACTGGATTCGAACGTCGTCGAGCGCGGCCGTGAACTCGGCGAGCGTTGCGGGGCATTCTTTTCCAGCTACCGCCCGGTCCCCTCGCTGCTGCACGGCGACCTGTGGGGCGGCAACTGGGGCGTGGTGTCAGGTTCGCGGGAACCGGCGATCTTCGATCCCGCTGTTTACTACGGTGATCGCGAGACGGACATCGCCATGACACGGCTGTTCGGCGGGTTCGGTCCGCGCTTCTACGCTGCCTACCAGGCGACGTGGCCGCTCGACCAGGCTGCCGGCACGCGCCGCACGCTCTACAACCTGTATCACGTGCTGAATCACTTCAATCTCTTCGGCGGCGGCTACGGCCGGCAGGCGGAAGGGATGATCGACAAGCTGCTCGCCGAGTTCGGGGCATAAGAAACCGGAGCAGGAGGGGGGATTCCTGCTCCGGTGTGCGGTCGACGTCGAGGACTCAACGCATCCGTCCCTGCTGCCATCTATTGGCTGATGCTGCCTCTCGGCCTGTGTCAGGCGCACCCTGGGGGAGCGGCTGGCCTGACGCAGACATCGTGCGCCTCGAAGCAGGACGCTGCTGTGACAGATTCGTGGCTTTCACGTTGCAGCTCGTGCGGGTCTGGCGAGGTTAGTCGCCTAACCCACTGCGAGCAGGGACTAAAGCTTCGCCATGACGTGACGCACTACCGTGTAATCCTCGAGCGCGTACGCCGAGAGATCCTTGCCGTAGCCGGAGCGCTTCAGGCCGCCGTGCGGCATCTCGCTCACCAGCATGAAGTGCGTGTTGATCCAGGTGCAGCCGTATTGCAGGCGTGACGCGACAGTCATCGCCTTGCCGACGTCCTGTGTCCACACCGACGACGCGAGCCCGTACTCCGAATCGTTGGCCCACTTCACGGCGTCGTCCGTATCCTTGAAGCGCGTGACCGAGACGACGGGTCCGAACACCTCGCGCCGCACGATCTCGTCGCTCTGGCGCGCATTGGCGATCACGGTCGGCTCGAAGAAGAAGCCGCCGCCTGCGCCGGCGTTGCCACCCGCGGTGATCTCGATGTGCTTCTGCCGCTGCGCGCGCTTCACGAAACCCGCGACCCGATCGCGTTGTTCGGCGCTGATCAGCGGCCCCATCTCCACACCCTTCGCCGTCTGCAGCCCGGTCTTGATCGTGCTCACCGCGCTCGAGAGGTCGGCGACGAGCCTGTCGTATACCTTCGCGCCCGCATAGATGCGGCAGGCGGCCGTGCAGTCCTGGCCCGCGTTGTAGTAGCCGAAGGTGCGCACGCCCTCGACGACACTCTGGACGTCTGCATCGTCGAACACGATCACGGGTGCCTTGCCGCCAAGTTCGAGGTGAGTGCGCTTGATGCCGTCCGCGGCCTGCATGAGGATCCTGCCGCCCGTCGCGACGTCGCCGGTCAGCGAGATCATGCGCACCTTGGCGTGCCGCGTCAGCGGCGCCCCGACGCTGCGGCCGCGGCCGCAGACGATGTTCACCACGCCGGCAGGGAAAATCTCGGCGAGCAACTCACCGAGCTTGAGCGCCGTGAGCGGGGTCTGCTCGGAGGGCTTCAGCACGACGGTGTTGCCCGCGGCGAGCGCCGGGCCGAGCTTCCAGGCCGCCATCATCAGCGGGTAATTCCACGGCGCGATCGAGGCAACGACGCCGATCGGGTCGCGGCGAATCATGCTGGTGAACCCCGCGAGATATTCACCTGCCACGGCCCCCGTCATCGTTCGGCACGCGCCGGCGAAGAAGCGGAACACGTCGGCGATGGCAGGGATCTCGTCGTTGAGCGCAGCCGCGAGCGGCTTGCCGCAGTTCTGCGATTCCACTTTTGCGAACGCGGCGCCGTCGGCCTCGATGCGATCGGCAAGCTTGAGCAGCAGGTACGCGCGGTCTTTCGGTGCCGTGCGCGCCCAGCCCTCGAATGCAGCGTCGGCCGCCTTGACGGCCGCGTCGATCTGGCCGCGGGAGGCTTCAGGAACCCGCGCCAGCACCTTGCCGGTGGCTGGGTTCAGCACGTCCTCGACCTTGCCTTCGCCCGCGACGAGCTTGCCGTTGATGAGGAGTTTGGTCTGCATGTTTCAGCTCCAGTGCTTTGCGGAAGTGAGTAGTGAGTAGTGAGTAGTGAGTAGTGAGTAGTGAATAGTGAGTAGTGAGTAGTGAATAGTGAGCAGTAAATAGCGGGAGGTGCCGATGCACCGGATGCGGCGTCATCTCCCCCGACTATTCACTGCTCACTAATCACTAGTCACTTCCCCTCTCGTCCGGCCGCGTCAGGTAGTACGCGAGCAGGATCGGAGCGAGCGTGACGAGAATGACGACGACGGCGACGACGTTGGTGACGGGCCGCTCGCGCGGCCGGAACAATTCGCTGTAGAACCAGATCGGCAGGGTACGTTCGTGCCCGGCCGTGAACAGCGTGACGATGATCTCGTCGAACGACAGCGCAAAGGCCAGCATGCCGCCCGCCAGCAGCGCGGTGGCGATCTGCGGCAGCAGCACGTACCGGAAGGTCTGGTGGCCACGCGCGCCGAGATCCATCGAGGCTTCGACCCAGCTCGGCGGGATGCGGCGCAGGCGCGCTACGACGTTGTTGTAGACGATGACGAGGCAGAACGTGGCGTGGCCCGCGACGATGGTCCAGAAGCCGGGCTCGAGTCCGATCGTACGGATGCCCGCGAGCAGGGCCAGGCCGGTGAGGATCCCCGGCAGCGCGATAGGCAGCACGAACAGCAGCGTGATCGATTCCTTGCCGCTGAACGTGCGCCGGGCGAGTGCGAATGCGGCCAGCGTGCCGAGAACGATGGCGAAGAGCGTGGCCGCGGAGGCGACGAGCAGCGAGAGCCGCATCGACTCCCAGATGTCGTTGCGGGCGAAGGCCACGTCGAACCAGTGCAGCGTCAACCCGGGTGGCGGGAACTGGTAAGTGCGGTCTTCCGTCGTGAACGCATACAGCGTGATCACCCAGACGGGCGCATGCAGGAACACGAGGCCGGCTGCCGCCATCACCCTGGTCAACAGCGATGGGCGTTCCCACGACGGTCGGCGTGGCTGCTCAGAGCGCATCGAACGCCCCCAGCCGCCGGGCGAGCGCCAGGTACAGGCCGATCAGCACGATCGGCACCACCGCGAACGCAGCCGCGAGTGGCAGGTTGCCGGCGGTGCCCTGCTGCTGGTAAACCATCATGCCGATGAAGTAGCCGGGCGCGCCGACCACGCTCGGAATGATGTAGTCGCCGAGCGTGAGCGAAAACGTGAAGATCGAGCCCGCGGCGAGTCCGGGCAGTGCGAGCGGCAGCACGACGTTGCGGAACGTCTGGCCCGGCCTGGCGCCGAGATCGGCCGAGGCCTGCAGCAGCGAAGCCGGCACGCGTTCGAGCGCGGCGGCGAGCGGCAGGATCATGAACGGCAACCACATGTAGACGAACACGACGAACATGCCGATGTACGACGAGGCCAGCGACGGCCCGCCGACGACCGGCACCTCCAGCGCCCTGTCCAGCGCACCCATGAGTCCGAATTGCTCGAAGCCCCAGCTTGCGATGCCCTGCTTGGCGAGGATCAGCCGCCACGCGTAGACCTTGACGAGGTAGCTGGTCCACATCGGGAGCATCACGCCGACGTAGAAGAGCGCCTTGATCCGTGGCCCGGCGTAGCGCGCCATGTACAGCGCCACCGGAAACGCGATGACCGCCGCCGCCAGGGTCACGGCGACCGCCATCAGCAGCGTGCGCACGATGATGTCGATGTGCGCGGGCTGGGTGAGCAGCTGCCGGTACGTCGCGAGCGTGAATTGCGGCACGATGCGGGCCGTGAACTCGTCGATCGCATGAAAGCTCTGCAGCAGCAGCGTGAAGAGCGAGCCGAGATAGACGATGCCGAGCCAGAGCAGCGGCGGGGCGAGCAGCAGCGCGAAGTAGAACGCCTGGCGTCCCTGCAGCGAAAACCCCGCGCGGCCGGCCATGGTCAGTCCTGCAACGGCACGGTGTGTTCGGGTCGCCAGGCAAGACGCACGCGTGCGCCCGTCGCCAGCCCCGCGACGCCATCGCCCATGGTCTCGGCGCGCGCCACGGCCAGGGTCGTGTGCTCGTCGACCCTTACGCGCAGCCGGCTGCTCGCGCCGTGATAGAGGACATCCACGACTTCACCGGCGCACTGCACGCAGCCGTCTGCTGCAGTCTCGTCCGGCGTGAGCAGGTCGATCAGTTCGGGCCGGATCGCAAAGGCCCGGCTGCTGCCGGTCAGGAACCGCGCGGCCTCCCGTCCAACGACATTCGCGCTGCCGACGAAGCTCGCGACGAATGCGGTCTGCGGCCGGTTGTAGAGTTCGCGCGGCGTATCGAGCTGCTCGATGCGCCCCTGGCTGAACACGGCAACGCGATCCGCCATGCTCAGTGCCTCGCCCTGGTCGTGCGTGACGAACACGAACGTGATGCCGAGACGCTGCTGCAGGCCCTTCAGTTCCGCCTGCATCTCCTCGCGCAGCTTGAGGTCGAGCGCGCCGAGCGGCTCGTCGAGCAGGAGCACTTTCGGGCGGTTGATCAGCGCGCGGGCCAGCGCCACGCGCTGGCGCTGGCCACCGGAGAGCTGGTGCGGCCGGCGCGCGCCGAATTCGCCGAGCCGGACCAGGTCGAGCATTGCGACGGCTTGCTTTGAGCGCTCGGCTGCGGCAATGCCGCGCACCCTCAGTCCGTACGCGACGTTCTCCGCCACGGTCATGTGCGGAAACAGCGCGTAGTCCTGGAACACGGTGTTGACGTTGCGGGCGAACGGCGGCGTGTTGGTCACGTCCTCGCCGTCGAGCAGGATCGTGCCGCTGTCCGGCTGGTCGAAGCCCGCGATCAGGCGCAGGCACGTGGTCTTGCCCGAGCCCGACGGGCCGAGCAGGGCGAAGAATTCACCGGGTGCGACCGTCAGCGAGACCGAATCGAGCGCGATGACGGAGCCGAAGGCGCGGCGCGTTGCGCGCAGTTCGATCGCGGGAGTCATATCGACTGCGGGCTCGGCACGCGGCATTCCCCGTGGAATGCCGCGCGCTCGAGACCTCATCCTCCGGTCAGCGGCCGCCCATCACGGCGACGTAGTCCGTCGCCCAGCGGCTGTAAGGCACGCACGTGCCCGTGCTGCACGCGGCTTCCGGCGTGCGCCAGAAGTGGATCTTGTCGAAGTTGTCGAAGCCGTTGGTGGCGCAACCCGTGTCGGTCAGCAGGGCATTGCCCTTGCACGCGGCCGGCACGGCCGGTACCGAGCCGAACCAGGCAGCGACGTCGCCCTGCACCTTGGCGTTCAGTGACCACTCCATCCACTTGTACGCGCAATTGGGATGCTTCGCGTTCGCGGCGAGCATGGTCGTGTCGGCCCAGCCAGTCGCGCCTTCGTCCGGGACGACGCTGGCGACGGGCTGCTTGTTCGCGACCAGCGTGTTGACCTGGAACGGCCACGAGCCCGAGACCACCACGCCTTCATTGGTGAAGTCCTGCACGGCGACGTTGGCATCGTGCCAGTAGCGGTGCACCAGGGGATGCTGCTTGCGCAGGACGTCGAGCACGGCCGCGTACTGCTCCTCGTTCAGTTCGTAGGGGTCCTTGATGCCCAGTGCCGGCTTCTTCGCCATGAGGTACAGCGCGGCGTCCGCGATGTAGATCGGACCGTCGTAGGCCTGCACGCGGCCCTTGTTGCTCTTGCCGTCGCCGAGCTTCTGCTCTTCGAACACGACCGACCACGACTTCGGCGGGGTGCGGAACGCCTTCGTGTTGTACATCAGCACGTTCGGGCCCCACTGGTAGGGCGTGCCGTAGTTCTTGCCGTCGACGAAATGCCAGGAGCCCTGCTTGAGGCGCTCGTCCACGTTGGCAAAGCTCGGGACGCGCGCGACGTCGATCGGCTGCACGGTGCCGCCGCGGATCAGGCGCAGCGACGCATCGCCCGAAGCCGTGACGAGGTCGTAACCGCCCTGCGTCATCAGCGAGACCATTTCGTCGGACGTGCCGGCCGTCTTGATGTTGACCTTGCAACCCGTGTCCTGCTCGAACGGGGTGACCCAGTCGTAGTTCTTGTCGGTTTCGCCGCGCTCGAGGTAGCCCGGCCACGCGACGATGTCGACCTGGCCTTCGAGGGCCTCGGATGCCGTCGTTGCCACGGGAGCGGCGGCTTCCTTGGCAGCCTGCTCCTCCTTCTTCTGGCAGCCGGCGAGCGCGAGGCCGATGGCGAGCGCCAGCAGCAGGCGTGTAGCAACCGCATTGGAACGCAATGTCATATGGACGCCCTCGTCTCGAATGGTGGTGGAAGACGCTGCCAGTTCCCGCAGCGAGGTGGAATTCTATGCCCGTTTCCGCCGGCCCGCCTACCTGACGGCGAGCGCCGCGTCAGCGTGCGGCGCGCAGCGCCAGGTCGAATTCCACCCGCACCGCATCGTCGAGCCATTCGGTGCTGCGCCAGTCACCCTGGCCCACGCCGAACTCCAGGCGCCGGATGTTCGACGAGCCAGTCATGTGCGCTGCGCCCCTGGGGGGCGCAGTCGAGTCGAAGCGGAACTGGACGCGAACGTCGCGCGCAACGTCGCGCAGCGTGAGCTTGCCGGTGGCCTCATAGCGGCCGCCGCCCAGCGACTTGATCCCGGTGCTCGTGTACGTGGCCCTGGGCCAGCGCGTGGTCTGGAAAAAGTCGCTTCCTTGCAACGCAGTATCACGATCGGTGTCACCGGTACGGGCACTGAGCAGGTCGACGACGACCAACAGGCTGGAATGGGCAAGATCGGCGGCGTCGAACCGGATGGTCGCCTCGAAACGCTCGAAACGGCCTGCGAATTCACCGCCCGCGAGCCGGGGATGAAACGTCAGCTGGCTGCGCGCCGGATCGATCGTCCAGGACGCTGCCGCGGCGCTGGCGTCGTGCGCTGCGGGGCCCAGTCCGAGGACCGCCAGCAGCGCCAGGACGCCTGCGCAGCAGCGCGCAGGCATGGCTACGACCGCGAGAACGGCAACATGCGTCGCAGCACGCCGTCCTTCAGCGCGAAGTGGTGATAGAGCGCAGCGGCGATGTGCACGGCCGCCACAGCGATGAGCGAGTAGAAGAACACTTCGTGCACTTCCTCCAGTGTTTCGTGCAGATCGTGGTTCTCGGCGACCAGCGCCGGGAACTGGAACCAGCCGAAGAGGGTCACCGGGTAATTGGCGGCCGAGGACATGGCCCAGCCGGAAATCGGCTGGGCGAGGATCAGCAGGTAGAGCAGGCCGTGGCCGGCCGCCGCGGCCTTGCGCTGCCACGGTTCGCCAATGGGGCCCGGCAGGCCGCGGTTCATGACTTTCCAGCCGATGCGCGCAAGCGCCAGCAGCAGCACCATCATGCCGAGCGACTTGTGCCAGTCGAGGATCTGGAGTTTCTCGATGCCGTTCGGCAATTCATCCGCGGCTTCCGCGAGAAAGTACTGCGGCACGATCAGCAGCACGATGGCCCAGTGCAGGAACTTGGCGAGACTGCCGTAGGCTTCCGCGGTGTTGCGCAGGGGCATGGAGTGGCTTCCTGTGGGATGATCTTGTCATGTTAACAAACGCGCGGGAAAACGCGGGGCGCGCCGGGCGTTGCGCGATTCTTGCAATGCTGGCCATCGCGGCCGGTTGTCGCTCGACTGCGGCACCGCCGACCGCTGCGAATGCCTCGCAGTCGCAGTCGCAGTCGCAGTCGCAGTCCGCAGGCCCGGCAGGTGCGGCAGCGACGCGCGCAGGCGCGCGCACGCTCCAGGTTGACCCGGAGCGGACCGTCGTCACCGTCATCGTCCGTCGAGCCGGCCCGCTCGCGCGGTTGGGCCACGACCACGTGATCATCTCAGCGGACGAAGCCGGCTCGGTCTGGCTCGGGAGCACGCCTGCGGACTCGTCCTTCGAACTCAGCGTGCCGGTGGAACGCTTCGACGTGGATTCGCCCGCAGCGCGTGCCGCGGCGGGCCCTGAGTTCGCGGCGCCCGTGCCGGACGATGCGCGGGCCGGCACCCGCCGCAACATGCTGCGCGCCGAGGTCCTCGACGGAGCGCATTTCCCCGCGATCACGCTGCGATCCGCGGCAGCGTCCGGTGCCTGGCCGCAACCCATCGTGCGCGTGGCCGTGACGCTGAAAGGAGTCGAGCGCGAGCAGGAAATTCCGGTCGTCGTCGAGCGCGATGCGAACGGCCTGGTCGCGCGCGGCGAACTGCGGTTGAACCAGACGGATTTCGGCATCACCCCGTTCTCGGTCGCCGGCGGCGCCATCCAGGTCGCGGACACGCTCGAGATCCGCTTTGAAATCGCGGCCGCTTCGCCCGGTCCAATCAGTCCGCCGGTGCCTTGAGCAACAGCAGCTGCGTGCCCTCCGGCGCCTCGAGCAAGGTGGCTCCGACCGCCAGCAGTTCGCGCGGCATGCGCTGCGTGAAGCGATAGCCGCGATCGCGCAGGCTCTCGATCCGGTCCGGCATCGTGGCATCGGAAAAGACCAGCATAGGTGCCGTCAGGTCGATCCCGTAGAGCCCGAGGTTGAGATCGCGGCTGGCCGCGACGACCTTCGGCAGCGGCTCCAGGACTGGCTCGAAGGCAACGAACCCCAGGCGTTCCCAGAACGCGGCGGCGGCGGCGAGGTCCAGCGTCGCGAGAGCGAACTCCTCGAAATAACCCAGGGTGCTCGAATGCGCCGGCGACAGCGCGGGCGGCGAGAACGTGCGGGCCTCGAGCAGCCGCAACCGCTGGCCCGACGGTTCGCGCAAGAGCACCTGGTGCATCGCGACATCGTCGAGGCGCACGTCCTCGATGGGTACGCCGAGGGCGGCGAGCGTGGCGAGTCGTTCGCGCAACGAAGGCGCGACCCAGGTCGGCAGCGGGCTTTCGAACTCCGCTCCATGCAGACCGAGACTGACTCGTCCGTCAGTGACCACCGCGTAAGGATGCGGCCACGCTTCGCCGACCGACGCCTGCACGAAACCGAGCGACTCGTAGAACGCGAGCGACTCCGCGACGTCGGTCGTCGCGAGGCTGATCTCGAGAAAACGTCCGAGTGGCATGATCGGCCGAACGTTGCACGCCGTCAGCGCTGGGCGCCGCGGGCCAGAGCGCGCTCGCGCTGCGCGGCGAGGGCGTCGTCGTCGAGGCGCCCGGCGCCGAACTCGGGCCAGCCGCCCACGTGCTGGAGCACGACGTCTGCCATCACTTCGACGTGCGCCGGGCTCGAGTTCAGGCACGGCACGTAGTCGAACGCCTCGCCGCCCTGTGCGAGGAACAGGTCGCGGTTCTGCATGCTGATTTCCTCGAGCGTCTCGAGGCAGTCTGTCGCGAATCCCGGGCACACGACCGTGACGCGCTTCGGGCCCGTCTTCGCGTAGCCCTGCAGCATCACGTCCACGTACGGCTTCAGCCATTCCTCGCGGCCGAACCGCGACTGGAATCCGAGCGACCATTCGTCCTCGGCCAGGCCGAGCCGCTGCGCGACGCTGCGGGCCGTGCCGAGACAGAAGCAGTGGTACGGGTCGCCGGCGAGGAAATAGCGCTTCGGGATCGAGTGGAAGGAGAACAACAGGTGCTTGCGGCCGTGCACTTCCCAGTGCTTCGCGACGCTGTCCGCGATGCCACGCAGGTACGACTCGCGTTCCCAGTACTGGTTGACGAAACGCAGCTCCGGCATCCAGCGCCACTGCGACAGCTCGCGCGTGACGAATGCGAAGATGCTGCCGGTCGTCGTCGATGAATACTGCGGGTAGAGCGGCAGCACCAGCAGGCGCCGCACGTTCCGTTCGCGGAACCTTGCGAGCACCGAGCGAATCGACGGCTGGCCGTAGGTCATCGCCAGATCGACCACGACGTCGTCGCCGAAGCGCTGCTGCAGCCGGGTCGCGAGACCCGCGGTGAGCTTGCGCGATTCGATCAGCAGCGGCGAGCCTTCCGGTGTCCAGATCTTCTGGTAAGCGCGGGCACTGCGCCTCGGGCGCGTGCGCAGGATGACGCCATGCAGGACCAGCCACCAGAGCAGGCGCGGCGCCTCGATCACGCGCGGGTCGGACAGAAACTCGGCCAGGTACCTCCGCACCGAGCGGGGCGAAGGATCCGCGGGGGTGCCCAGGTTCACGAGCATGACGCCGACGCGGGGGCGCGAACCGTGGGCGAAGTCTGGGGTGCCGAGAAAGGTCATGCTGGAAATCGCGAGACGGGCCGGGCGGCGAACGATATCACGCTGACCGCTTTCGGCCGCGCCGGACCAACGGATTCCGCAGCCAGCACAGGATCAGGCGACCCTGGTCGGGGCCTCCATCCGGGGCGACAGCCGCAGCACGACCAGCTGGAAAAGAGCCGCCCCGGCGCAGAACAGCAGCATCGGCATCGCGGTCTCCGCTCCCACCAGGCCCATGGCCTGCACGCAGACCGCCGACATGAACTGGTTCAGGAAGCCGAGCGTGCTCGAACCCACGCCGGTCGCGTGCGGCGGGGCCAGGCTCACGGCGATCGCGGTGAGGTGGGGCATGAACAGGCCCTGGCCGAAATAGAGCACCCCCATGGGCAGGAAGATCCACAGCGGGTGCTGGAATCCGAACGCCGAGAAGACCAGGGCGCAGAGCGCGGCCGCCAGCTGCAGGCTGACGCCGAAGGCGATCGTCCAGTGCTGTCCGCGAGCCGAGAACCGGCCGACGGCCCAGTTGCCGGCGACGTAGCCGAACGAGATGAGCGGGTAGTACAAGCCGTATTCCGTGGCCGGGCGGCCCATCGCGGTCACCATGACGTACGGCGCGAGCGAGATGAACACTACGAACATCGAATAGGCGGCCGACGACTGCAGCACGCAGCTCAGGTAACCGGGTTTGACCACCAGCGAGCGTGCCACGCGCGCCATCTCGCGCACGGCCGGTGGTTGCTTCGTCGCGGGGCGCGTCTCCGGCAGGTACTTCCAGGTGAGCCAGGCTACCGCCGCGGCCATCAGGACCTGGGCCACGAACACGGCGCGCCAGCCAAGCCAGGTCGTCAGGAAGCCGCCGATCACGGGGGCCGATGCGCTCGACACCACCGCGAAGATCGCGAGCTGCGCGAGCACGCGCGCCATGCTGTCCGGGTAGAGGTCGCTCACGATCGTGCGCGAGACGGCAATGCCCGTGGCCGTGCCGAACGCGAGCACGCCGCGGCCGACGATCAGCCAGGCCAGGCTCGGCGCGAACAGGCAGACGACCGAGCCCGCCGCCATCAGGCCGACGCCGGCGAGGATTGCCAGGCGCCGCCCATAGCGGTCGGCGAACGGGCCCCAGAACAGCATGCCGATCGCGAACGTCAGCAGCGCGATCGAGAACGTGGCCTGGACCTGCGCGACGCTCGAGCCAAAGTACTCGCGCACCACCGGCAACGCCGGGATGTAGATGTTGGTCGCGACCGACCCGATCGTGACGATGAACGCCAGCAGGTAGATGAGCGAGCGCTGGTTCAACCCTCGATGCCGCCGATGCAGAGGTACTTGAGCTCGGTGTAGTCGAGGATGCCGTACTTCGAGCCTTCGCGGCCGAAGCCCGATTCCTTGACGCCGCCGAACGGCGCGACCTCGGTCGAGATGATGCCCGTGTTGAGGCCCACGATGCCGTACTCGAGCGCTTCGGCCACGCGCAGCGAGCGCGCAAGGTCACGCGTGTAGAAATAGGAGGCCAGGCCGAACTCGGTGTCGTTGGCCATGCGGACCGCCTCCTTCTCGTCCTTGAACGAGAACACGGGCGCGACCGGGCCGAAAGTCTCTTCGCGCGCGACCATCATCGTGGGCTTCACGCCCGTGATGATCGTCGGTTCGAAGAACGTGCCGCCCAGCGCGTGGCGCCTGCCGCCCAGCACGATCCTGCCGCCCTTGGCCAGCGCGTCCGCGATGTGCTCCTCCACTTTCGCCACGGCCTTGTCGTCGATCAGCGGGCCCTGCTCCGTCGCGCCCAGCAGGCCGTCGCCGATCCGCAGCTTGCTCACCGCCGCGACCAGCTTCGCCACGAATGCGTCGTAGACGCCTTCCTGCACCAGCAGGCGATTGGCGCAGACGCAGGTCTGTCCGGTGTTGCGGTATTTGCTCGCGATCGCGCCCTGCACGGCGGCGTCGAGGTCGGCGTCGTCGAACACGATGAACGGCGCATTGCCGCCAAGTTCGAGCGAGAGCTTCTTGAGCGTGCCTGCGCACTGCTCCATGAGCTTCTTGCCGATCTCGGTCGAGCCGGTGAAGGTGACCTTGCGCACGATCGGGTTCGAGGTCATCTCGCCGCCGATGGCGACCGCGGAGCCCGTGATGACGCTGAACACGCCCTTCGGGATGCCCGCGCGATGCGCGAGTTCAGCCATGGCGAGCGCGGAGTAGGGCGTCTGCATGGCGGGCTTGCACACGAAGGTGCAACCGGCGGCGAGGGCGGGACCGGCCTTGCGCGTGATCATCGCTGCCGGGAAATTCCACGGCGTAATCGCCGCGACGACGCCGACCGGCTGGCGCAGCACGAAGATACGCTTGTCGGGCTGGTGGCCCGGGATCACGTCGCCGTAGACCCGCTTGGCTTCTTCCGCGAACCACTCGATGAACGAGGCCGCGTAGGTGATCTCGCCCCTGGCCTCGGCGAGCGGCTTGCCCTGCTCGGCGGTCATCAGCGTGGCCAGGTCGTCGGCGTTCGCGAGCATCAGGTCGTGCCAGCGGCGCAGCAGCGTGGACCGGTCCTTGGCCGTGCGCGCAGCCCAGGCGGGGAACGCGGCCGCGGCTGCCTCGATCGCGGCGCGTGTTTCGTCGGCGCCCATGAACGGCACCGTGCCGAGTTCTGCACCGGTCGCCGGGTTCGTGACCTGTCTGGTGCCGCCGTTGCGCGCGTCGAGCCACTGGCCGTCGACGTAGCACTGCTGCCGCAGCAGGGTGGGGTCCTTGAGATTGAGCGTCATGAGTCTTATCTTCTCTCTCTGTCAGCCGAGATGCCTGCCGAAGAATTCCTTGACGCGGACGAATGCCAGGTGCGCCGCGGCAGCATCGTAGCTGGCGCGCTCCGCGCAATTGAATCCATGACCCGCGGCGTAGGTGTGGTACTCGCCCTGCGGGAACGCGTCACGAATCTTCTCTACGTCGCGCAGCGGGATGTGCGTGTCCTGCTCGCCGAAATGAAACTGCATCGGGCAGCGCGGCGTGGGTTCCACGACCTGCAGGATACCGCCGCCGTAATAGACGACGCCGGCGGCAATGTTGGTGCGGCTACCCGCCTGGTACACGACGCGGCCACCCCAGCAGTACCCGATCATGCCCACCGCACCCGCATGCGCGACGGCAGCGATGGTCGCGACGAGATCGGCCATCAGCCCGTTCTCGTCGGCCGCGCTGGCGAGGGCGAAACCGTGAGCGACGCCCGCCGTGTCGTAGGCCAGGTTGACGCCGCGTTCCTGGCGGTCGAACAAGGCCGGCGCAATCGCGAGGTATCCCTCGGCGGCGAACTGTTCGGCGACCCGCTCGATGTGGCCGGTCACGCCGAAGATTTCCTGGACCACGACGATGCCGCCGCGCGCGAGGCCCTCCGGCCGGGCCAGGTAGGATGAGAAGGAGTGGCCGTCGGTCGCTCGCAGCTGCAGGTGGCTCATGGTGCGCTCCGCGCCTCGCAGGGCCGGGTTTTCGCCTGGGGGAAGTAGGTCAAGGATATCAGGGAGGCGCGACCCGAAGTGAGGATCGGGTCGTCCGGAGGTACCCTAGACGGACTCGAGGGAATGCCGGGGATACTCCATGCTCGTCGGAAACACCACGCGCCGTGTCGCCATCGTCGGCGGCGCCCGGATCCCGTTCGTGCGCTCCATGGGCGCCTACGCGGAGTGCAGCAACCAGCAGATGCTGACGGCGGCGTTGCAGGCGCTGACGGACAAGTACCGTCTCGCTGGCCAGCGCCTGGGCGACGTCGGCGCCGGGGCAGTGCTGAAGAGTGCACGCGACTTCAACCTGACCCGCGAATCCGTGCTCGGCACCACGCTCGACGCGCACACACCGGCCTTCGACCTGCAACGTGCCTGCGGCACGAGCCTCGAATCGGCGATCCTGCTCGGCCTGAAGATCGCGGCGGGCCAGATCGACAGCGCGATTGCGGCAGGCGTCGACACTGCCAGTGACGCGCCGATCGGCATCAACGAGAACCTGCGCCGGATCCTGCTGCGCAGCGCGCGGGGCCGGTCGCTGGGTCAGCGGCTCGCGCCCTGGACCGCGTTGCGGCCGGGATACTGGAAGCCGAGTTTTCCCGCGGTAGTCGAGCCGAGAACCGGACTCAATATGGGGCAGAGCTGCGAGCTGATGGCGCGACGCTGGGGTATCCGGCGCGAGGCGCAGGACGAACTCGCGCTCGCCAGCCATCAGCGTGCGGCCGCCGCGTACGATGCCGGCTTCTTCGACGACCTCGTGATCGAATTCAATGGCGTGCAGCGCGACGACAACCTCCGTCGCGATACCTCGCTGGAAAAGCTGGCCAAGCTCAAGCCGGTGTTCCCGGTCGACGGCAGCGCCACGCTGACCGCGGGCAATTCGACGCCGATGACGGACGGCGCTGCCGCAGTGCTGCTCGCGAGCGAGGACTGGGCCCGTGCCAGGGGACTGCCCGTGCAGGCCTACCTGACCTTCGGCAAGGTCGCAGCCGTCGATTTCCTGCAGGACGAAGGGCTGCTGATGGCGCCAGCCTATGCGGTGCCACGCATGCTGGACGACGCTGGAATCACGCTGCAGGACTTCGATTTCTACGAGATTCACGAGGCGTTCGCGGCGCAGGTGCTGTGCACGCTGGCGGCCTGGGAGTCGGCCGGGTTCTGCCGTGACCGGCTGGGTCGCGAGCGGCCGCTCGGCTCGATCGATCGTTCGAAGCTCAACGTGAACGGCAGCAGCCTCGCCGTGGGCCACCCGTTCGCGGCGACGGGGGCGCGCATCGTCGCGACGCTCGCCAAGTTGATCGATCAGCGCGGGGGCGGCCGCGGGCTCATCTCGATCTGCACGGCCGGCGGCATGGGCGTCACCGCGATCGTCGAGCGCTGAAGCCACTATAATCGCGGCCTCGCCGCCGGCAGGAAGCAATGACGTGTCTCTTCGCACCAGCGCTCTGATCCTCGCGCTCGCAGTGACCCTGGCCTTGCAGGGTTGTGTCTCGGCACCCGCGTTCCCGACCGGCACGAAGGCGCCGGGCATGCGGTTGCCGGCAACGGCGACCGACACCAGGCAGCGACTCGATGCGCTCCTCGAGAATTACTTCGAAGACAACCTGCGCACCAACCCGCTGCTCGCAACGTACATCGGCGATCATCGCTACGACGACCAGCTGCCGAATTCGATCGGGCCGCAGTACCTGGCTGCCGCGCGCGCGATGAACCAGAAGTACCTGGCGGCGGTCCGCGCGCTCGACCCGGATTCGCTCTCGCCGGCGGACCGCATTTCGTACGACATCTTCCTGTACGAGCGGGAACGGGAAGCACGGGGCGAGCGGTTTCCGTTGCACCTGCTGCCGATCAACCAGGCCGGCAGCCTGCTCACCGTGATGCCCGCGCTGGGTTCGGGCACCAACGCACAGCCATTCGCGACGGTCGCAGACTACGAGCACTGGCTGCAGCGGCTGCGTGGTCTGGCGGTCTGGATGGACCAGGCGGTCGTCAACATGCGGGAGGGCGTGACCAGGGGGGTCGTGCAACCGCGTGCCGTCATGGCCAAGGTGCTCGGTCAGCTTGACGCGATGGTCGTGTCGCAGGCGCAGGACAGCCAGTACTACGCGCCGATCGGCAGGTTTCCGGCGACCATCTCCGTGGCCGACCGTGAGCGGCTCACCGCCGCATACACCACGACGCTCGATGGCACGCTGTTGCCCGCCTACCGGCGCCTGCGCGATTTCGTGCGCGACGAATACCTGCCGCAAACGCGCAGCAGCGTAGCCTGGACGGCGTTGCCTGACGGACCGGCCTGGTATGCCTTCTACGTGCAGGAGCACACCACCACGAACCTGACGCCCGAGGAGATCCACGTGCTGGGCCTCGGCGAGGTGCGGCGCATCCTGGACGAAATGGACAAGGTCCGGCAGCAGGTCGGGTTCAAGGGCGACCTCCAGGCGTTCTTCACGTTCCTCGAAACCGATCCGCAGTTCTACTTCACGCAGGGTTCGGACCTGCTCGCCGGGTATCGTACGCTCAAGACGCGCATCGATGCCGCGCTGCCGCAGCTGTTCTCGGTGTTGCCGCAGGCGGACTACGAAGTGCGCGAGGTCGAGGCGTTCCGCGCGCAATCCGCGGCGGGTGCGTATTATCAGCAACCTTCGGCAGACGGCTCGCGACCCGGCGTGTTCTACGTCAATACTTTCAACCTGAAGGCGCAGCCGAAGTTCGGCATGGAGACGCTGTCGCTGCATGAAGCGGCGCCGGGACATCACTTCCAGGTGTCGATCCAGCAGGAACTCGCCGGCGTGCCGCGTTTTCGTCGCTTCGGCGGCGATTACACGGCTTACGTCGAAGGCTGGGCGCTTTACGCAGAATCGCTCGGCCAGGAACTCGGGCTCTTCACCGATCCGTACCAGTGGTTCGGTCGCCTGAACGACGAACAGCTGCGCGCCATGCGCCTCGTCGTCGACACCGGACTGCATGCGAAAGGCTGGACGCGGGAGCAGGCGATCAGGTTCATGCTCGACAACTCGACGATGGCCGAGTCGGACGTCGTCTCCGAAGTCGAACGCTACATCGCCCGGCCCGGCCAGGCGCTTGGCTACAAGGTGGGGGACTTGCGGATCCAGGGCCTGCGCCACCGGGCCGCGCAGGCGCTCGGGCCGAAGTTCGACCTGCGCGACTTCCACCGCGAAGTCCTGCGCGATGGCGCCGTGCCGATGGACGTGCTCGAAGCGAAGGTCGACCGCTGGATCGCGGCACGCCGTTGAGCCGCCAGCGAATGCCGCACCACCGTCTGCTGTTGCCACTGCTGGTTGCCGCGCTGGCATTGGCGGCATGCGACTTCGCGGCCGAGCCGTCGACGCGAGCCGAAGAAATACCTTCGGAGCTGTCCGCACCCTTGCGCGCGTCGAACGCTGCAGCGGCCGAGCTGTATCGCGTCGTCGAGACGTATTTCGACCAGTACCTCGCGCTGAACCCCGTACGTGCCAGCGAACTCGGCGACCACCGGTTCGACGATCGCTTCGGCGACTACGCCAGCATGAGCTGGATGGCGGATTCGCTCGGTATCGAACAGGAGGCGCTCGAGAAACTGCAGGCGATCGACCGGAAGCAGCTGGCCGGCGAAGACCTCGTCACGTACGCGGCCTTCAAGCGCCAGCGTGAGCTCGGCATCGGCGGGTACCGGTACCCGAGCGAACTGCTGGCGATCAACTCGTTCTCCAACTGGCCGGGCGTCTTTGCGCAGCTCGGTTCAGGCCAGGGCGCGCATCCGTTCAGGACGACGCGCGATTACGACAACTTCCTCGCGCGCATGGATGGCTTCGTCGCCTGGGTGGACCAGGCCATCAACAACCTGCGTGCCGGCGTCACCAAGGGCGTGGTGCTGCCGCAGATCGTGGTCGAGCGCACGTTGCCGCAGCTCGAGGCGTTCGGCCGGCTCGAGGACCCGCGGCAGACCGTGTTCTGGCAGCCACTGCTGAACTTCCCTGCCGGTCCGAGCGCGGCCGACCGCCGACGACTGCTGCAGGCTTACGATGACAAGCTGCGGACGAAAGTGCTGCCAGCCTATCGGCGTCTGCACGATTACCTGGCCCGGGAATACCTGCCCAGGGCGCGCGAATCCGTGTCGTGGTCGAACCTGCCGAGCGGGGACCTCTGGTACGCGTACCTCGTGCGGTACTACACGTCGACCGACATGACGCCGGCAGACGTGCATGAACTCGGCCAGCGCGAAGTGGCGCGGTTACGTGCGAGTCTCGCGGGTCTGCAGGGAGTGCCCGGCATCGCGGGCGAGCCGCGGGCCGTATTCGATGCGCTGCGTGCGGACGCGAAGTTACAGTTCGGCAATGCCCAGTCGATGCTGGCCGGGTACGCGGCGCTGCGCGAGCGCGTCGATGCGCGATTACCCGCGTTGTTCCTGCGCCGGCCGCAGTCGACTTTCGCGATCCGGCCGATTGAAGATTTTCGCGCGGCTGCCGCTGCCAGCGCGTCGTACTTACCGCCGAACGCCGGACGCGCCGGCGTCTTTTACGTGAATACCAGCGATCTCACTTCGCGCCCGTCCTATGCGATGGACGCGCTCTACCTGGGCGAGGCCGTACCGGGGCACCTCTACCAGGCAGCGATCGCGCAGGAGACGCCTGATCTGCCACGGTTCCGGCGCTTCGGCGACGACGCCACTTTCGTCGCGGGGTGGGCGCTGTACGCGGAGTCGCTTGGGGCCGACCTGGGGCTCTATGCAGACCCCTACAGCCAATTCGGCGCCATCGACTCGGAGCTGAGGCACGCGGCGGCCCTCGTCGTCGACACCGGCCTGCACGCGCAGGGCTGGAGCCACCAGCGGGCGGCCGAGTACCTGCGCGCGAACACGGCGCTCGGCGAGGCGGACATCGCCGCCGAACTCGACCGCTACATTGCCCGTCCCGGCCAGGCGCTCGCCGACAAGATCGGTCAGCTCAAGATCCTCGAGCTGCGTCGCCGGGCCGAGCAGCGCCTTGGCGAACGCTTTGACGTCCGCGAATTCCACGAACAAGTCATCGGCAGCGGCCCGCTGCCCTTGTCCGTGCTCGAAACCAGGATCAATCGCTGGATCGACGTGCGCCGCCAGCGGCGCGATGCGCCGAATCAGTAGCCGAAGCCGTCGGTGCGGATCTCGTCGAGTTCGTCGCCCACGAAGCGCAGCTTGCGCAGCAACTTGCTGCTGCCGAAGTTATAGGTCCAGATTTCCACGGGCATGTCGATGACACCCGGGCCGTAGTACTCGTAGCGGCTGTAACCGTAGCCATACTCGTAGCGGGCCGCGCGCCGGACCACTCCCTGGAAACTGACGCTCGTCGGCTCACCGCACAGGGCGCGAACCTTGTCCTTGCCGTCACTGACGGAAACGATCTTGCTGCCGCAGCGCATGTTGTCCTCGGCGCGCGCGGGCGCAGCAGCCAGCGTGCCAGCGACTGCGGTTGCAAGAACAAGGACTCCCAGGTAGCTCA
>JAOUGW010000025.1 GCA_029865465.1 Gammaproteobacteria bacterium
GGCATCAGTTGCGCCGCCACCTCGCCGGCGAGTCGCACCCGATCGTAGGCGATTCGACCTATGGCAAGGGGAAGCACAACCGCCTGTTTCGCGAGCGGTTCGGCGTGCAGCGATTGCTGCTCGCGTGCACGCGGCTCGAGTTCACGCCGCCCGGAAGTGAAACGGCGCTGCGAATCGAAGCGCCGCTCGCCGCAGAATTCACCGCCCTGCTCACCCGGCTTGGCGCGCAGCACGCGGCGGTTCCGTTCAGCCCATCTTCGCCTTGACCTTCGCGGCCAGAGCGGCGATCTCGCCGCGACGGCCCTTGTCCGCGACTTCGCGACCCGGACGCGGCGCAGCCTTGCCCGCCTTGTCGAGGTACTGCAGCGATTCCGCGTGGCGGCCCTCTTCAAACAGGTATTCCGCGTAGAAATAATTCGGGTCGATGCCGTCCGGATTCAGCTTGAGCGCCTTCTGCAGCAGTTTCCCGGCCTTGTCGTCGTCACCAAAGCCGACCGGGAAGCCGGGCACCTTGTAGTACAGGGCACCGAGGCTGGTGTAGGCCGAACCGTCGAGCGCGTTCGGATCGAGCTTCAGCGCCGCTTCGAGGTTGCCCCGCGCTTCCTTGCACAGCGAGAGCGCACCTAGCCCACCCTTCGCGCCTGCGTAGCTGCTCTCGATGATGCCTTCCCAGATCAGCGCCTCGGGACGTGTCGGGTTGTGGTGGGTGAAGTTCTCAGCCCGCTTCTCGAGCGCTGCGAACGCCCTGGTCCGCTCATCGCCGGCAGGCGTCTCGTAGTTCACCCTGGCCCAGGCCTGCTGGATCGACAGCAGTTCGGCATCGAAGGCCGGGTTGGCAGGCGCGGCCGCGAACAGCGGCCCGGCAAGCAGGCCCGCACAGACGAATAGGGCGTTACGTACGTGTTTCATGGTTTCTCCTCAGGACTGCGTGGCACGCGCAGCGACGGCGGCTGCAGCGTGCCGGCGGATGACGGGAAGCTGCTTGCGGAGCGAGCCGTCGACGACTCGCGGCAGCAGCGCGTTGATGCGGACGAACAGCCTTTCGGGCCAGCCGAAGACCGCGCTGGTCTTGCCGGCCTCGAGCATGGCGCAGGCAGCGACTGCCACCCGGGCGGGCGGATCCATGGCAACCTTCAGCTCGGCGTTCATGCGGTCGACGGCCGACGCGTTCATGCCGGTCTGCGTCGCACGCGGCGCGAAGTAATGCACGCCGATCTTCGAATCGGCCAGCTCGCGTCGCAACGCCTCGGTGAAGCCGCGCAGCGCGAACTTGGTGGCGGAGTACGCGGTGAACCCCGGATAACCGAGGCTGCCGAACACCGAACCGATGTTGAGGATCGCACCCACTGGTTGCGCGCGCAGCTGCGGCAGCAGCGCCCGCGTCAGCTGCACGGGTGCAATGGCGTTGATCGCGAACAGCCGCTCGATCGCCGCGTCGTCGAGTTCGTCGAGCATGCCGAAATCGCCGAGACCCGCGTTGTTGACCAGCACGTTGACGCCGCTCCCGCCCCACCGAGTCGCAGCCTCGACCACTCGCGCGCGCCCCGCGGCTGTCGCAAGATCGGCCGCACACCACTCGACGCGCGCCGGGCGACCGCCGAGTTCCTGAGCAGCGCTTTCCAGCGCCTGCGCATTCCGGCCCACGAGCAGCACGCTCGCGCCGCGACCGTGCAGTTCCTGCGCCAGAGCGCGGCCAATGCCGCCGCTGGCGCCGGTGATCAGCGCTCGCATCGCTGCGGCTTTCATGCGCTGAGCCGCACCGGGGCGGCGTCCCGCTTCGCGGCGACATCGGCTTCGAGGCGCCGGAACATGTTGCCGTAGAGCCAGAACACGCCCTTTGCGCAACGGATGACTGCCTCGCGATCTTCCGCCTGCGCCAGGCGGCCGAGGATGCTCGCGAGATCGCCGACGTGCTCCCGGTCCAGCTCGCCGTGACTGCGCAGGTAGCTGAACGCCCTCGCCGGCAGCTGCAGCGTCGACTGGATCCTGTCCGCTGCGTCGAGCGCCAGCGCGACACTGGTCCCTTCGAGCACGAACACCATGCCGAAGAAGCCGAGCGGGTTGCGACGCTGGATCGTGTCGTACGCGTACGCGACCAGGCATTCCGTCGCGAGCGACGGCTGCGAGGCTGCCGCTGCCGCACGATCGCCGCCTGCATGTTCGATGTCATTGAGAATCCACTGCTCGTGGCCACGCTCCTCGTCGAGGTAATGCAGGATCGACTCCTGCAGCCATTCGTGGCGCGCGGGAATGCGGGCGCCGACCGCCATCATCAGCGGCACCGTGTGACGCACGTGGTGGTAGGCCTGCGTCAGGAACTCGATGTACAGCTCGCGGGTGATGTCGCCGGCGAGTGCGCCCTGGATCGCGGGAGCAGCCAGCAGATAGCTACGGTCGGCGGCGGTGTCGCGCTGCAGTTGTTCGTACAGGTGCATCTACAGGTTCCCCGGATGGGTCACGACGCGAGTTGCGCGCGATAGAGGTCGTCGAGCAGCGCACCGAGACGTGCATGGATTTCGTGGCGGCGCAAGCGGCCGTTAGCCGTCAGCGTGCCGTCGGCAACAGTGAAAGGACCCGGCGCGCGCGCCCAGTGACGCACCTGCGCGTAGCTCGGCAGCACCGCATTCGCCGCAACGATGGCAGCGGCGACGGCAGCGTCGGGAGCGTCCTGTTCGGATGCTCCGACCAGCGCGACGGCATGAGGGCGTGACTCGCCGTAGACCAGCACCGGCCGGCCGGCGAGGCGCTGCGAGATCTCGCATTCGACCCATTCCGGCGACACGTTGCGGCCGAAACTGGTGATGAACCGATTGCCTAGGCGGCCGTGCAGTTGCAGGTATCCGTCACCGTCGAAAGCGCCAAGGTCACCGGTCGCGATTTCATCGAGCGACGCGCGCGGCGCATCGCCGAGGTAGCCAAGCATGGTGTTGCCGGCGACATGCACCTGCCCGGAGGCATCGACACGCACGCGCACGTGCGGCAACGGACGGCCGACCGTACCTGCCCGACGAGATGCCGGCGTGTTCAGGCACACGACCGACGCGCACTCGCTGAGACCGTAGCCTTCATAGGCGGGGATGCCGACGGCATCGGCCCGCGCGAGCAACTCGCGCGCGACCTTCGCACCGCCCACGGCGACGAATTGCAGCGAAGCAGGAACCTGCCAGCCACGTTCGGCCGCGAGGACCAGCACCTGCAGCAGTTCAGGCACGAGGATCAGGCTGTCGGGTTGCTCCCGCGACAAAGTCCCGAGTAACCGGGACGCATCCAGGCCGCCGTAACTCATGCCCGTGACCGAACCCGGCGGCACGACGCAAGTCGCGCCACGCAGCAAGGGCGCGTACAGGCCCGCGACGTTTTCGAGCAGCGTTGCGAGCGGCAGGATGCAGAGGTGGCGCTCGATCGTGAGTTCGCGTGTGGCGCCTGCCACGGACGCCGCGATCGCCTCGAGCGCAGGGCCCGCGAGGCACACACCCTTCGGACTCGAGGTGCTGCCCGAGGTGTACGTGATCTTGCGCGTACCCGCAGGGGCGGCTGGCCTGCTCGCGAACCCCAGTTGCCGGCGGAACCGGTGCAGACCGGACACGGGCGAAGTGCCTTCCCGGCGCCAGCCCTGCAGCAGCGCCTGCGCGCGCGCGTCGTCATCGGCGAGGACCGCATCGACGCCTGCATCGTCGAGCGCATGGATCATCTGCGCGGGCGTGAAGGAACCCGGCAGCGGCACCGAGAGCATCGCGCCGACGTGCAGCGCGAGGTCGGCAAGCACCCACGGCACGCCATTGTCCGCCAGCAAGGCGTGACGCTCAGCCCCACCCTGTCGCAGCCACTCGATCTCTTGTTCGATCAGCGACGGCAGGGCGCCATAAGCGATCGTGCGTCGCCCGTCGACGAGAGCGATTGCGCCCGGAGACGCGGAGCGCAGCGCGGCCAGCAACATCAGTGGCCCGGTGTCCGGTGCGCGAAGCCGGCCAGTCGATCGGCATCGGGCAGGTAACCGGCAAACACGCGAGGATCGGACTCGTAGTAGCGACCCCACGAATCCGCCGCGGTCGCGACGCTGTACGGCTCAGCTCGGCCAAGCTCGATCAACGGCGCGCCGAAGCTTGCGAGAATCTGGCGCAGCGCTCCGGTCGCCGTAAAGACGATCCACGAGTAGCGGCGGTGCATCAGGAACACGGGCAGCTGCGCCACCATGCGCACCGCGGCGCGGCAGCTGGCACCGGCGAGGTTGCCGACTTCGACGATTTCGTCGCGACGCACGGCGCACGCACCGCCGCGATCGACCGGAAGCGAACGCAGGCTTGCCGTCAGTCGTTCTTCGATGGGGCGGTCGAGGTATTGCTCGAGGTAGAGGCGACCCTCATCTGCACCGCGGATGCCCGCGACACCTCGCAGCTCGCCCTGGCGGTCACGGAACGAGATGAGCGTGGGCATGAACGTACGGACTTCGGCGCCGTGCTTGGCGGCGAACCGGGTGCGGACATAGGTCTCGAGGTCGTCGCGGCCCGCTTCGCCGGCACGAACCGGGTACAGGTGCAGCCTGTCTCCCGGCGTGCGCAGCTCTTCGGCCGCCCGCTGCTGCAGCGTCAACTTGCGCGGGGCTTCGATCATGAGGTTGATGGCTTCCAAGTCCGCTCCCGGGGGTTGTCGCAGCCCGCTTTGCTGCATGGACGGCGGTAAGACGCCGGTGGCCGTGGAAATCAATCGTATTCAGCAAAAACCCTTTTCTTTCAACGCACTAGGATTACCCGCGACGGCCATTGGCGAGCTGCGATTGATTTGCAGCCGCGGGCGCGTCTTACTCGCATGCAACGATGGGCGGACCGATGAAGGAAGAACGCGAACTGGTCGCAGCGATGCTTGCCGGCGACGAGCGCGCGTTCACGACCTTCTTCGAAACGTACTTCCCGCGCGTGTACCGCTTTGCCCTGCCGCGCATGAACCGCAACGCTGACGCCACCAAGGATGTCGTGCAGGCCACGCTGATCCGGGCGATGCGCGCGGTCGGGGACTGGCGCGGTGAGGCCGCGCTCTTTACCTGGCTGTGCCAGATCTGCCGGCGGCAGATCGCCGATCACGTGCGCAGCGAGCGTCGCTATTCCTCCAGGGTCGCCCTGATCGACGACAGCGAGGAAGTTCGGGCCGCGCTTGAGTCCATTGCGGCGCCATCGACCGACGACCCGCTGCACGGGGCGGATCGCGCAGAGCTCGGTCGCCTGGTGCACGCGGTGCTCGACCGGCTGCCCAGCCGGTACGGCGAAGCGCTGGAATGGAAATACGTCGAAGGCCGCTCGGTCGAGGAGATCGGCGAGCGGCTGGGCATCGGCCAGACGGCGGCGCAGTCGCTGCTGGCGAGAGCCCGGATCGCTTTCAGGGAAGGGGTGGAGGCCGTGTTCGGCGCGTCGGCAGGCGACGTGCTCGCCAGCCTCGAGGCATGAGAACGATACGATGAACGATCAAGCACAGAATCTCGAGCAGCCCGGCGATGACGCCGATCTCGCGGCTTTGCTGCGTGCTGTCGGTCCGCGCGAGCAGCCGCCAGCGGATGTCGCGGTTGAAGTGCGCGCCAGGGTTGCTGCCGAATGGCGCGCAACGGTCGCGGCCCGTCAACCAGCTAGGCGTCGCGTCGTGCAGCCCTGGTTCGCGGTGGCAGCGTCGGTCGCAACGGTCGCAATCGCGGCCGGCATCGCGTTGCCGCGGTGGATTGGTGCGGGCGACCCGGTGGCGACCGTTGCCCGCGTATCCGGCGCGGCTGCCGTTCGTCATTCGGCTGACGGCGCGTGGCAGCCCCTGACGGCGGGTTCGAGCATTCGCGCCCCCGATGAAATCCGCACGGAGCCTTCCGGCCGGATCGCATTGCGTCGCCCCGACGGTCTCGAAGTGCGCCTCGATGCGGTTACGCGACTTGCATTCGACGATGACAACCGCGCGTCGCTCGCGACGGGAAGTGTCTACGTCGACGCGGGCGCACCGGGCTCGGGCAATGCCCCGTTCGTGATCGGCACGCCGTATGGCGACGTGCGGCACCTCGGCACGCAATACGTCGCTTCGATCAGGGACGACACGCTGCAGGTGGCCGTGCGCGAAGGCAGCGTTGCGATCGACAAGGGCCAGATGCCCGCGGTAGCTCGCGCCGGTGAAGCTTTGACGATCGCGCGCGATGGCGCGGTAAGCCGCAGGCAGCTGGACGTGTATGGCGAATCGTGGCGCTGGGCCGAGTCCGTCGCGCCCGAATTTGCCATCGCAGGGCGCTCGCTCGACGAATTCCTCGCCTGGGCAGGCCGCGAGACAGGCCGCAAGGTCGTCTACACCTCGGCCGATGCCGCACGCGAGGCCGAAACGACGCAACTGAAGGGCTCGGTCGCGGGCCTTGCGCCCGAAGCAGCAATCGCCGCCGTGTTCGCCGCGGAGCCGGGCCTGCGACAGCAGATCACGGGCGGGCAGATCCGCGTGGAACGGGCCGGCCGCTGACGGACAAGCCGCGGTAGGCGGGTCGGCGGCACTCGGCTACCATCAGGGCGTCCGACCGCTGCGGCGACTCGGGCAGAGCCATGCCCACCCGCCAGCCACGCCCTTCACATCGTGCTTCGACTGCCCCGCACCGCGCGCTCCGCGCCGTGGTGGTCTTGCTTGCGTGCCTGGGCGTCAGCGCCGTGCAGGCAGCTGCGCCTTATAGCGGACGCGCCGTCGACGCCGTCCTCGACGAGCTTGCCGCCGCGGCCAACGTCCAGCTCGTCTACACGTCAGCCGTCGTTCCCGCGACAGCGACCGTCGCCACGGAACCCTCGGCAGGGCCCGCGCTCGAGGCGATCGCGCAGGTACTGACCCCGCTCGGACTGCAGCTGCAACGCATCGAGGGACGCGTCTACTCGATCGTCCCGGCAAAGGAATCGAAGGATACGGCTGCGTCTGCGCCGCCGCCGAGCGCCACTGGACTGCGCGGGGAATCGATTGACGCGATCGTCGTGACGGCGAGCCGTTACTCGCTGGCCTCCGACGTGCCGGAGGTGCATGCCTTCCTGTCACAGGACGAGCTCGAGGCGTTGCCGCGCCTGGCCGAGGATGCGCTGAAGGCCGTCCATCGCCTGCCGGGCGCCGCCAGCAACGGGCTCGCCGGTCTCGCACACATGCGCGGAGGCGACGCCAACGAGACCCAGGTCCTGCTCGACGGGCTGCCGCTCTACGAGCCGTTTCACCTGCGCCTGCTGCAGAGCCCCTCCAGCGTGCTCGACGAGCGGATCGTCGATGGCCTCGACGTCTATGCGGGCGGATTCACGTCCGAGTACGGCGACCGCATGAGCGCGATCATCGACATGCGCTCGCTCCGGCCGGAGGCCGCTGCGTATTACGAGCTGGGCCTGAGCGTGATGCACACCAACGCGCTCGCCTCGCACAAGTTCGCGGACGGGCGTGGCCAGTGGCTCGCTTCGATCCGCCGCAGCAATCTCGGCGAGGTTGCGAGCATCCTGGACTCGGACCTCGGCGAACCGAAATACGTCGACGGTTTCGGCCGCGTCGATTACGAGTGGTCGCCCGCGACGCGCGGCAGTCTGCACGTGCTGCTCGCGAGCGATCACGCCGAGATCACGAATCCGGCCGGCACCGAGCAGGCGGTCGCGGAGTATTCGAACGCCTACGTCTGGGGCACGCTCACGCATGACTGGTCCGCGCGACTGAGCACGACGGCGCTGGTGTCGTTCACCGACGTATCGGCCGAGCGCAATGCCGAGGTATTCGAACCGGGCAGCCGTGTCGGCACCGTCGACGACGAGCGGGACTATGACGTGCTGGGCCTCAAGCTCGATGCCAGCTACACGACCGACCGCTGGCTGCAGCGCGCCGGCATCGACGTGCGCAGACTCGATGCCACCTACGACTACGCAGGCAGCGTTGACTTCGCGCCGGACTACCCCTACCCGGGCGCCGGTGCGCAGGACATTTCGCGCACGCTCGAGCCGGAACCCTCCGGCGAGCATTTCGCCGCGTACTACACGTTGCGCGGCAAGCTTACCGACTCGCTCACGGCCGAAGCCGGACTGCGCTGGGACGAGGAAACCTACGGCGCCGATTCCGACGACCAGTTCGGGCCGCGCGTGAACCTCGCGTGGCGCGCGAGCGACCGTACGCGCCTGCTGGTGAGCTGGGGCCGTTACCAGCAGTACCAGGGCATCGAGGAGCTGCCGGTAGAGGACGGCGTCGATGAATTCGCGCGTGCGCAGAGCGCGGACCACCTGATCCTCGGCCTCGAACAGGACCTTTCGCCCGGGTATTCACTGCGCGTCGAGGCCTACCGCAAGCACTACAACGACCTGCGCACGCGCTACGAAAGCCTGTACGACCCGCTCTCGCTCGCACCCGAGTTGCGCTGGGACCGGGTCGCCATCTCGCCGTCGTCGGCCCTGGCCGAGGGCGGTGAATTACTGCTCACGCGCAAGCCGGTCGATGCGTGGAGCGGTTGGTTCGGTTACGCGTGGTCCCGCGTCACCGACGATGTCGACGGAGGCGATGTCACGCGCAGCTGGGACCAGACGCACACCCTGAACGCGGGCGTGCTCTGGTCGTCCGGACCGTGGCAGGCGACGCTCGCCGCGCAGTTCCACACGGGCTGGCCCGTCACACCGATCGCGCTCGATACGCAAGGCAACGTCGTGCAGGGCAGACGCAACGGGGCTCGCTACGGCGACTACGGTTCCGTCGACGCGCGGTTGAGCTACGAATGGACTCTGTCGCGCGGCACGCTGACCGTGCATGGCGAGGTGACCAACGCATTCGACCGGCGCAACCCATGCTGCACCGACATCGAATACGACGTAGTCGATGGCACGCCGACGCTGGACCGCGAACTGCGGCATTGGCTGCCGCTCGTGCCCTCGGTCGGCGTGCTCTGGAAGTTCTAGGGCCTCAGTCGACGCCGTGCCTGCTGAACCACGCGAGGCACGCAGCCCAGCCTGCCGCCGCGTCGTCTGCTCGATAGCTCGGCCGATAGTCGGCGAGGAACGCGTGGCCCGCTTCGGGGTACACCGCGATCTCCGACGGCTTGTCCGCCACTTTGAGTGCGGCACGCATCGCCTCGACGTCGGCCAGCGGAATACCCTGGTCCTTGCCGCCGTACAGGCCCAGCACCGGTGCGTTGATGTCGGCGACGACATCGAGCGGGTACTTTGGCTGCAGTTCCGTCGCCTCGCCCTTGAGGCGGCCGTACCAGGCGACGCCCGCCTTCAGGTCCTTGTTGTGCGCGGCATAGAGCCACGTGATGCGGCCGCCCCAGCAGAACCCGGTGATGGCCAGCTTGCGCTCGTCGCCCTTGCTCGACTTGACGGCCCAGGCAGCGGCCGCGTCGAGATCGGACATCACCTGGGCGTCGGGCACCTTGTTGACGACTTCCGCGAAGATCTGCTTCCAGTCGCTGATCTGCGAGACGTCGCCCTGGCGCGCGTAGAGCTCAGGAGCGATGGCGCAGTAACCCTGCCGGGCGAACCGGCGGCAGACGTCCTTGATGTGCTCGTGCACACCGAAGATTTCCTGCACGACCAGTACGACCGGGAAGTGACTGCCCTTGGCGGGCATGGCTCGATACGCGGGGATTTCGCCATCGACGACCGGGATCCGCACTTCGCCGGCTTCGAGGCCGTCGGTGCTGGTCGTGATCGTGCCGGCGGCGACGGGTTGCACGGCGAGCGCGAAACCCGTCGCGAGCGAGGTCACCAGCACCTGGCGGCGCGTCAGTGAGCGCGTGCCTAGCAGGGAGTCGAGGTCGGGGCCGGTCCACTTGTCGTGCATGTGCGGGTTGCTCCGTGTCTTGTGTGCTCAGCGCGGTTCGACGCCGGGCTGGTAGGGTTCGGTCTCAGCTGCAACGGCCTGCGCCACTTCGGGCGGCACGACGTAACGCGTGAAATCTTCAGGCATCCGCTTCGCGCGCCCCGTCTGCAGGTCGATGCAGACGTAGTGGATCAGCGCACGCAGCAACGTTTCGCCGTCGGACTTCCTGCGGATCTGGAATCGTCGCTCGATGCGCAACCTGCAGTCATTGCGGACCGGCCACGTCGCGACTTCGATCTGGTCGCCTTCGAGCGCGGCGCCGATGTAATTGATCTGCGTGCGCCATACCGCCATGCCGCGGTTGAGCGACCGGCACAGCTCCGGGCTGATGCCGCGCGCGATCGAATGTGCCCAGGCGCAGTCGTCGAGCCACGCGACGTAGACCGCGTTGTTGACATGGCCGTAACCGTCGATCTCGTTGTGGACGGCGATGCGCTCGTGGATGAACGGCGACGGCAGGTCCCACTTCATTGCGGGGCGCCTCCCGCAGCCGGGCCAGGCCCGCGACCGGGCGACATCGCGGCGAGCCTTGCGTCTTTCTCCGCCCAGAGCACGCCCAGCCATTCCTTGAATCGCGCGCGCAGCCTGGAATCCTGCGCGTAGTCACCTTGCGCCACCCAGGTCTCGACCGGCCGCTTCAGGACGTGCATGCGCACGGGACCAAGCCGGCCGCAGCACAGATCCCACAACGTCGGGCTCGGTTCGCCGTACGCAATGGTGACGTCCAGCACCGAGTGCAGCATGCCGCCCATCGCTGCCAGCACGAACGCCACGCCACCCGGCCGCGGCCGCAGCAGGTGGCGGAACGGTGACTTGGTCGCCCTGTGCTTCGCCGCCGTGTAGCGCGTGCCCTCGACGAAATTCATCACCGACGTCGGCAGCAGCGCGAAACGTTCGCAGGCCTTGCGCGTCGCATCGAGGTCCTCGCCGCGGGCCTCCGGGTGCTGCTGCAGGTACGTGGCCGAGTGGCGCTTCATGAACGGGAAGTCGAGCGCCCACCACGCCAGCCCGAGGAACGGCACCCAGATCAGTTCCTGCTTGAGGAAGAACTTCAGGAACGGGATACGGCGGTTGAACGCTTGCTGCAGCACCAGGATGTCGACCCATGACTGGTGGTTCGACAGCACGAGGTACCAGCTGCGGGGATCGAGACCTGCGACGCCTTCGACCTCGAGCCGCAGCACGCCCATCAGGCTGAAGATCGCGCCGTTGCAGCTGATCCACGCCTGGGCGATCCAGACCATGAGTGCGCTCGTCCAGCGGCGCCATGCGGCAAGCGGGATCAGCAGCTTTGCGAGCGCGACGACCAGCAGGATAGGCACCCAGAACACCACGTTCACCGCCATCAGCGAAATGGTGATGACGCCCTTCAGTGTCGAACCACGCCGTGTCTGCACGTTCTGCCGATCCTCACCGCCGCCGGGGTGTGCGATTATGCCCCGGTCAACGCCCCTGGAGCATGCCATGCCGCTCGAGTTGTCGGCTCTCGAAGCGAGGGTCGTCGGTTGCCTGATCGAAAAGCAGATCGCGACCCCCGACCAGTACCCCCTGTCGCTGAACGCGCTGGTCAACGCCTGCAACCAGAAGAGCAACCGCGACCCGGTCATGAACCTCGAAGAGCGCGAGGTCCAGCCCGTCGTGGACGCGCTCATCCGCAAGCAGATCGTGCTGGAAAAGTCCGGGTTCGGCAGCCGCGTACCGAAGTATCACCAGCTGTTCTGCAACACGCAGTTCGGCAGCCTGAAGTTTTCCCCCGCCCAGACTGCCATCGTCTGCGAACTGCTGCTGCGTGGCCCGCAGACGCCCGGCGAGCTGCGCACGCACGCCGGGCGGCTCGCGACCGTCAGCGGCCTGGACGAGGTGGAAAGCGCCCTCGAGGACCTCGAGACGCGCCCTGAAGGCCCATTCGTCGTGAAACTGCCGCGGGAACCGGGTCGGCGCGAGTCGCGCTATGCACAGCTCTTCACGGGCCAGATCGACATAGCCGCGCTGGAGGCTGCGCAGGCGTCCACGCCATCCATGCCTGCAGCACGGCCGGGCGACCCGTCGCTCGCCGCACGCGTTGCAGCGCTCGAAGCCGGGGTCGCGGATCTCCGTGCGGAACTTGACGCGCTCAGGGCACGGCTGCCCTGAGCCGCGTCGAGAGCTGCGTGGCCGCACGCCCGATTTCGCCTGCAGATCACACGAAGGGAAGTTCGGTGGCTGCGACGATGTGAGGCCGAGCGCCCTCACCCGGACCCTCTGCCACTGGCGTGGGAAAGGGCGCAAGGCGCTACAGGCCGGCCTTGAGCATCTTGCGGCGCAGGAACGCGATCTGTGTCTGCAGCGGCAGCTGCTTCGGGCAGACGTCGTGACAGCCGAGCAGCGTCATGCAGCCGAACACGCCGTCGTCGTTGCCGACCAGTTCGTAGAAGTCTGCATCGGTGCGGTGGTCGCGCGGGTCCAGTGCGAAGCGCGCGATCTTGTTCAAGCCGACCGCGCCGACGAAGTCCTCGCGCATGCGGGCCGTGCCGCAGGCAGCGACGCAGCAGCCGCATTCGATGCAGCGATCGAGCTCGTAGATCCTGTCGGCCAGGTCCGGATCCATGCGCTCTTCGAGCCGCGTGAGATCCACGTCCTCACCAAGCGAGTGCACCCAGGTCTCGAGCCGTTCGCTCATGCCGCGCATCCACTTGCCCGTGTTCACGGACAGGTCGGCGATCAGTTCGAACGCCGGCAGTGGCGCCAGCGAGATTTCCGCCGGAAGATCCTGCGTGAGCGTGCGGCATGCAAGTCCAGGACGGCCGTTCACGACCATGCCGCAGCTGCCACAGATGCCGGCACGGCAGACGAAATCGAACGCCAGCGACGGATCGAGCTTCTCGCGAATCTCATTGAGCGCGATGAACAGCGTCATGCCGGGCGCTTCCTCGAGTTCGAAGACCTCGAAATGCGGGATGCTCACCGGATCCTGCGGATCGTGGCGCAGGACGTGGAAGTGCAGCATGCGCTTCGGTGCGTCCGCAGGCGGGATCGCAGCCCCGGGGGGCGCGGCATCGGTGACTTGGCTCATTTCGGGATTTTCTCGTCGATGCGCTCGTTGTAGCCACGCAGGCTCGCCGGCAGCAGGTGGTCGTACGGCATGAGCGCCGCCTGCACGGCGTGGCGTCCGCCGTTCGATGCGGCTTCGCGCAGCTTCGCCACCTCGGCGGCACGCTGCGCCGTGTCGGGATGATCGACGTAATCCTTGTTGCCGTAGCCGCGCCAGCCCGGCGGCAGCTCCATGCGGCGGACGTCCAGCGCCTCGTAGTTCAGCGTCGGCAGCGTCGCGAGCGGATCGCTCCAGGTGGCTAGCGTGCGCTGCAGCCACTCGGCGTCGTTGCGACGTGGGAAATCCTCACGGAAATGCGCGCCGCGGCTCTCGGTGCGCGTAAGCGCACCCTGCGCGATACAAAGCGCGACCTTGATCATCTTCTGCACGCGATACGCCGTCACCAGCTCCGGATTCGGGCCGTCGCGACGCGAGCGCAGGCCGATGTTCCGGCTGCGGACCAGCAGTTCCTGCAACTTGTCCACGGCGCGCTGCAGGTCGGCGCCGGTGCGGAAGATACCGACGTTGTCGGTCATGGTCTGCTGCATTTCGGCCTTGAGCGTGTCCGCCTGCTCGTGCCCGCCCCCCTGCAGCAGCACGTCCAGCTTGCCCCGCTCGGCTGCGAGCGCGTCGCGCAGCACGGCCGTCGGAATGTCGAGTTCGCCTTCGGGACTTGCCACGAAATCCGCAATGAACTCCCCAACGATCATGCCGGCGACGACGGTTTCGGCCACCGAATTGCCGCCGAGGCGATTGAAGCCGTGCATGTCCCAGCACGCGGCTTCGCCGGCAGCGAACAACCCGCGCAACGTCGGTGTCTGGCCGGTGTGGTCGGTGCGCACGCCGCCCATCGTGTAGTGCTGTGCCGGGCGCACCGGAATCCACTGCTCCGCCGGGTCGACACCCAGGAAGTACTGGCAGATTTCCTTCACTTCGCGCAGGTTGTGCTCGATGTGCTTGCGCCCGAGCAGCGTGATGTCGAGCCACAGGTGCTGGCCGAAGCGCGACCTGGCGGCATTGCCCTTGCGGATGTGCTCTTCCATGCGGCGCGAGACGACGTCGCGCGAAGCGAGTTCCTTCTTCTCCGGCTCGTAGTCCGGCATGAAGCGGTGACCGCTCGCGTCGCGCAGCAGGCCGCCGTCGCCGCGGCAACCCTCGGTGACGAGGATGCCCGCCGGGAAGATGCCGGTCGGATGGAACTGCACGGCCTCCATGTTGCCGAGCGGCACGATGCCGGTCTCCAGGGCCAGTGCCGCGCCGATGCCTTCGCAAATGACGGCATTCGTGGTGACGCGGTACACGCGCCCTGCCCCACCCGTGGCGATCGCCGTGGCCTTCGCCACGTAAGCCGTGAGTTCGCCCGTGATCAGGTCGCGCACGATGGCGCCGTAGCAGCGCTTGCCGTCGTGGATCAGCGCCAGCGCCTCGGTGCGCTCGTGCACCGGAATGCCTTCGGCAATCGCGCGGTCGCCCACCGCGAACAACATGGCGTGACCGGTGCCGTCGGAGACGTAGCAGGTGCGCCACTTCCTGGTGCCGCCGAAGTCGCGCTGCGCGACCAGCCCGTGCGCCTGCTCGCGCTCGGTGATCGTGACCTTCTCGCCGTTGATGATGACCTGCCGGTCGCCCTGGCGGACACGGCTCCAGGGCACGCCCCACGCAGCGAGTTCGCGCACGGCCTTCGGCGCGGTATTGACGAACATGCGCACGACCTGCTGGTCGGCGCCCCAGTCGCTGCCCTTGACCGTATCCTCGAAGTGCACGTCCTCGTTGTCGCCCTCGCCCTTGGTGACGTTGCCGAGGCTCGCCTGCATGCCGCCCTGGGCCGCCGCGGAATGCGAGCGCTTGGGCGGGACCAGCGAAAGCACGATGGCGTCGTGGCCGCGGCGACGAGCGCCGATGGCCACGCGCAGGCCGGCGAGGCCGCCACCGATCACCAGCACGTCGGCGTAGACGACCTTCATGGCGCCACCCCCGTTGCGCCGATCGCGGAAGGTACGTAGTGCTGGCCGTAGAACGGCGCGTGTTCGATGCCGATCTTCATGTAGGCGGCGAGGGTCAGCAGGCCCAGCACCAGGAAGAATCCGGTCAGCGCCCACTTGAAGAACCGCAGCTTGCGCCGGGTCCCGGCTGCATCGCTGCCGTCACCCTCGAACCAGCCCCACTTGAGTGCCAGTCGATAAAGGCCGACGCCGCCGTGGAATTCCACGGCGAACAGCATCACCAGGTAGAGCGGCCACATCAGGTCGGTCCAGACGCGGTCGGCCGATTCGAAGGGCCCGATGCGGTCCGGACGGGTCAGCATGATGTAGAGGTGCACCGAGGCCATGAAGAAGAGCGCGAACCCGGTCACCACCTGCCAGTACCAGAGGGTGGTGTCTTCGTGCCGCATCTCCTTCGAATGGTCGCGATATGTACGATATTGGCGGTAATTGGTCGGGAACTTGCGAAGCGCCAGGGCGGCGTGGACGACGAAGAGTGTCGCGACCGTTGCAACCAGGGCTGATACCAGCCCGTAGACCGGACGCCCGAAGATGAAATAGCCCTCGAACATCCGGGCGACCGTCCACATCGCGTCCTTGCCGAGCAGGATCGTCGCCACGAAGATCATGTGCACCCACATGAACAGGCCGAGCGCCAGGCCGGTGGCGCTCTGCAGGAAATCCAGCCGCGCTGGCCAGCGGCGCAGCCGTCGTGCGACCGAGACCGGCGCGGTCGTCGTCATTCGTTTCGTCGCTTGCACTGGAATCTCGGGCTGGACTGGGCGTGTGGGGATTGAGAGCGATGCAACCCATTGCGGCCATAAGTGTTTTCCGCGGGGCGAGGCCAGTGCCTGCAGTCGATATAGTCCGCCCTGCAATGCACACGCCCACCGAGATGACAGCTTACCTTTCCTTCCTCGTTTACCTGCTGGCGATCCTCGGCTTCGTGGCCCTGACCCTGTGGCTGAACCAGGTCCTGGGACCCAAGCCGGAGCCGACGCCGCTGAAGCTCGAGCCCTTCGAGTGCGGCGCGACGGCGATCGAGACCGACAACATGCGGGCGGTGCCGGTCAAGTATTACGCCATCGCCGTCGTCTTCATCCTGTTCGACCTGGAAACCGTCTTCCTGTACCTGTGGGCCCTGGCGGCGACGCCGCTCACGGGGTTCATGCTCGGGACGTTCGCGCTGTTCACGCTGCTGCTGGTGCTGATCATGCTGTACGTCTGGCGGTCCGGGCTGCTGGAAGAGGTGACGACTTGAGCGCGTCGACGCCCGTGCCGCGCCAGGAGAAGAGCGCCGCCTTCGAGTACCTGACCACCCGCAAGGACGAATTCGTCGGCTGGGCGCGCAAGTTCTCGCTTTTCCCCTACCCGTTCGTGACGGCCTGCTGCGCGATGGAATTCATGTCGGTGAGTTCGACGCTCTACGACACGGACCGTTTCGGCGCCGCGCTGCCGCGCTTCACGCCGCGCCAGTCCGACCTGCTGATGGTCGTAGGCACCGTCTCGCACAAGCAGGCTCCCATCCTGCGCAAGGTCTACGAGCAGATGTGCGAACCCAAGTGGGTCATCGCCTTCGGCGTCTGCGCGACGAGCGGGGGTTTCTACCAGAACTATGCGGCCCTGCCTGGCATCGACAAGATCATTCCCGTTGACCTGTACATCCCGGGCTGCCCGCCGCGGCCGGAGATGGTGATCGACGGCATCATGAAGCTGCAGGACAAGATCGCAGCCGAGCGCCACCCGATCATCAACCAGGACTTCTGAGCGTGAACACGGGGGGAAATCTGCTCGACCGCGTACAGGCCAGCCTCGGCGCGCAAGCGCTCGAGACTGGCATGGCGCACGGCATCCTCGTGCTGCAGATCGCGCCGGAAAGCCTCGCGCCCATGGTTGACCGACTCAAGCGCGAGTTCGGCTTCGACCTGTTCCTGGACGTCACGGCGACCGACTGGCCGCAGCGCCGCCCGCGCTTCGACGTCGTGTACCACTTCTATTCCACCCGCGACTTCGTCCGGGTGCGGCTCAAGACGCGGGTCGAGGAGGCGGACCCGACGGTCGACACGCTAGTGCCGCTGTATGGCTCCGCGCGCTACATGGAGCGCGAGTGCCATGAAATGTACGGGATCCGCTTCCGCGACAACGACGACCTGCGCCCGCTGCTGCTGTACGAGGGGTTCGTCGGCCACCCGCTGCGCAAGGACTACCCGAAGCAGAAGGAGCAGCCGCTGGTGCCGTATCGGGACGTGCAGCCATGAGCCTGCCGCCGCTCACCACGCTGCCGAACCCGATCCGCCCCGCCTTCACCAAGGGACTGACGCCGGGCTCGGTGATCGTCAACATCGGCCCGTCGCACCCCGCCACGCACGGCACGATCCAGATCGTGGCGGAGATCTCGGGCGAGCGCGTGGTGCGCACCGACGTGCACTGCGGCTACCTGCACCGCGGGTTCGAGAAGGAGTGCGAATCGCACACCTGGCACACGCTGATCCCCTATGTCGACCGCCTCAACTACTGCTCGGCCCTGATCAACGACTTCGCCTACTGCGAGGCGGTCGAAAAGCTGATGGGCATCGAGCTGACGCCGCGCTGCCGCCACCTGCGCACGCTGCTGGCCGAGTATTCGCGCATCGCCGACCACCTGACCTGCGTCGCCGCCGCGCTGATGGAAATGGGAGCGATGACCGCGTTCCTCTACCTGGTCACGATCCGCGATTACGTCTACGAGCACATCGCCGACCTGACGGGCGCGCGCGTCACGCACAGCTATGGCCGCATCGGCGGACTCGCCCGCGACCTTCCGGACGGCTGGCTGAAGCGGCTCGAGGAAATCCTCGACCAGATGGACACTTTCGTCGACCGCGTGCACGGGCTCGTGGACCGCAACCGGATCTTCATCGACCGCATGCGCGACGTCGGCGTGATCGCGACGGCGGAAGCGATCAACTGGGGCTTCACCGGCCCGATCCTGCGCTCGACCGGAGCGCCGCGCGACCTGCGCAAGGACACGCCGTACCTGTCCTACGGCGAGCTCGAGTTCGAGATTCCCGTGGGCATCAAGGGCGACAACTACGACCGCTACTACGTGCGCATGCGCGAGATCGACGAGTCGAAGCACATGATCCGCCAGCTGATCGACCTGCTGCAGCCGGGCCCGGTAAGCGTGGACGACCGCCGCTGCACGCTGCCCGACAAGGAGGCCGTGTACACCGAGATCGAGGCGCTGATCAACCACTTCAAGCTGATCATGGACGGGCCGCAGGTGCCGGCGGGCGAAGCGTATTCCGCGCACGAAGGCGCCAACGGCGAGCTCGGCTTCTACCTCGTCAGCGTCGGTGGTGGCGTGCCCTGGAAGGTCCATTGCCGCAGTCCGAGCTTCGTCCACATGGGCGGCGTGCACAAGATGCTCGACGGCTACCAGCTCGCGGACCTGGTGCCGACGTTCGGTTCCATCAACATGATCGGCGGGGAGTGCGATCGATGAAGCACCTGGTCCCCGAGTTCGAGAAGTTCCGCGAGCGCTTTCCGGCAGGCTTCGAGTCCTCGCTGGTGCTGCCGTGCCTGCGCCGCATCCAGGAGGATCGCGGCTACGTCGCGAATTCCGACATCGAGGAACTGGCCGTCTTTCTCGGCGTGCCGCAGATCCAGATCGAGGAAGTGCTGTCTTTCTACACGCAGTTCCGGCGCAAACCCATCGGCCGCTGGCACCTGCAGTTCTGCCACAACGTGAGCTGCTCGATGAACGGCGCCGAGAACGTCCTCGCGCACGTCGAACAGAAGCTTGGCATCAAGCCCGGCCAGACCACGCCGGACGGGCGCTACACGCTGTCCACCGTCGAGTGCCTGGGCTCCTGCGGCACGGCACCGATGATGATGGTGAACGACGGGTACCACGAGAACCTGACGTTCACGAAGCTCGACGAGCTGCTCGAGGGGCTGAAATAGCATGCCCGGCCGCCAGTTGATCATGTCCTTCCCCGTCACGGCGACGTCGCACGCGTTGTCCGAGTACCGCGAGCGCGGCGGCTATGGCGCGCTCGCGAAGACGCTCGGGCAGCTGAAGCCGCAGGACGTCGTCAAGGAAGTCACGGCGTCGGGCCTGCAGGGCCGCGGCGGCGCAGCCTTCGCCGTCGGCCGCAAGTGGCAGGTAGTCCAGTACGACGACGGCCAGCCCCACTACCTGATCGCCAACGCCGACGAAGGCGAGCCGGGCACGTTCAAGGATCGCTGGATCCTGGAGAACAACCCGCACGTGCTGCTCGAGTCGATGCTGATCGCGAGCTACGCGCTCAACGTCCGCAACTGCTTCGTCTACATCCGCGGCGAATTCGACCTCCCCTACCGCCGCCTCGCCGGCGCGGTGGAGGAGGCCTACGCGGCGGGGCTGTTCGGGAGGAACATCCTCGGCTCCGGTTTCTCCTGCGACATCGTGGTCTACCGCGGCGCCGGCGCCTACGTGGCAGGCGAGGCATCGGGGCTGCTCTCCTCGCTCGAAGGCAAGAAGGGCTACCCGCGCAACCGGCCGCCGCGACTGACCGTCAAGGGCCTGTACCAGCGTCCGACCGTCGTCAACAACGTCGAGTCGCTGTCGAACATCGCCTGGATCATCAGCAACGGCGCGGAAGCCTTCAAGGCCGTCGGCACGCCCAAGAGCCCGGGCACGCGCCTGTTCTCGGTGTCGGGCCACATCAACCGCCCCGGCGTCTACGAAGTAGAACTCGGCTACCCGTGGATGAAGTTCCTGGACGAGGACTGCGGCGGCGTCCCGCACGGCCGCGCGATCAAGTGCGTCGTGCCCGGCGGGGTTTCCTCCAAGGTGCTCACCGGCGCCGACATCTCGAACCTGAAGCTGTCGCACGAAGACCTGTGGGATGCCGGCTCCACGCTCGGCTCCGGCGGCATGATCGTGATCGCCGAAGGCACCTGCATGGTGGCGCTGCTGCAGGTGCTGATGCGCTTCTACCACCACGAGTCCTGCGGACAGTGCACGCCGTGCCGCCACGGCACCGGCTGGCTGCACCGGATCGTCGACCGCATCGTCGCCGGCGACGGCCGCAGCGATGACATCGAGCGCCTGTACTACATCTCCAAGTTCAACGACGGCACGACGATCTGCGGCCTCGGTGACGCCGCGGGCTACGCCTGCAGCGGCATCCTCGACAAATTCCGCGACGAGTTCGAGTACTGCATCGAACACAAGCGCTCAAAGTTCGGCGGGAACCTGGAATGCCTGAGATCTTCATAAACGGGCAGGCCATCGAGGCTCGCGACGACCAGACGGTCATGGCGGTCGCGCGCGAGCACGGCCACTTCATCCCGTATTTCTGCTGGCACCCGCAGCTGTCGGTCGTCGGCAACTGCCGCATGTGCCTGGTCGAGGTCGAAGGCCGCGGGCTCGACATCGCCTGCAACATGCCCGTGGCCAAGGGCATGAAGGTGTTCACGAACTCGGAGGAAGTGCAGGCGCACCGCAAGGCGATGCTGCAGTTCATCACGCTCAACCACCCGGTCGACTGCGGCATCTGCGACAAGGCCGGCGAGTGCACGCTGCAGGATTACCACTACCAGTACAGCGGCCAGCGCTCGCTCTCCCACGACCAGAAGGTGCGCTCGACCAAGTTCTACAACCTCTCGAACCGCATCCTGCTCGACAACGAGCGCTGCATCCTGTGCCTGCGCTGCACGCGGTTCACGCACGAGGTCTCGAAGTCCATGGCGCTCGGCGTCGAGCGGCGCGGCGACACCTCGAACATACGCCCGGTCGAGGACCGGCCGCTGAGCGAAGACCCGTATTCCGACAACATCATCGACATCTGCCCGGTCGGCGCGCTGCTGTCGCGGCAGTTCCTGCACAAGTCGCGCGTGTGGTTCCTGCAGCCGACGCCGTCGGTCTGCCCGGGCTGCGCCCGCGGCTGCACGGTGCAGCTCTGGCACCGCAAGCCGGAATGGAAGCTCAAGGCGCTCGACCAGCGGCAGAACGAGAGCATCGCGCGCGTCACGCCGCTCGACAACCCGGCCGTCAACGGCCCGTGGATCTGCAACAAGGGCCGCGACCTGGCGCAGGTGTTCGAGCGCGTCCGCGCCGACGAACCGATGCTCAAGGGGCGCCCGGTGACCGTGCCCGCCGCGCTCGACGAGGCGCGCCGGCTGATCGGCGCAGCCCGCCACGCCGTCGCGCTGGTGTCGAACTGGGGTTCGAACGAGGAGCTCGAGACTTTCAAGGACAAGCTCGGCGAAGTGTTCCACTGCTTCGTCAAGGAAGACTGGCAGCCCCAGCCTGGCGAGCGGCTCGAGGACGACCTGCTGATCCGCGCGGACAAGAACCCGAACACGACCCGGGCACGCGAACTGTTCGGCCACGCGGAACCCGGCTTCAAGGACGGTACCGACCTCGTGCTGGTCTGGGGTGAAGGCTTCGACTTCGCGCGGCTGCCGTCGCGCGCCAGGATCATCTTCCTGAACTCGTACCTGCAGCCGGAGAACGGCCACGCGGACGTGTTCCTCCCGGTCAGCATCCAGACCGAGCGGCACGGGCATTACACGAACTTCCAGGGAACGGTGAGCGCGTTCGAGCCTTGCTTCGAGCCGAAGCCCGGCGTGCTGCACGCCGAGGACCTGATCAGGGCGCTGGCCGCGCCGGCACGAGGTCACCCGTGAACGCGCCGGACCTTGCCATCAGCCTGGTCTACATCGCCTACGCGCTGGCGGTACTGCTGACGTTCGGCGCGATCCTGACGTGGGTCGAGCGCAAGCAGGCCGCGATCATGTCGGACCGCATCGGCGCCAACCGCGCCTACGTCCGCATCCCGTTTACGCAGGTGAAGCTGATCTGGCTCGGGCTGTTCCACGGCATGGCCGACGGCCTCAAGCTGCTGCTCAAGGAGAACTTCAAGCCCCTCGCCTACGACAAGCTCGCCTACGCGCTCGGGCCGTGGCTCGCCATCGTGCCGGTGCTGCTGGTCTTCGCCGTCGTACCCTTCGGCGGCCAGCTCGATCCAGGTCGGTTGTTCCCGGGCCTGGCCGGCTGGTTCGGCGGCCGCACGTACCCGATGCAGATCGCGCCGATCGACGCCGGCATCCTCATCGTCTTCGCCTTCAGCGGCATCTCGATCATCGGTGCGATGCTCGCCGGCTGGTCGTCGGCCA
>JAOUGW010000219.1 GCA_029865465.1 Gammaproteobacteria bacterium
TGCCAGCAGACAAGGCGAGACCCGGTCTCGTCGTGCACACCGCCGGCTGGCCGATGGACCGCAGCACCTATGGGGGCGGATTCGTTTACCACCTGGAAGGTAACCACGTCACGCTCGGTCTCGTGACCGGGCTTGACTACAAGAACCCTTGGCTCAGCCCGTTCGAAGAGATGCAGCGCTGGAAGACCCACCCGGCCATCCGTACGCACATCGAGGGCGGCAAGCGACTGGGCTATGGTGCGCGCGCCATCTGCGCCGGCGGTTTGTTGTCCTTGCCCAAGACTGTGTTTCCAGGGGGTGCCCTCGTGGGATGTGACGCGGGCTACCTGAATGCCGCTCGCATCAAGGGCAGCCACGCCGCCATCAAGAGCGGCATGCTTTGCGCCGAAGCTGCGTTCGAGGCCCTGGCTGCGGGTCGCAGCGGTGACGAGTTGTCAGCCTATCCGATTGCCTTCGTCGGCAGCTGGCTGCACAAGGAACTGGATCAGGCGCGCAACTTCAAGCAATGGTTCAAGAAGGGCAGCACCGTCGGGGCGCTGATGACCGGCATCGAGCAGTGGTTGCTGCCCCAGCTGGGTGTCAAGCGCCCCCCATGGACGATTCACGGCCGGACTGCCGATCACGATTGCCTACGACCGGCCAGCGAGATGCCGCAGATCGCCTACCCCAAGCCCGACGGGATACTGACCTTCGACCGGCTCTCCAGCGTCTTCATCTCCAGTACCAATCACGAAGAGAACCAGCCCGCACACCTGACGCTGAAGGACGCCGCGATCCCCGTCGCGATCAACCTGGCCCGCTTCGGAGGACCAGAGAGTCGCTACTGTCCGGCCGGTGTCTACGAGTTCGTCAAGAGCGACGACGGCAGCGACCGTCTGCAGATCAACGCGCAGAACTGCGTGCACTGCAAGACCTGTGACATCAAAGACCCGACACAGAACATCGTCTGGGTCGCCCCGGAAGGCGGGGGTGGGCCGAACTATGCCGGTATGTGACTTTCCATCTCACTCGATCGATACCCTTTGCGGAGCCTCATTGCCATGGCCGTCCTCGTCATTGCCGAACACGACAACGCAACACTCAAGCCAGCGACCTTGAACACGATTACCGCAGCGAGCCACTTTGGTGTCGCAGTTGATGTGCTCGTGGCCGGTCACCAGGCGGGCGGTGCCGCCAGGGCAGCGACCCAGGTATCCGGCGTTGCCCGGGTGCTTCACGCAGACGGCCCTGCGTTGGCCGACCAACTGGCGGAGAACATGGCCGCGCAGGTGCTGGCCGTGGCCGCGGAATACAGCAGCATCCTCTTTGCGGCAACCGCCCGCGGGAAGAACGTCGCACCACGCGTGGCCGGAAAGCTCGACGTGGCCCAGGTCAGCGACGTCACGCGGGTGGTGTCGGTCAACACGTTTGAGCGACCTGTCTACGCCGGAAACGCCATCGCCACGGTTCAGTCGACCGACGCGATCAAGGTGCTGACGGTCAGGACCACGGCGTTCGACGCCGCGGCCACCGAGGGCGGCGATGCAAAATTGACTCTCGTCCCATCTGTGATCGACGGTGGCAACTCGGCCTTCGTGGGATCCGAGATCGCCAAGCTCGATCGCCCGGAACTCACGGCGGCCCACATCGTTGTCAGTGGCGGCCGGGCGCTCGGCTCGTCGGACAAGTTCAACGAAGTCCTGACTCCATTGGCCGACAAGCTCGGTGCTGCCCTGGGCGCCAGCCGCGCGGCTGTGGATGCGGGCTATGCGCCCAACGACTGGCAGGTGGGGCAGACCGGCAAGATCGTGGCACCGCAGCTGTATTTGGCCTGCGGTATTTCCGGCGCCATCCAGCACCTGGCCGGCATGAAGGACAGCAAGGTCATCGTGGCCATCAACAAGGACCCGGAGGCGCCGATCTTCAGCGTGGCGGATTACGGTCTCGAGGCGGATCTCTTCGTCGCGGTTCCCGAGCTCGTGGCAGCCCTCTGAGGCGCCGGAGGAACGAAAGCATGGTCAGCACGAAACGGGTTCAGAAGACCCCCCCGCGCAAGCCCCTCCCAGCCACGACCGGTTCCGAGCTGCCGCTGCTGTCGCTCGCGCGCCAAGTGCGTTCATGGGCCGACACGTTGATCAGCGTGGCTGGCAGCGCCACGGACATGGGAATGAGCCTGGCACAGGCGCGCGTCAAGGATCCGACCAAGAAGATTGCTGTCGCAAAGGCCGGATCGCAATTGCGAAAGTGGCGCGAGGAGGCGGGCATGACGGCCCGCGAGCTGAGCACCGCAGTGGGCTTGGGCGATGAAAGGCTGATCGAACAGGCCGAGGGTGGGGCGATGAAGCTGCCGTTCGACGTGGTCTTGCGACTGGCAGGTGTGCTGGGCCGGCACGATCCGATCCCGCTGGCCATGGCGCTGACCCGCCAGTACAACCCCGAACTGTGGAAGGCGCTCGAGGCCATCGGCATCGGCCGCCTGGCCGTGCAGGGCACGCGCGAACGCGAACTCGCGAATATCTACCGGGCCAACGATGGCGCGCGCAAGCTCGGCGACGATCGCTTTGCGCGCGTACTCGAGTTCACCAAATGTGCCTTCGACATGGCCGTGGAGTTCTCGAACGGGCCCGGCAAGGCAAGAACCAAGCAATCCTGACTTCCGATATTGAAGGGTGCATCAACATGGTTACCCCCGCCGGAAGCTCGCCGCCGATCACTGCCGCGCGGCGAAGAAGGTACTGGCTGTGATCCAGGGCGTGATCGAAATGCAGAGCGAACGCCTGGAGGCCCGCATCGGCGAGTGGCGAGCCGTGGCCAAGGTGAAGTCGCTGGCAGCACGGTGGTGCCCCGCTTGCGGGCAAACAGGAGATCGTGGTGCCGACGGTTCACGTTCGTGATGTCGACCTCTACTACGAAACGCACGGTCAAGGCACGCCGCTGTTGTTCGTCCACGGGCTGGGGTCCAGCGTGCGCGACTGGGAAGGGCAAGTCGCGCATTTCTCGAAACGAAATCACGTCATCACCTTCGACGTCCGCGGGCACGGTCGGTCGGGCAAACCTGCCGGCCCCTACAGCGTCCCTCAGTTCGCCGCCGACGCCGCTGCCTTGCTCAACGCCTTGGGCGTTGCGTCGGCGCATGTGGTGGGCATATCGATGGGCGGCATGATCGCCTTCCAGCTCGCGGTCGATGCACCGGGCCGAGTTCGCAGCCTGGTGATCGTCAACAGCGGGCCGGAACTGGTCGCACGCAACCTGCGACAGCGGCTGCAGATCGTGCAACGCCACGTCATCTTGCGCATGATCGGCATGCGCAAGCTCGGCGAACTCTTGAGCCAACGGCTCCTGCCCAAGCCCGAACATGCTCCACTGCGGCAGACGTTCGTGGAGCGCTGGGCCGCCAACGATCCGCGTGCCTACCGCGATGCGTTCAAGGCCTTGATCGGGTGGAGCGTGGCCGAGCACATCGGCGATATCCGCTGCCCGACTCTCGTCGTCGCGGCCGACAACGACTACACGCCGGTGAGCGCCAAGCAGGCGTACGTCGACAGGATGCCGAACGCCGAGCTCGTCGTCATCGCCGACGCGCGGCACGCCGTGACGGTGGAACACCCGCTCGAGTTCAACGATGTGGTCGAGCAGTTCTTGTCGAAGCAGCGGGAGGCACAAGGCAATGGCCATCGCCGCTGACCCCCGAGGCCAGCGGCGAGCTAGGGCAGACGGCCTAAGTTTCGCGCCCAGCTAGCTTTCTTGGCCCAGGGTACCGATCGCATGATGCGGCCATGCAGTTCAAGCCCGTGGCCTGACATCCGGCCGCATGAGCTGCAAGACCGACTTTCAACTCTACAAGGAATCAATCATGTCTCTGCAAACCCTGACCTCGGTGGCCAAGAACGTTGTCGGCCAATATGACCATGCCGGCAAGCAACTCGTCGGCGCCTGGCGTGCCGGCACCACGCGTGCCGTGGGCGCGGTCAACCGCCGTTTCGCTCAGGTGGTCGAGTCGCGCGCGCTGCCGCTGGCGACCGACGACGTCAAGAAGAGCCTGATCGACGCCCAGGCGCAGATCGCCAGCCTGGTGTCTTTCGGTCTCGGACTGCCTGCCCGGGGTACCGATGTCGCGCTGGATCGCATGTCGCGCGGCGTGACGCGTGGCATCGACCGTGTGTCGGAGACCGCCACCCGGGTGGAGTCGGCGTTCAGCACGACGGCGCTGGATTCCGCCAGCAAGCTGGCTCTGCCGGCGGCCTATGTCTCGCTGCAAGTGGCGAGCTTTGTCGACCGCAGCACCGGGCAACTCTGCGAGCGGATGAGCGCAGGTCTGGAGCCGGCAGCGGTCATGCCTGTCAAGCGCGCAGCTGTCAGCCACAGCCGCCGCCCGTCGCGCAAGGCCTGATCGGTCCTTCGCGTTCCGAGATCCTCAGGACCACCGCTCTGTGTCGAAGGAGAACCCGTGGCAACAAAGAAAGCCAAACCAGCGTCCGCGGCTGTCGAGCCGTCAGCGAGTTCGGTCGAAACTGGCGCCACCGGGCTCCTTGGCGCAGGTCTGCAGACCCTGAAGGACGTGCGTGACGACGTGCGTGCACGACGCAGCCGCGTCTTCGGAGCACTGCTGGGCCTGAACAGCCGCGGCGCGGAAGGCGAGCCGGCATCGGTGCCGACGGGCCCGAGCGTCGGCGGCGCTGGAGCGGCCGACGCCCAGCAGGGTTTTGAGGATGTGTTCGACCAGCGGGTGGCCCAGTCGCTGCAACGGTTGGGCTATCCGTCGGCCGACGACATGGTGGCGCTGATTCGGCTCCTCCAGGAGCAAGTCGAACCGATGCCGCGCGCACGCTCGGCGGGCCGCAAACGCGCTGGCGCGCGCAAGGCGCAGCCCTGATTGCCGTGCCCGACGGCAATCGTTTGGCGGTGGCGGGCAAGACTCGTGACCGAATCCTTTCGGCAAGCCTAGACCTGTTCAACCAGGAAGGGGTGGCCGGTGTATCCACGCATCGGATCGCGGCCGAGTTGGGCATCAGCCCAGGCAACCTGCACTATCACTTTCGCACCAAGGAACTGATCGTCACTGGGCTGTTCCGTCGCTTCGAAGACCAACTTGCGCCGTGCATCGACGCGCACGCCTCCGTCAACGCACTCGACGACCTCTGGCTGTCGCTGCACTTGACGTTTGAGGTGATCGACAAGTACCGCTTCATCTTTCGCGACATCGATCAGCTGCTGAACGACTACCCCGCACTGGAGCGTCGGGCCCGGGCGCTGACCGGTCGCAACCTGATTGCTGCGAGGTCGTTGTGCGCCGGGCTGGCGGACGCGGGCGCCATGAGGGCGACGCCGGAAGATGTGGAGATGCTTGCGCTTCAGATCGTCTTTGCCACCACCTGCTGGTTCTCTTTCGTTC
>JAOUGW010000026.1 GCA_029865465.1 Gammaproteobacteria bacterium
GCTGCAAGGCGTGCTGCTGGACCTGGGGGTCTCGTCGCCGCAGCTCGACGAGGCCACGCGGGGCTTCAGTTTCATGCAGGACGGTCCGCTCGACATGCGCATGGACAACGAGTCCGGATTGAACGCTGCGCAATGGCTGGCGCGGGCGGGCGAGCGGGAGATTGCGGACGTGCTCTTCAAGCTCGGTGAAGAAAAATTCTCGCGTCGCATCGCGCGCGCCATCGTGGCCACGCGCGCCGCGACGCCGATCATCACTACGCGGCAACTCGCCGACGTCGTGGCCGGCGCAGTGCCCACGCGCGAACCTGGCAGGCACCCGGCGACGCGCACCTTCCAGGCGATCCGCATCCACGTGAATCGCGAACTCGAGGAAGCCGCAGCGGCGCTGCCCCAGGCCGTCAACCTGCTCGCGCCGGGTGGCCGGCTGTGCGTGATCAGCTTTCATTCGCTCGAGGACCGGCTGGTCAAGCGCTTCATGCGCCGCGAGGCCCAGGGCGATCCGATCTTCGCAGAGCTGCCGCAGGTGCCGCCTCATGCCCGTCCGCGCCTGCGGCTCATCGGCGGCGCCGTCACCCCCGGCGCCGCGGAGATCGCGCGTAACCCGCGTGCCCGCAGCGCCGTGCTGCGCGTGGCCGAGAGGGTCGCGGCATGAGCCAGGTGCATTGGCGCCTCCTGGTCGCGGCGCTGTGGGTGGCGGTGCTCGCGTCGGCGCTGGGCGTCGTCTACGGCAAGCAGGAAGCGCGCAACCGCTTCAGCGAGCTGCAGAAGCTCACGACGCGGCGTGACGACCTCGACATCGAATGGGGCCAGCTGCAGATCGAGCAGAGCACGTGGGCTACGCATGGCCGGGTCGAACGGGTCGCGCGCGACGATCTCGGCATGGTGACGCCGCAGGCCTCCGAACTTCGCATCGTGCAACCATGAGGCGCGGATCGCCGCTGCGCAATCACCACGCACGCGACGCGGCCCTGACCGAAGCCGGGGGCTGGCGCCTGTGGCTGGTTGGCGCGCTGCTGACGCTGTGCGGGATTGCGCTGCTGGCACGCGCAATCTACCTGCAGGTCATCGACCAGGACTTCCTCGCGAGGCAGGGCGACGCCCGCATCCTGCGTGACGTGAAGCTCTCGGCGAACCGCGGCATGATCATCGACCGCAACAACGAGCCGCTCGCAGTCAGCACGCCGGTCGACACGGTCTGGGCCGATCCGCGCAAGCTCGCACAGCACCCGCAGGATTTCGCCCGGCTCGCCAAGGCGCTCGACCGCGACAAGAACTGGCTCGCCCGGCGCGTCACCAGCAATCTCGACCGTGAATTCGTCTACCTGGTGCGCCACATGCGTCCGGCGGACGCGGCAAAGGTGAAGACGCTCGGCATCCCCGGCGTCGACACGCTGCGCGAGTACCGTCGTTACTACCCCGCGGGCGAAGTGACGGGGCACCTGCTCGGCTTCACCAACGTCGACGACGTGGGCCAGGAAGGTCTCGAGCTCGCGTTCGACCAGTGGCTTGGCGGTGAACCCGGCGCCAAGCGCGTGATGCGCGACCGCGAAGGCCGCACGATCGAGGACATCGAGCGCATCAAGGCGCCACGCCCGGGCCAGGACCTGCGCACGAGCATCGACCTGCGCGTGCAGTACCTGGCCTACCGCGCGCTGAAGCAGGCCGTGCAGGAGAACGATGCGCACGGTGGATCGATCGTCGTCCTCGACATCGAGACCGGCGAAGTGCTGGCCATGGTGAACCAGCCGGCCTTCAACCCGAACGACCGTGAGCAATACCTGCCGTCGCGCTACCGCAATCGCGCGACCAACGATTTCTTCGAGCCCGGCTCGAGCATCAAGCCTTTCGTGATCGGCGCCGCCATGAAGACCGGGCGCTTCCACGCGGATACGCTGATCGAGACCGGGCCGGGCACGCTGCGCGTAGGCATCAAGACGGTCAAGGACAAGCACAACCTCGGCACGATCGACGTGCGCACGGTGCTCGAGAAGTCGAGCAACGTCGGCGTGGTGAAGATCGCGCTGACGCTGAAGCCGCGGGACATGTGGTCGGCGCTGCACGACCTCGGGTTCGGCTCGGTGACCGGCTCGGGCTTCCCCGGGGAATCCGCCGGCATCCTCACGGGCTACGAACACTGGCGCCAGATTGGCCAGGCCACGATGTCGTACGGCTATGGCCTGTCGGTCACGCCGCTGCAGCTCGCGCAGGCCTATGCCGTGCTCGGCGCGGGCGGCATGCGCCGCCCGGTGAGCCTGCGCCGCGTGGACGTGCCGCCGGAAGGCGAACGGATCATGGACGAAGCGGTGGCCCGCGAGCTCGTGCAGATGATGGAGAGCGTCGTGAGCGAGGCCGGCACGGCCCGGCGCGCCGCGGTGATGGGTTACCGGGTGTCCGGCAAGACCGGCACCTCGTGGAAAGCGGCGGACGGCGGCTACAACTCGACCAAGTACATGGCCGTGTTCGGAGGCGTCGTGCCGTCGAGCAACCCGCGCCTCGCTGCGATCGTGGTCATCGACGAGCCGAGCGCCGGCAGGTTCTACGGCGGCGACGTCGCGGCGCCCGTGTTCTCGGAGGTCATGTCCGGCGCGCTGCGCCTGCTCGCCATTCCTCCCGACGACCTGCAGCGCGTGCCGGCCACGACGCTCGTGCAAGCGCAGGATCCGTGGTGAGCACGCGATGAACGCACTCGGCAAGGCCCACCAGAGCTCCGGCTACAACATGACGCTCGGCCGCCTGCTCGAGGGCCTCGACGTCGCCGCGCCGCACGGCCTGCAGGTGATGGATCTCGTCCAGGACAGTCGTGCCGCGACGCCGGGCTGCGTATTCCTGGCATGCCCGGGCCGCACCACGCACGGCCTCGTGCATGCAGCGATCGCCGTCGAGCGCGGCGCGGTTGCAGTGCTGTGGGAGCCGGGCGCGGACCTCGAGCCGCCGTTGCTGCCCGAGCGCGTTGCAGCGATCGCCATCCCGCACTTGAGCCGTCACGTCGGCGAGATCGCGGATCGCTTCTTCCGTCGGCCATCGGCCGACCTGCGCGTCGCCGGCATCACCGGCACCAACGGCAAGACCACCACCGCCTTCCTGCTGGCGCAGGCTTCGGACTTCCTTGGTCGTCGGGGCTGGTACGTCGGGACGCTGGGCCACGGTCATCCCGGCAACGTGCGCGAAGCGGGGCTCACCACGCCCGATGCGGTCACCGTGCAGCGCCGTCTCGCCGAAGCCCGCGACGCAGGCGCCTCGACGCTGGGTCTCGAAGTATCGTCGCACGCGCTCGACCAGGACCGCGTCGCCGGCGTGCATTTCGACACCGCCGTCTTCACCAACCTCACGCGCGACCATCTCGATTACCACGGCACGCTCGAGGCCTACGGTGCGGCCAAGGCGCGGCTGTTCCACACGCCTGGCCTGCGTTGCGCCGTGATCAACGTGCGCGATCCGTTCGGTCGCGCACTCGTCGAGCGGCTCGATCCGACGATCGAGACGATCGTCTGCACCACGGCGAACGACGTGTGGGCCGAGCGCGGCACGGGCTGGATCCGCGTCTCGGAACTGCGCGCGACGTCGGCCGGCCTCACGATCAACGTCGAAACCAGCTGGGGTACGGGCCTGCTGCGCTCGCGCCTGGTGGGCGAGTTCAATGCAGAGAACCTGCTCGCCGTGCTCGGCGTGCTGCTCGGCTGGAACGTGCCGCTGCAGAAAGCGCTGGCCGCGCTCGCGCTGTGCGTTGCGCCTCCTGGCCGCATGGAGTCCTTCGGCGGCGGCACGCAACCGCTGGTCCTGGTCGATTACGCGCATTCACCCGACGCGCTCGCCAAAGTGCTCGATGCGGCTCGCGCCCATGCGCGCGGCCGGCTGCTCTGCGTGTTCGGCTGTGGCGGCGACCGCGATCCCGGCAAGCGTCCGCTGATGGGGGCGATCGCCGAGGCCGGTGCTGACGTCGCAATCGTGACCGACGACAATCCGCGCACCGAGCAATCGGCGGCGATCATCGCGCAGATCCTCGCCGGCATGCGTGACGCTGCGGCCGCGCACGTCGTTCCCGACCGTGCCGAGGCCATCCGCCAGGCCATCGACGAGGCGGAGGCGGGCGACGTCGTAGTCGTCGCGGGCAAGGGGCACGAGGACTACCAGATCGTCGGCACCGAGACGCGCGCGTTCAGCGACCGCGCGACGGTGCAGGCCGTCCTGTCCGGGGGCGCGGCATGATCGGCCGCGACCTCGCAACCCTCGCCCAGGTATGCGGCGGCGCCCTGCACGGGGCCAATGCGCCGTTTGCGCGCGTCCTCAGCGATTCGCGTGCGCTCGAGCAGGGCGCGCTGTTCGTCGCGCTCACGGGCGTACGCTTCGACGGTCACGACTTCGTGACGGAGGCCGCGCGGCTCGGCGCCGCAGGCGCGATCGTCAGCCGACTGGTCGACTGCCCGCTGCCGCAGGTCGTCGTTCCCGACACGCTGGCCGGCCTGGCCGCCTTCGCGAATGCCTGGCGCCGCTCGTTCCCCGGCGTCGTCGTCGGCATCACGGGCAGCAATGGCAAGACGACGGTCAAGGAGATGACCGGCGCAATCCTGGCCGAACTCGGCCCGTGTCTCGTGACGCAGGGCAACCTGAACAATCACATCGGCGTGCCGCTCACGCTGTGCCGGCTCGAAGCCACGCATCGTTGCGCCGTCATCGAGATGGGCGCCAACCACCAGCGCGAGATCGCGCACCTGGCCGCGGTCGCCGCGCCGACGGTCGGCCTGGTGATCAATGCCGGCCCGGCGCACCTCGAAGGGTTCGGCGGCATCGAGGGCGTCGCCAGGGGCAAGGGCGAGATGTTCGAAGCGCTCGGTCCGGAGGGCACGGCGGTGATCAACGCCGACGACCGCTTCGCCGCGTTCTGGCACGGCCTCGCGCGCCGCGCGGGCCGCATCGTCACGTTCGGCCTGCGTGAACCCGCCGACGTCTCGGCCCGGGGTGTCCGCAGTCACCTGGGATCCGCGGGATTCCTCGCGACATTCGAACTGGTCACGGCCTCCGGCACGCGCTCCATCGAACTGGGTCTCGCAGGCGAACACAACGTCATGAACGCGCTGGCCGCGACGGCGGCCGCGATGGCGGCCGGTGCAGGGCTCGACGCGGTGCAGCGTGGCCTGCAGTCGATGCGGCCGGTCTCGGGACGGCTCGAGGTCAAGCAGGCGCTGCGCGGCGCACGCCTGATCGACGACGCCTACAACGCCAATCCAGGGTCGCTGCGCGTGGGTTTGCAGGCGCTGGCGGGCGTGCCGGGCGAGCGGTGGCTCGTCCTCGGTGAGATGGCCGAACTGGGTGGAGAAGGCCCGCGCCTGCACGCGGAGATGGGCGAGCTGGCCCGCCAGTGCGGCGTCACCCGACTGCTCGCCGTCGGCGCGGGCGCGCAGCCGGCCGTGGAATCGTTCGGTCCCGGCGCTTCCTGGCATGCCAGCACGGATGCCCTGCTGTCCGCGCTGCTGCCCGACCTGCACGACGGCCTCACGATCTATGTGAAGGGTTCGCGCGTGAATCGACTCGAGCGCGTGACTGCGGCGCTGGTGCCGGGCGGCACGGCGCAGGCAGGGGGACACTAGATGCTGCGTCACGTCGCCGCCTGGCTCTCCGACTATTTCTCGGGCTTCCACGTCTTCCAGTACCTGACCCTGCGGGCGATCCTCGCAGCCCTGACGGCGCTGGCGATCTCGCTGCTGGTCGGTCCGCGCATGATCCGCTGGCTTGCCGAATACCAGGTCGGCCAGCGCGTGCGGTCCGACGGTCCGCAGACGCACCTGAGCAAGGCAGGCACGCCGACCATGGGCGGTGCGCTGATTCTTGCCGCGATCGTCGCGGCGACGCTGCTGTGGGCCGACCTCGCCAACCGTTTCGTGTGGATCGTGCTGCTGGTCACCGTCGCCTTCGGCCTGATCGGGTTCTGGGACGATTACCTCAAGCTCGTCGTCGGCAACTCGCGCGGGTTGATCGCGCGGTACAAGTACTTCTGGCAGTCGTTCGCCGGGCTCGGCGCTGCGATCATGCTGTACGTCACCGCGCAGTCGCCTGCCGACACGACGTTGTACGTGCCGTTCTTCAAGCACGTCGTCGTCCCGCTCGGCCTGCTGTTCGTCCCGCTCACGTACTTCGTGATCGTCGGCTCGAGCAACGCGGTCAACCTGACCGACGGCCTCGACGGCCTCGCGATCATGCCGTCGGTCCTCGTCGCGGGTGCGCTCGGCGTGTTCGCCTACGCGTCGGGCAATGTCGTGTTCTCGAACTACCTCGGCATCCCGTACATCGCGGGCGCGGGCGAGGTGCTCGTGATCTGTTCCGCGATCTTCGGCGCTGGCCTCGGGTTCCTGTGGTTCAACACGTATCCGGCGCAGGTGTTCATGGGCGACATCGGCGCACTCGCGCTCGGCGCGGCGCTCGGCGTCATCGCCGTCGTCGTCCGGCAGGAAATCGTGCTGTTCATCATGGGCGGCGTCTTCGTCATGGAGACGGTGTCGGTGATCCTGCAGGTCGGGTCGTTCAAGCTTCGCGGCAAGCGCATCTTCAGGATGGCGCCGATCCACCACCACTTCGAACTCAAGGGCTGGGCGGAACCCAAGGTCATCGTCCGCTTCTGGATCATCACCGTGATCCTCGTGCTGCTCGGACTCGCGACGCTCAAGCTCCGATGACCGGGACGCCCCACACACTGGCTCCCCTTGCCGCCGGCACCCGCGCCCTGGTGCTGGGACTCGGTCGCACCGGGCTTTCGGCGGCACGTTACCTCGACCGCAAGGGTCTCACGCTGCGGGTCGCGGACACGCGCGCGAATCCGCCGGGTGTCGATGCGCTGCGCGCGGATGTCCCGGCCGCCGAACTGCGGACGGGCGCGTTCCACTCGTCGCTGCTCGACGATGTCGCGCAGGTGGTGATTTCGCCGGGCCTGTCGCTGCAGGAGCCGGTCGTGCGCGAGGCACTCGAGCGCGGGCTCCCGGTCGTGGGCGACATCGAATTCTTCGCCCGCGAGGCGCGGGCGCCGGTGGCTGCGGTCACCGGCACGAACGGCAAGAGCACGGTGACGACCCTCGTGGCGGAGATCGCGAACGCCGGCGGCCGGCGCGCGGTGGCGGGCGGGAATCTCGGCGAGCCGGCGCTCGACCTGCTCGAGCGTCCCACGCCCGATCTCTACGTGCTCGAACTGTCGAGCTTCCAGCTCGAGACGACGCACTCGCTGCGCACCGTGACGGCGACCGTGCTCAACGTCACGCCCGATCACATGGACCGTTATGCGAGCCTCGCAGCATACGGCGCGGCGAAGGCCCGCATCTTCGACGGCTGCGAGGTGGCCGTGATCAACGCCGACGACCCGGTCGTGCGCGACATGCCACGCCCGGGCCAGTCGGTGCTGTCGTTCAGTCTCGAGTCCCGGGATGCCGACTTCACGCTCGAGCGCTCGCCTGCGCCGATGATCGTGCGACGGGGCGCACCGTTGCTGCCGCTCGCCGCGATGCGGCTGCAGGGCCTGCACAACGCGGCGAACGCGATGGCTGCGCTCGCAATGGCCGAAGCCCTCGAGCTGCCGCTCGCGCCGGCGCTCGATGCGCTCTGCGCGTTCGCCGGCTTGCCGCACCGCTCGCAGTGGGTCGCCGACGTCTGCGGCGTGCGTTATGTGAACGACTCGAAGGGCACGAACGTCGGTGCGACGCTCGCCGCGGTGCAGGGCATGGCCGGACCGCTCGTCGTGATCGCCGGCGGGGACGGCAAGAACCAGGATTTTTCGGGCCTGCGTGCCGCATTCCGCGGCAAGGTGCGTCACGTCGTGCTGATCGGCCGCGACGCGCCGGCACTCGAGGCCACGCTTGCCGGCGTCTGCGCCACGGAGCGCGCCAGCGACATGCCGGCGGCCGTGCGTGCGGCGCAAGCCGTCGCGCAACCAGGCGATACCGTGCTGCTCTCGCCGGCCTGCGCCAGCCTCGACATGTTCCGCGATTACACCCATCGCGGCGACGAGTTCGCCGCCGCCGTCAGGAGTCTCGCTGCATGAGCGCGCCGGCTTCCACCGTCAACAGCTACGCGCGCTCGAGCGGCCAGCCGCGCCGCCTGGTGCTGGACCCGTGGATCATCGGCACCGTGTCCGCGCTGCTGCTGATCGGCCTGATCATGGTCGCGTCGGCATCGATCGGCATCTCCGAGAAGGAGACGGGCCAGGCTTTCCATTACTTCACGCGCCAGCTGGTCTACGTGGCACTGGGGCTCGTGGCCGGCTGCGTCGGGCTGGCCGTGCCCACGCGCATCTGGGACGAGTATTCGCAGTACCTGCTGGCCGGCGCGTTCCTGATGCTCGTGCTGGTGCTCGTGCCGGGGATCGGGGCCGAAGTGAACGGCTCGCGGCGCTGGGTGCGTCTCGGCTTCATGAATTTCCAGGTGTCGGAAGCGGTGCGCGTGCTGCTGCTGATGTACGTCGCGAGCTACGCCGTGCGCCGGTCGGACGAACTGCGCAGCGACTTCAAGGCGTTCCTGGTGCCCGTCGGCGTGCTCGGGGCCGCCGCTGTGCTGTTGCTGTGCGAACCGGACTTCGGTGCGGCCACGGTGCTGTTCGCCACCGGCCTCGGCGTGCTGTTCCTCGCCGGCGCGCGCATCGTCCACCTGGCTGCGCCGATCGTCGTCGGTTCCGTCGGCCTCGCGGCGCTCGCCGTCGTCTCGCCTTACCGGCTGCGCCGGCTGACGGGCTTCCTCGATCCATGGGGGGATCCGTTCGACAGCGGCTTCCAGCTCGTGCAGTCGCTGATCGCAATCGGCCGCGGCGAATGGTTCGGTGTCGGTCTCGGCGCGAGCGTGCAGAAGCTCTTCTACCTGCCCGAAGCCCACACCGACTTCGTCTTCGCCGTGCTGGCGGAAGAGTTCGGTCTCCTCGGCGTCATGGTCGTCGTCGGCCTGTTCGCGTTGCTCGTGACGCGCGCGCTCCTGATCTCGCGCGAAGCCGCACAGGCCGGGCAGGCTTTCCAGTCGTACGTGGCTGCGGCCATCGGCATCTGGCTGGGATTGCAGGCTTTCGTCAACATCGGCGTGAACATGGGCCTGCTGCCGACGAAGGGCCTGACGCTGCCGCTGCTGTCCTACGGCGGCAGCAGCATGCTAGTGACTCTCGGCTGGATCGGCGTGCTGCTGCGCATCCACCACGACACGCAGGCCACCGGACGCGTGCGCGTCGCGCCGCGCGAGGCCCGCCGCCCATGACGCGCAAGGTCGCAATGGTCATGGCGGGCGGCACGGGCGGGCACGTCTTTCCGGCGCTGGCGACGGCGCGCGTGCTGCAGCGCCGCGGTTACGACATCGTCTGGCTCGGTACGCGGCAGGGCATCGAGGCGCGCCTCGTGCCGGCCGCGGGCATTGCGGTCGAGTGGCTGAGCGTGGGCGGTCTCCGTGGCAAGGGCGTGGTGACGCTGCTTGCGGCTCCGTTCCGCCTGCTGCTCGCGATCAGGCAGGCGATGCGCGCGATCCGCAAGCATCAGCCCATGGTCGTGCTCGGCGCGGGCGGTTTCGCATCCGGCCCCGGTGGCATCGCGGCATGGTTGCTCGGCCGGCCGCTGGTCGTGCATGAACAGAACGCCGTCGCAGGCCTCACCAACCGCGTGCTGGCGCGCCTCGCCAGGCGCGTGCTCGAAGGATTCCCGGACAGCTTCGGCAGCGGCGTGCGGGCCGAGCGCGTCGGCAACCCGGTGCGTCCGGAGATCGTCGCCATCGCTCCACCCGAGCGGCGCTACGCGGGTCGCGAAGGCGCCGTGCGCCTGCTCGTGTTCGGCGGCAGCCAGGGCGCCGCGCGCCTGAACGCCGTGCTGCCGGCCGCCATCGGCGAGCTGCCGGCGGCGCTGCGACCCGCAGTGCTGCACCAGACCGGCAAGCACAATTTCGCTGAGACCGTGCAGGCGTATCGTTCGCGCGGCATCGAGGCTGACGTGCGGCCCTTCATCGACGACATGGCGAGCGCCTACGGCTGGGCCGACCTCGCCGTGTGCCGCTCCGGTGCGCTGACCGTGGCCGAGCTCGCGGCGGCCGGCGTGCCCGCCGTCCTCGTGCCGTTCCCGGCGGCCGTCGACGACCACCAGACCCGCAATGCCCGGTACGCCGTGCAGGCAGGCGCCGCGAAGCTGATGCCCGAAGGCGAACTGACGCCGGTTTCGCTCGCGGCGCTGTTGCGCGCGCTGCTCGAGGCGGGACGTCCGCTGCTCTCGCGCATGGCGATGGCCGCGCGCACGAGCGCCATCATCGACGCCGACGTGCGTCTCGCCGATGCCTGCATGCAGGCGGCAGGGGAGGCGGCATGAAAGACCGCATGCGCCGGATTCACACGATCCACTTCGTCGGTATCGGCGGCAGCGGCATGTCGGGCATCGCGGAGGTGCTCCTGAACCTCGGCTACGCGGTGCAGGGCTCCGACCTGAAGCGGGGCGAGTCCGTCGAGCGCCTGCAGCAGCTCGGCGCGCGCGTGCTGATCGGCCATCGCGAGGAGAACGTCGACGGCGCCGACGTGGTCGTCGTTTCGAGCGCGATCAACGCCGCGAACCCGGAAGTGGCGCGTGCCCTGGCCGCGCGCATCCCGGTGGTGAAGCGCGCCGAGATGCTCGGCGAACTGATGCGCTTCCGCTATTCGATCGCCGTGGCCGGCACGCACGGCAAGACCACGACGACCAGCCTGATGGCGAGCGTGCTGGCCGAGGGCGGGACGGATCCCACGTTCGTCATTGGCGGCCGGCTGAAGAGCGCGGCCAGCAATGCGCGTCTCGGGGCTGGCGAGTTCCTGGTCGCCGAAGCCGACGAGAGCGACGCGTCGTTCACGCACCTGCAGCCCATGATCGCGATCGTCACCAACGTCGACGCGGACCACCTCGGCACGCACGGCGGCGATTTCGAGAAGCTGAAGCTCAGCTTCGTCGAGTTCCTGCACAACCTGCCGTTCTACGGGCTCGCCGTCGTCTGCAACGACGATGCGAACGCGCGCGGACTGATTCCCAGCATCGCGCGTCCTTACCTGACCTACGGCTTCGACGAGTCCGCCGATGTGCGTGCGGTAGACATCGAGCGACTGCCGGGCCGGTCCAGGTTCACGGTGCTGCGGCCGGGCGGCGCGCCGCCATTGCCGGTCACGTTGAACCTGCCCGGCCGCCACAACGTGCTCAACGCGCTTGCGGCGATTTCCGTCGCGACCGAGCTCGAAGTCGCCGATGCCGCCATCCAGCGCGCGCTCGCCGGATTCCAGGGCATCGAACGTCGCCTGCAGTGGATCGCCGACGTCGACACCGGCGCCGGCCGGGTCACGATCGTGGACGACTACGGCCATCATCCGACCGAGATCGCCGCCACAGTCGAGGCAGCGCGCCAGGGCTGGCCGGACCGTCGCATCGTGCTGGTCTTCCAGCCGCACCGTTACACGCGCACGCGCGATCTCCTCGACGAGTTCGCGCAGGTGCTGGCCGACGCGGACGCACTCGTCGTGGCCGAGGTGTACGCGGCGGGCGAAGCCCCGATCCCCGGCGCCGACGGCAAGTCGCTCTGCCGTGCGATCCGCTCACGGGGTCGCGTGGAACCCGTGCTGCTCAAGTCGCTCGACGAACTGCCGGACGCGCTGGCCGGCATCGTGCTCGATGGCGACGTCGTGCTGACGATGGGCGCGGGTCACATCGGCGCCGTCTCCAATGAACTGCCGCGCACACTGCCCGAGGCAGTCGCGATGCGAGGCCACCGCTCATGACTGCGCCCCTGCTCATCCAGGATCCCGCCGAGTTCGGTCGCGTCGCCGTGCTGCTCGGCGGCACGTCGTCCGAACGCGAGGTGTCGCTCGATTCGGGCCGCAACGTGCTCGAAGCGCTGCGGCGCCGCGGCGTCGACGCCGTGGCCGTGGACGGTATCCCTGCCCTGGTCGCCGCGCTCAACGCACCCGACGGCCGCAAGATCGATCGCGTCTTCAACATCCTGCACGGCAACCGTGGCGGTGGCGAAGACGGCGTGCTGCAGGGGCTGCTCGAATCGCTCTGCGTGCCCTACACGGGCTCGGGTGTGCTCGGGTCCGCGCTCGCGATGGACAAGATCCGCACCAAGCAGGTGTGGCTCGCGCTTGGCCTGCCGACGCCGGCCTACGTGAACCTGCAGCGCGGGGAGGACGTCGTCGCCGCGGCCCGCAAGCTGGGTCTGCCGGTGATAGTCAAGCCGGCGTGCGAAGGCTCGAGCGTCGGCATTACACGCTGCTTCAAGGATGCGGACCTCGCGGCGGCCGTCGAACTGGCGGCGCGCTACGCCGGACCGTTGCTGGTCGAGCAGCTGATCCAGGGCGAGGAGTACACGGTGGGCGTGCTCGGGCTCGAAGCGCTGCCTTCGATCCGGATCGTGCCGGCGGGCGAGTACTACGACTACCACGCCAAGTACGTCGCCGAGGACACGCAGTACCTGTGCCCGGGCATGACCGGCGCCGCCGAGCAGGAACTTGCGGGCCTTGCCCTCGCGGCGTTCTTCGCCGTCGGTTGCAGCGGCTGGGGCCGCGTCGATTTCATGCGCGACCGTGCCGGCAAGCCGTGGCTGCTCGAAGTGAACACGGCGCCGGGCATGACCAGCCACTCACTCGTGCCGAAGGCGGCACGCCAGCGCGGCATCGAGTTCGACGAACTCGTCTGGCGAGTCCTCGAAACGAGCGTGCGTGGCCAGGAGGCAGGACGATGAAGCTGCCGTTCGGCAGGAAACCGCGCAGGCAGGCGACCCGCCCCGAGCGGGGGTGGTGGGAGCGCCTCGACTGGAGCGCGATCGGCACCACGGCGGCCATCGTCGCCGGCTGCGTCGTCGTCGTGCTGCTGCTGATCTTCGCGCTGGACCGTCCGGTGCGGCGGGTCCTGCTCGAAGGCGCATTCCAGCGGATCTCGCCGCCGGAGATCGAGAGCGCCGTCGCGCAGGTCGCGCAGGGCGGCCTGGCTTCGGTGGACCTCGAGCGCATACGCCAGAGCGTCGAGTCGATCGACTGGGTGGACAGCGCGGTCGTGACCCGCGTCTGGCCGGATGCAATCCGCGTCGTGGTGAACGAAGAGGTGGCCGCGGCGCGGTGGAACGACACCGGGCTGCTGAACGCGCGCGGCGAACTCTTCATCCGCAACGCGCGCTACGTGCCGCCGGAACTGCCGCTGCTCGAAGGACCCGAAGGCAGCGAGTCGCAGGTCGCGCAGCTCTACATCGATGCCCAGGGCCGCCTGCTCGAATCCGGGCTGCGCCTCACGGGCGTCCGGCTCGACGACCGCGGCGCATGGGAACTCGAGCTGGCGGATGGCCTGCAGGTCAGGCTCGGCCGGCAGGACGTCAAGGACCGCCTCGAACGCTTCATTCGACTTGCGAGCCCGACGGTGGCGAAGCGGGTCGCGGAGATCAATTACGTGGACATGCGCTACACGAACGGCTTCAGCGTGGGCTGGAACGCCCGCTCCGCACTGGCCGTCGCCCCGCGACAGGATGCGACACCCGATGCCTAGAAAGCCTGAAAGAAACCTGCTCGTCGGGCTCGACATCGGCACCTCGAAAGTCGTCGCCATCGTCGGCGAGCTCACCGCGGACGGCACCATCGACGTGGTGGGCGTGGGTTCGCACCCTTCACGCGGGTTGAAGCGCGGCGTCGTCGTCAACATCGACTCGACGGTGCAGTCGATCCAGCGCGCGGTCGAGGAAGCCGAGCTGATGGCCGGTTGCCAGATCCACTCCGTGTTCGCCGGCATCGCCGGCAGCCACGTGCGCAGCCTGAACTCGCACGGCATCGTCGCGATCCGCGACAAGGAAGTGACGCAGAGCGACGTCGAGCGGGTGATCGACGCGGCACGCGCCGTGGCGATTCCCGCGGACCAGAAGATCCTCCACATCCTGCCGCAGGAATTCATCATCGACGCGCAGGACGGCATTCGCGAGCCCGTCGGCATGTCGGGCGTGCGGCTCGAAGCGAAGGTCCACATCGTGACCGGCGCGGAGAGCGCTGCGCAGAACATCGTCAAGTGCGTGCAGCGCTGCGGCCTCGAGGTCGAGGACATCGTGCTGGAGCAGCTGGCCTCGAGCTATGCCGTGCTGGCCGACGACGAGAAGGAACTCGGCGTCTGCCTGATCGACATCGGCGGCGGCACCACCGACGTCGCGGTCTTCGCGGGCGGCGCGATCAGGCACACCGCCGTCATCCCGATCGCGGGCGATCTCGTCACCAACGACATCGCGCAGAGCCTGCGCACGCCGACCCACCATGCCGAGGAACTCAAGGTGAAGTACGCGTGCGCGCTGTCACAGCTCGCGAATGCGGACGAGACCATCGAGGTGCCGAGCGTGGGCGATCGCCCGGCACGGCGCCTCGCGCGGCAGACGCTCGCGAGCGTCGTCGAAGCGCGCTACGAGGAAATCTTCGTGCTGGTGCGCGATGAGCTCGCGCGGTCCGATTACCACGACAAGATCGCCGCCGGCATCGTCCTCACGGGCGGCAGCGCGAAGATGGATGGCGTCATCGAGCTGGCCGAGGAGATCTTCCACGCGCCGGTGCGGCTCGGCCTGCCCCAGGGCGTGAGCGGGCTGGTGGACGTCGTAAGAAATCCGATTCATTCGACCGGCGTCGGGCTGCTGCTGTTCGGCCGCAGCACGCGCCACGTGCATCCGTCGCCGCATGGCGGGATGGGTCCGCGCAAGACCATCCAGCGCATGCGGGACTGGTTCAAGGGGAACTTCTAGGACGGGAAGGCCAGGAAGGGCAGGAAGGGCAGGAAGGGCCGGAAGGGCAGGAAGGGGAACACAGGTTTTATTGGGGCGCGGTAGAGGCTGCCGTGCCAGGCAACAAGTCATTCGTCATAATTTTCGTCACGGAGCAGCACACCCATGTTCGTACTCGCAGATACGGAAAACCAGGGCGCAATCATCAAGGTCGTAGGCGTGGGCGGCGGCGGCGGCAACGCCGTGACCCACATGGTCAATTCAGGCATCGAAGGCGTCGATTTCCTGTGCATCAACACCGATTCGCAGGCGCTCAAGCACTCGAAGGTCAAGACCAGCCTGCAGATCGGCTCGAACATCACCAAGGGCCTCGGCGCCGGCGCAGACCCGGAAGTCGGCCGCCAGGCGGCGATGGAAGACCGGGACCGCATCGTGGAGCTGATCGAAGGCTCGGACATGATCTTCATCACCGCCGGCATGGGCGGTGGCACGGGAACGGGCGCCGCGCCGATCGTGGCGCAGGTGGCGAAGGAACTCGGCATCCTGACCGTCGCCGTCGTGACCAAGCCTTTCGAGATGGAAGGCAGCAAGCGCACTTCGCTCGCGGAGCAGGGCATCAGCGAGCTGCACAAGTACGTCGACTCGCTGATCACGATCCCGAACCAGAAGCTGCTGACGGTGCTCGGCGGCGACATGACGCTGCTCGACGCCTTCAAGACGGCGAACCAGGTGCTGCAGGGCGCCGTGCAGGGCATCGCGGAACTGATCACGCGTCCCGGCATGATCAACGTCGACTTCGCCGACGTCCGCACCGTCATGGCCGAGACCGGCATGGCGATGATGGGATCCGGCCAGGCGAGCGGCGAGAACCGTGCGCGCGCCGCCGCGGAGGCCGCGATCTCGAGTCCGCTGCTGGAAGACGTGAACCTGTCGGGCGCCCACGGCCTGCTGATCAACGTCACGGCCGGCATGGACCTGCGCACGAGCGAGTTCCACCTCGTCGGCGAGACCGTGAAGCAGTTCGCCTCGGACGACGCGACGGTCGTCGTCGGTTACGTGATCGATCCGGAAATGACGGACCAGATCCGCGTCACCGTCGTCGCGACCGGCATCGGTCGCGCCGTGGCCAAGGCCGTGCCGCAGCCGACGATGGTCCAGGGCGTCGGCCGTGCCGACCGCCGTCGTGCGCCGCTCGGCGTGGGCGACTACTCGGCCTATGACACGCCGCCGCGCCTGCGCGAGCGTGCGCGCGCGGTTGGCGACGGCCTGAGCCACGACCACGGCGACGAATCGTTCATCGACATTCCGGCGTTCCTGCGCCGGCAGGCCGACTGAGGACGACCGCCTTTCCCGCCAGCCTCGGGAAAGGCACGCAGAGTCCGGGTGGAGGTTCCCTGCTCCGGGCCTCCGCCTGGCTCTGTCTTCCGGTTGCGAGGTGAACGACGATGAGTGCCGACAGCATCGCCGGTCTGGCCCAGGCGCTCGACTTCCGCGACGAATGCGACGTACTGTATTCGGCGCTCGGGAATGCGCCGGCTGAAGCCTGGGCCGAGCCGACGCAATTCAAGGGCTGGACGTTCGACGACGTTCTCGGCCACCTCTGCTTCTTCGACCACGCCGCGGAGATCGCTGCGCGCAGTCGCGACGAAGTCCAGGCGCTGTTCCGCGACATATCCCGGGCGGGTGCCAGCGGCGTCCCGCTGATCGACTACTCGAGACGATGGCTCGACGGGTGCGCGGGCTCCGACCTGCTCGAGCGCTGGCGTGGCCAATACCAGCGGCTTGCAGCAATCTACGCCGCCTTCGAGCCGGGCCGGCGCCTGGCCTGGGCCGGCCCCGACATGAGCGCGCGGTCGTTCATGAGTGCCCGGCAGATGGAAACCTGGGCGCATGGGCAGGCGATCTTCGACGCGCTCGGCAGCGATCGCGTCGAGCACGACCGGCTGCGCAACATCGCCGTGATGGGCGTCAACACCTTCGGCTGGACCTTCAGGGTCAACCGCCTTGAAGTGCCCGCGGTGCAGCCATACGTGCGTCTGGTCAGTCCGTCCGGCGCGTTGTGGGAGTGGAACGAGCCGTCGACGGCGGAATGCGTGGCCGGCAGCGCGGTGGAGTTCTGTCGCGTGGTCGCGCAAACGCGCAACCTGGGCGACACGAATCTTGCGGTGACGGGCGCTGTCGCGCGGCAATGGCTGGAACGTGCGCAATGTTTCGCGGGCCCGCCGGAGCAACCGCCGGCACCCGGCACGCGGTTCAAACAGAGTCGCTACAACAACGAGTGGTGATCAGCCCGCCGTTGCGTCATCGACGTGGATGACGCCGTCAGCCTCGAGCCGGTCGATCTCCGCACCTTCGAATCCGGCCTCCGCCAGCACCGTGCGACCGTCGGCACCCGGGCGAGGCGCGTGCCGATCCGCAGATTCCGTCCCGCCATGCCAGCGGAACGGCGCACGCGGCGCGCGCAGGCGGCCTTCGGTCGGATGATCGTATTCGTGGAAGAATCCCGTCGCCAGCAGGTGCGGGTCCTGCAGCAGTTCACCGACCGAGGTCACGCGCGCGCAGGGAATGTCCGCGGCGCGCAGGGATTCGAGCCATTGTGCGGTCGTCCGCGAGGGCGCGACCTCGGCAATGATCGCGTACAGCGAATCCACGCTCTGGCTGCGCAGCACCGGGTCCTGCACCTGCGGGGAATGCGCGAATTCCGCGCGCCCGATGATCTCGAAGAACGCCGTCCAGTGCGTGCCGTTGTACGGCAGGATCGCCATGAAGCCGTCCTGCGTGCGGTACGGCTTGCGATTGGGCGCTGCCAGCCGGTCGTAGCCCGTCGGCCCGAGCGCGGGGACGAAGGTTGCACCGCCCAGTTGCTCCGACATCAGGAACGCGACGGTGCTTTCGAACATGGGCGCTTCGATGCAGCAGCCTTTGCCCGTGCGGGCGCGGTGCGCGAGGCCCGTTGCCACCGCGATCGCAAGGTGCAGGCCACCGACCTTGTCGCAGAGGATCGTCGCGAGGTAGCGCGGTTCGCCCTGGGCATTCGCGTTCAAGGCGGCGACACCCGAGGCGGCCTGGATGATGTCGTCGTACGCGGGCTCGTTGGCGCTGGGGCCGCTCTGGTCGTAGCCAGCCGCGAAAGCGTAGACGAGGTCGGGCTTGATCCGCGCCAGCCGTTCGTAGGCCAGGCCCAGCGGTTCTGCTGCCTTCGGCCGCATGTTGTGCACCACGGCATCGGCGCCAGCGACGAGTCGCTCCAGCACCGCCCGCGACTCCGGCCGCTTCAGGTCGATCGCGAGCGAACGCTTGTTGCGGTTGAAGCCCAGGAAGCCTGCCCCCATCGAGCGCGAGCGGCCCGGCCGCACGGTGCGGAAGAGGTCGCCCTGCAGCGGTTCGATCTTGATGACGTCCGCCCCGAGATCGCCCAGTGTCTGCGTCGCATAGGGGCCCAGCACGATCGTCGTGAAGTCGAGGACGCGGATTCCTTGCAGCAGGGGCAGCATCGATCTCACCCGGCAATGTGCGAAAAGCCCGCGCAGGATACGTGGACGAGACTGGCCGATCCAACGCGGACCGCCCGATGCGAACCGGCCGCATTGCACCGGGGTGGCTGATTCCCTGCTTCCCTCGCCGGCGCGTCGATGATAGGAAGGTGTTCGCTCGACACACACCGTGAGGCAGGAACGCATGGGACCGCTGCAGGGAATCCGGGTCATCGAACTCGCGGGGCTGGGCCCGGCGCCATTCTGCGCCATGATGCTGGCCGACATGGGGGCGACGGTCATCCGCGTCGACCGTGCCTCCGCGCCACCCGCAGAACCCGATCCTGTCGATACCCTGCTGCGCAACCGGCGGTCGATCGCGCTCAATCTGAAGAGTCCGGCGGCCATCGCCGCGCTGCTGCGGCTCATCGACGGCGCGGACGCATTGATCGAGGGCTTCCGGCCGGGCGTGGCCGAGCGCCTCGGCGTCGGACCGGGCGTCTGTCTCGCGCGCAATCCGAAGCTCGTCTACGGGCGCATGACGGGCTGGGGCCAGTCCGGACCGCTCGCGCATTCGGCGGGGCACGACATCAATTACCTCGCGCTCACCGGGGCGCTGCACCTGATCGGCGAACGCGGTCGCAAGCCGGTGCCACCGCTGAACCTCGTCGCGGACTTTGGCGGCGGCGGCATGATGCTGCTCGCCGGCCTGCTGGCGGCGCTGCTCGAAGCTGCGCGGTCCGGCCAGGGCCAGGTGGTCGATGCCGCGATGACCGACGGCGCCATTGCGCTGCTCTGCATGTGTTTCTCGCAGCGCGCGGCCGACCCGGGGTTCCGCGACGAGACCGGCGAGCTGATGCTCGCGGGCGGCGCGCCTTACTACGGCACGTTCGAGACCAGCGATGGCAAGTACCTCGCCGTTGGCTCGATCGAGCCGCAGTTCTACGCGCTGCTGATCGAGAAGCTCGGGCTCGACCGGAAGTTCCTCGCGGCGGGATACCCGGCGGACAGCAGGCACTGGCCTGCAGCGGAAGCCGCCATCGCGGCGGCGGTGCGGACGAAGACGCGCGACGAATGGGCCGCCATCTTCGAGGGCACCGACGCCTGCGTCGCTCCCGTACTCAGTCTCGGCGAGGCGGCGCAGCATCCGCACAACGTTGCGCGCGGCAGCTTCATCACGGTGAACGGCGTCGAGCAGCACGCGCCCGCACCGCGGTTCAGTCGTACCGCGGCAGCGCCGGTCCAGGCACCCCATCGCGCGGGCGCCGACAGCAGCGAGGTCCTGGCGGAAGCGGGATTCTCCGCAGCGGAAATCGCGCAACTGCGCGCAGCCGGCGGCCTGGCCTAGCGCGCGGTTGCGGCCAAGCTGACGTTCTGCCGACCAGTCCTTTATGATGCCGGTCGGGCCCCGGCCACGGGCCCGTCCCAACCCGCAGGTTTCGAAGAACCGCCACGCGGAGCGTGCTCGCCCGCGCGGCCCGACCGGAGTCACACGCATGGCTGACGCCTTCATCTTTGACCACGTCCGCACGCCGCGGGGCCGCGGCAAGCCCGACGGCTCGCTCCACAGCATCACCCCGATGCAGCTCGCGGCACAGACGCTGCAGGCCGTACGCGATCGCAACAGCCTCGACACGGCCTTGCTCGACGACGTCGTGCTCGGCTGCGTATCGCCGATCGGCGAGCAGGGCGCCGATATTGCGCGTGTGGCGGCGCTGGTCGCCGGCTACTCCGAGTCCGTGCCGGGCCAGCAGCTGAACCGCTTCTGTGCCTCGGGCCTCGAGGCCATCAACAACGCCGCGGCACAGGTCATGTCCGGCCAGTCGCAGGCGGTGGTTGCGGGCGGCGTCGAATCGATGTCGCGCGTGCCGATCGGCAGCGACGGGGGCGCCTGGGTCGCGGACCCGGCCGTCGCCTACAACACGTACTTCGTGCCACAGGGCGTGGGCGCGGATCTCATCGCGACGCTCGATGGCTACACGCGCGAAACCGTCGACGGTTACGCGGTCGAGAGCCAGCGCCGCGCCGCCGCCGCCTGGGCTGAAGGGCGCTTCGCCAGGTCGATCCTGCCGGTCCGGGACATCCTCGGTCGCGTCATGCTCGACCGCGACGAACACCTGCGTCCCGACACCACGCTGCAGAGCCTGGCAGCGCTCAAGCCCGCGTTCGCGACGATGGGTGAGCAGGCGGGCTTCGATGCCGTCGCGCAGATGAAGTACCCGCAAGTCGATGCGATCAACCACGTGCACACGGCCGCCAACTCGAGCGGCATCGTCGACGGCGCCGCGGGCGTGCTGATCGGCAACAAGCGCTTCGGCGGCAAGGCCGGCCTGAAGCCGCGCGCGCGCATCCGCGCGTTCACGTCGATCGGCAGCGAACCCGCGATCATGCTGACCGGCCCCGCGCTCGTGACGCAGAAGCTGCTCAAGCGCGCCGGCATGACGGTCAGGGACATCGACCTGTTCGAGGTCAACGAGGCGTTCGCCGCCGTCGTGCTGCGCTTCATGCGCGCGATGGATGTGCCGCACGAGAAAGTGAACGTCAACGGTGGCGCCATCGCCATGGGTCACCCGCTCGGCGCCACCGGCGCGATCATCGCGGGCATCGTCCTCGACGAACTCGAGCGCCGCGACCTCAACACCGCGCTGATCACGCTCTGCGTGGGCGCGGGGATGGGCACGGCCACCATCATCGAGCGCGTCTGACGCGCCGACCGACCAGGAACCAGCAGCATGCCTAAGCACTTCACCCTGGCCGTCGACGCCGACGGCATCGCACTGATCACCATGGACAGCCCGGAACGTTCGATGAACGTGCTGGGCCCCGAGGTCGAGACCGAGCTTGCGGCCATCGTCGACCGGGTCGTGGCCGACGCCGGCATCCGCGGCGCGATCATCACGTCGGGCAAGCCCAGCTTCCTTGCGGGCTACGACCTCACCGAATTCCTGCGCAGCTTCGGCCCGCAGCTCACGCCGGTGCAGGTGTACGAGAACTTCACCGGTCTCGGTCGCCTGCTGCGCCGCATCGAGACCTGCGGCAAGCCGTTCGTCGCGGCCATCAACGGCCTCGCGCTCGGCGGCGGTTTCGAGCTGTGCCTCGCGTGCCACTACCGCGTGATCGCAGATGACCCGAAGGCATTCGTCGGGCTGCCCGAAGTGAAGGTGGGCCTGCTGCCGGGTGGCGGCGGCACGCAGCGCATGCCGCGACTCATCGGCGTGGCGCAGTCGCTGCCTTACCTGCTGGAAGGCGGCAACATTCCGGCCGCGGAAGCGAAGAAGCTCGGGCTGGTGCACGAAGTCGTGCCGGCGGGCGACCTGCTCGCCGCGGCGAAACGCTGGCTCATGGGTTCGCCCGTGGCGGTGCAGCCGTGGGACCAGAAGGGTTATCGCGTGCCGGGCGGCGTGGCGTTCGCCAGCGCCGGCGCGACGCAGACCTTCATGGGCGCCACGGCGCTCGTCGCCAGGAAGACGCTGCACAACTACCCGGCGCCGGCTGCGATCCTCTCGTGCGTCTTCGAAGGCACGCTGCTGCCGCTCGAGAAGGGCCTCGAGGTCGAGTCCAAGTACTTCGCCACGCTCGTGACCGGCCCGGTCGCGCGCAACCTGATCCGCACGATGTTCGTGAACAAGGGCAACGCCGACAAGCTCTCGGTGC
>JAOUGW010000220.1 GCA_029865465.1 Gammaproteobacteria bacterium
CAGCACGGCCCGTTCCACCGGCATCGGTCCGGCGCGATCGAGGTCCTGGAGGGTGACGCGCTGCAGCTCACACCCGCCCTGCTTGGACCGGTGCAGGCGGCCTACGATCGAGCCGCGCTCGTCGCGCTGCCGCCCTCGATGCGCGAGCGCTACGCACGGCACTTCGCCACGTTGATGCCGGCAGGCAGTCGCACGATGCTGGTCGCGTTCGAATACCAGCAGGCGATCAAGGACGGCCCGCCGTTCTCCGTGACTCCCGATGAAGTCGTGACGCTGTACGGCGACGCGTTCCTGGTCGAGGAACTGGAACGCGTCGACATCATCGATGAAAGCCCGAAGTTCGCCGCCGCAGGACTCGATGCGCTGCACGAAGTGGCGTATTCACTGACCAGGCGCTGAGTGTCGAGCACCCGCGAGACGGCGCATGTAACCTGCTACGACAGGGGAGCGGACTCAGCTGGAAATGTCCGAGGTCGACGGCGGTGCTCGCAGCGGCTTTCGGAGCACTGCCGCTAGCAGCTGCGTTCCGATTCGCTCAACGCTGCATGCGCCGTGCGACCTTTTCCGCTCCTGCGGAAAAGTCGTTCAGGCGCCGCCTCACAAGCGGTCGATCCAGTCGTTCTTCCCGAGCGCGTGACTGCCTTTCCAAGCTCGGGAAGAACGACTGGATCGATCGCTTGCAAGTCGCGCATGTCTGCCTTTCCAAGCCATGGGAAAGGCCACGGATCGACCGCCTGCAATCAGCGCGTGTCCGCCTTTCCGCTCGTCGAGCGACACGACAGCGCCGCGACGATCGGCGCATCCGCCTCGAGAATGTCGTGCTCGCGCAGGCGCGACGGCTCGACCCATTCGAGCGATTGCGCGTCCAGCCCGCGTGGCTGACCCGACCAGTCCTTGACCACCCACACGTCGAGCCAGATCGTCCGGCCCGGATAGACGGCGGCGTAATACAGCAGGCGCTCGGCATCGCGCACCTCGATGCCGATCTCTTCGCGCAGTTCCCTGGCGATCGCAGCGCGCGCGGCTTCATTGGCAGCGACCTTGCCGCCAGGAAACTCCCAGCGTCCCGCGAGCGCCTTGCCGGCCGGCCGCTGTGCGATCAGCACGCGGCCACTGGCGTCGAACACCAGTCCGGCGACCACCCGGAGTTCCGGCATCGGTTACCCAGCCTGCTTCATGCCGGGGAAGGCGACCGGCTCCGCCGTCAGATCTGGCCGTGGCAGTGCTTGTACTTCTTGCCGGAGCCGCACGGACAGGGCTCGTTGCGCCCCACCTTGCGTCCATCGCGCACGACCGTCTCGCCGCCCGGCGCCACCGGGCCAGCCGCCAGCCTCTGTCCGCCGCCAGATCCGGCGGCGAACCCGGGGCTGGCTGCAAATCCGCCGGGCCTGCTGCCGCCCGCTGCCGCAGCGACGTCCGCCGCGTCATCACTGGCGATGACGGACTGCGGCGACACGTGCTGCGTCTGCAACTGGCGCGCCATCTGCCGTTCGCGCTCGCGTTCCTGCTCTTCGATCTCCGCTTCCGTGCGCACCTGCAGGCGCGACAGCAACGACACGGTGTCGTGCTTGATGCGGTCGAGCAGCGCGCCGAAGAGTTCGAACGCCTCGCGCTTGTACTCCTGCTTGGGGTTCTTCTGCGCGTAGGCGCGCAGGTGGATGCCTTGCCGCAGGTAGTCCATCGCCGCGAGATGGTCGCGCCAGTGGCGATCGAGTTCCTGCAGCATCACGGCCTTCTCGAGGTGGCGCATGACCGGGGCGCCCACCGCGGCGACCTTGGCCTCGTACGCGTCCTCGACGGCCTGGACCACTCGCTCGCGCAGGCCGGCTTCGGCAATCTCGTGATCGGCCGCAAGCCAGGACTTCGGCTCGATCGGCGTGACGAACTCGCGTTCAATCGCTTCCCTGAGGTCGTCGAGTTTCCACTCCTCCTCGGGACTCTCGCGCGGCACGAACTGGTCGACCAGGTTGTTGACCACCTCGGCGCGAATGCCCGTGACGGAATCGGAGATGTCCTCCGCAGCCATGATCTCGGTGCGCTGCTGGTAGATCACCTTGCGCTGGTCGTTGGCGACGTCGTCGTACTCGAGCAGGTTCTTGCGCAGGTCGAAGTTGTAGGCTTCCACCTTGCGTTGCGCGCGCTCGATCTGGCGCGACAGCATCTTGCTCTCGATGACCTCGCCTTCCTTCATGCCGGCCGTCGTCAGCCAGCGCTTGGTGCGCTCGGGGTCGCCGAAGATGCGCATCAGGTTGTCTTCGAGCGACAGGTAGAACCGGCTCGAGCCGGGGTCGCCCTGGCGGCCCGACCGGCCGCGCAACTGGTTGTCGATGCGGCGCGATTCGTGGCGCTCGGTGCCGATGATGTGCAAGCCGCCCGACGCGATCACCTGCTCGTGCCGGCGCTTCCAGTCTTCCTCGACGGCGGCACGCGCGGCGGCATCCGCCGGTTCGATCGCGGCCAGTTCCGTCTTGAGGCTGCCGCCGAGCACGATGTCCGTGCCGCGGCCCGCCATGTTGGTGGCGATCGTCACCGTGCCGGGACGCCCGGCCTGCGACACGATGATCGCCTCACGGTCATGCTGCTTCGCGTTCAGCACGTTGTGATCGATTCCCTGCTTCTTCAGCAGTCCCGAGAGCAGCTCCGAGGTTTCCACCGAAGTGGTGCCGACCAGCGCCGGCTGGCTGCGCTTGACGCACTCGCGGATGTCCTCGATGATCGCTTCGTACTTGTCCTGCTGCGTGAGGTAGACGAGATCGGCGGCGTCGTCGCGGATCATCGGGCGGTGCGTCGGAATGACGACCACTTCCAGGCCGTAGATCTGCTGGAACTCGAAGGCCTCGGTGTCGGCCGTGCCGGTCATGCCGGAGAGCTTGCCGTACATGCGGAAGAAGTTCTGGAACGTGATCGAGGCAACCGTCTGGTTTTCCTCGCGCACCTTCACGCCTTCCTTGGCCTCGACCGACTGGTGCAGGCCATCCGACCAGCGCCGGCCCGGCATGGTGCGCCCGGTGAACTCGTCGACGATGATGACTTCGCCGTTGCGGACGATGTATTCGACGTCCTTGCGGTAGAGCGCGTGCGCGCGCAGCGCCGCGTTCAGGTGATGCATCAGGCGGATGTTGGCCGGGTCGTACAGGCTCTGCCCTTCGAGCAGCAGGCCGGCTTCCAGGAACAGCTCCTCGACGCGCTCGTGACCCTGGTCGGACAGGTGGACCTGCTTCGACTTCTCGTCGGCCCAGTAGTCGCCCTCGCCCTCTTCCGTCTCCTGCTTCGAGAGACGCGGCACCAGCTCGTTGATCCTGATGTAGAGCTCGGTGCTCTCCTCGGCGGGGCCCGAGATGATCAGCGGTGTGCGCGCCTCGTCGATCAGGATCGAGTCCACTTCGTCGACCACGGCGAACGCGAGCTCGCGCTGCATGCGGTCTTCGATGCGGAACGCGAGGTTGTCGCGCAGGTAGTCGAAGCCGAATTCGTTGTTGGTGCCGTACGTGATGTCGGAACCGTAGGCCGCGCGCTTCTCTTCCGTCGTCAGGCCGGCCTTGACGACGCCGACGCTCATCCCGAGGAAGTTGTAGATCGGCGCCATCCAGTCGGCGTCGCGCTGCGCGAGGTATTCGTTGACCGTGACGATGTGCGCGCCCTTGCCGGTCAGCGCGTTGAGGTACGCGGGCAGCGTGGCAACCAGGGTCTTGCCTTCGCCGGTGCGCATCTCGGCGATCTTGCCGTTGTTCAGCACCATGCCGCCGATCAGCTGCACGTCGAAGTGGCGCAGGCCGAGCGTGCGGCGCGAGGCTTCGCGCACGACCGCGAACGCTTCGGGCAGGAGATCGTCGAGGGTCTTGCCGGCCGCGAGCTGCTCGCGGAACTGGACGGTCCTGGCGGCGAGGTCGGCGTCGGACAGCGCCTGCAGGGCGGGCTCGAACGCGTTGATCTTCTTGACGAGGCCGTTGTACTGACTGACGAGCCGCTGGTTGCGACTGCCGAAAATGCGGGTGAGCCAATTAGCCACAGGGGCTCCGGGCGATAAGCGTTGAAAATAAAGGCCGAAATTCTACAGCAAGGCCGTAGGTGCGGCGGCGCTCCGTAGAAACAAGGGGTTAGGGGATGGGGGTTGGGGGTTAGTCGGAAAACGCAGCGCTGCGATTGGACATCGCAGAAGCTCGTGGGTTTCCGCGGCCGTCGGGCCGAACGAACTTCGGAAAGTGATGGTGGGGTTGGGTTCCGACTAACCCCTATCCCCTATCCCCTAACCCCTTACTCAAGGCGCCGCGAGGTACTTCATCGGGTTCAGCACGTTGCCGTCCCGCAGCACCTCGAAGTGCACGTGGGTTCCGGTGGAGCGGCCCGTGCTGCCGATGACGGCGATGGCGTCGTTCTTCTGCACCGACTGCCCCACTCGCACGAGGTTGCGCGAGTTGTGGCCGTAGCGCGTCACGTAACCCGTCGGGTGCGTGATCTCGACGACGTTGCCGTAACCCTGCTTCCAGCCGGAATAAGAGACGACTCCGGGACCGACGGCGATGACGCGGGAGCCCGCGGGACCCGCAAAGTCGACGCCCGCATGGAACGCACCGTGACCCGTGAACGGATCGGTGCGACGGCCGAAATGCGACGAAATCCAGCCGCCGATCAGCGGCAGCCCGCCCGGCATGATGCGTTGGCCGAGTTCGCGCGTCGCCATGACCATCTCGAGCGCCTGCAACTGGCGCTCGCGGTCGTTGATCTGTGCTTCGAGGGAATCGAGCACCGAAGTGAGTTCCGGCACCTGCACGGAGCCGCCCTCAGCCTCCTGCCCCTCGGGACCGCCTGCGGGTGGCGGCTTGTCGAAATCGAACTCACCGCGGTCGAGGCCGGCCAGGTCCGTGAGCCGGCGACCCAGGGCGTCGAGGCGGATCAACTGGGCGTTCAGCGAACCGACGCGCGTGGCCAATGCGTCGACCTTGCCGTCGATCTGCCCGCGGGCCGCCTGCAGGTCGGTCTTCTGCCGGGCGATGGCGCGCGCGTAGGCGCGATGCTCGGCGTCGGCGCCAAGCAGGAAACGGCCGAGCGCCAGACCGGCGACGAAAACGCCGACGACGAGCACCATGGCCAGCAGCAGGCGCGGCCCGGTGAGGTCGATCTCTCTGGTACGGCCACCGGAGCCGGTAACGAATCGCAAATTCATGCCGCGCCAACCCCTGGGGTGCAACGAAGGCGAAAGGGACACGATCGCTGTGCCAGCCAGCGGGCATCGTTGCGTCGTGTCACGAATTCGCGAGACTATGCCCCGAGAAGCTTCCCGTTGGCAAACAAATCGGCTATTTGAA
>JAOUGW010000221.1 GCA_029865465.1 Gammaproteobacteria bacterium
ACGCGCCGAGCAGCGCCATGAACTCGCCGGCGAAGCCGCTCGTGGTCGGCAGTCCGATCGAAGCCAGCGTGAGGATCGAGAAGAACACCGAGAACACCGGCAGCATCCTGGCGAGGCCGCCGTAATCGGCCACGGCGCGCGAGTGCGTGCGCTCGTAGATCATGCCGACCATGAGGAACAGTCCGCCCGCGACCAGGCCGTGGCTAACCATCTGCAGGATCGCGCCCTGGATGCCGATGAGGTCGAGGCTGGCAAGCCCCAGCATCACGTAGCCGAGGTGGCTGATCGAAGAGTAGGCGATGATCTTCTTGATGTCGGTCTGCACCAGCGCGAGGCATGCGCCGTAGACGATGCTGACCACGGCCAGGGTCATGATCACCGGCATCATCGCCCGCGCGGCCTCCGGGAACAGCGGGAAACCGAGCTTCATGAAGCCGTACGTGCCCATTTTCAGCAGCACGCCTGCCAGGATCACCGAACCCGTCGTGGGCGCCTCCACGTGCGCGTCCGGCAGCCAGGTGTGCAGCGGGAACATCGGCACCTTGATCGCGAACGAGAGCGCGAACGCGGACAGCAGCCAGAGCTGGGTGTTCAACGGCAGCTGCGAACCGCTCAGGTGGCGCAGGTCGAAGGTCATGTAGCCAGCCGAACCGTGCGTGTAGAGCACGAGGTAGATCAATGCCGCCAGCATCAGGATGCTGCCGAACGCCGTGTAGAGCACGAACTTCAGCGTGGCGTAGATGCGTCGCTCGCCGCCCCACAGCCCGATGATCAGGAACATCGGGATCAGCATCGCTTCCCAGAAGACATAGAACAGGAAGAGGTCCTGCGCGAGGAAGGTGCCCAGCATCGCGAACTGGATGAAGAGCACCATCACGTGGAACAGCTTCACGTCCCTGTGCACGGCGCTCCAGGCGCCCGCGACGATGAGTGGGCCCAGGAAGGCCGTGAGTGCCACCAGCAACACGTTCAGTCCGTCCAGGCCGATGCGATAACCAACGCCCCAGTCCCGGATCCACGGCACGTCGGTGGCGAACTGCAGGCCGGCCACTGTCCCGTCGAAGCGCTGGTACAGGAATGCGGCGACGAAGAACTGCAGCACCATGCAGCCGAACGTGACGCTGCGCACGAGGGAGTCGCGGCCTCTGGGCAGCAACGTGACCGCCACCATGCCGAGTGCCGGCAGCCACAGTAACCAATTGAGCATGGTCGACTCACCCATGACGCCACACCCACGCGAGGCAGCCGACCACGCCGATGACGGCCATTGCCACGTACCATTGCAACTGACCGGTCTCGACGAGCTTCAACCGGCCGGAGGCACGGCGCGTGAGCGCCGCCAGTCCGTGCAGCGAACCGTCGATCAGGAACCGGTCGCCGAGGCCCAGGAACACGCGATCGGATATCCAGTGCAGCGGCCGGTAGAGCACGGCCTCGTACAGTTCGTCGATGAAGTACTTGCCGCCCAGGGCCCGGTGCAGGCGCGGGAAACGCGCTGCCAGGGCTTCGCCGCGGGCGAGGCCGCCGCGGTACATGACGGTGGCCGCCACGAATCCCAGGAGGGCGACGGCCACTGCCAGGTACACGAACGTGTGCTCGTAGTGCTCGAGCGATTCCATCACCGCCGGAATTGGCAGCAGCGGTTCGAGGAAGTGAGGCAGCTGGAAGAATCCGCCGATCGCGGACAGCACGGCGAGGACGACCAGCACACCCGTCATCGAGAACGGCGACTCGTGCACGTGGTGCTCGGTGTCGTGGCTCATGCGCGACGGCGTCAGGAACGTGAGCCAGAGCAGCCGGAACATGTAGAACGAGGTCATCAGCGAGGCGGCCGAGGCCAGCGCCCACAGGATGGGCGAACCGCCGTGCTCGCTGGCAAGCGCGAACCAGAGGATCTCGTCCTTGGAGAAGAAACCGGCCAGCGGCGGGATGCCGGCGATCGCTGCGGTGGCGATCGCGAAGGTGCCGAAGGTGAGCGGAATCCGGCGCCACAGGCCGCCCATCTTGCGGATGTCCTGCTCGCCACCGAGCGCGTGGATCACGCTGCCGGCACCGAGGAAGAGGCAGGCCTTGAAGAACGCGTGGGTGTAGACGTGGAACACCGCCACGCCGTAGGCACCGACGCCGAGCGCGAGGAACATCAGGCCGAGCTGCGACACGGTCGAGTAGGCCAGCACTTTCTTGATGTCCGTCTGGACCAGCGCGATGGTCGCGGCGAAGAACGCAGTCAGCACGCCGATGACCGCGACGACCTGCGACGCCTCGGGCGCGTGCTCGTAGATGCCGTGCAGGCGCGCTACGAGGTACACGCCCGCGGTGACCATCGTCGCCGCGTGGATCAGGGCCGAGACAGGCGTGGGGCCGGCCATCGCGTCCGGCAACCAGACGTGCAGCGGGATCTGCGCCGACTTGCCGGTGGCGCCGATGAAGAGCAGCACGCCGACGAGGCTCGCCGAGACGGCCGGCGCAACGGGTGCGGCGAACGCGGCGTTGATCTCGTCCATGTTCACGGTGCCAAGCGCCCAGTAGAGCAGGAACAGGCCGAGCAGGAAGCCGGCGTCGCCGACGCGGTTCGTGATGAAGGCCTTCTTGCCCGCGGCCGCCTTGGCCGGATCCTCGAACCAGAAGCCGATCAGGAGGTACGAGGCGAGGCCGACGCCTTCCCAGCCGACGAAGCAGACCAGCAGCGAGCGGCCGAGCACCAGCGTGAGCATGAAGAACAGGAACAGGTTCAGGTACGCGAAGTAGCGCGCGTAGCCGGGGTCGTCCTTCATGTAGCCGGTCGAATAGACGTGGATCAGCGAGCCGACGCCGGTGATGATCAGCGTCATGACCGCGGTCAGGCGGTCGAAGTAGAACGCGACGTCGAACCCTCGATCGCCGAAGCTCGCCCAGCGATAGGCCACCTCCAGCAGGGCCGCGTCGGGACCCGCCGCCTGCAGCAGCAGGACCGCCTTTACTGTCGCGAAAAACGCGAGGACCGGCAGGCCGCAACCGACGATCGAGACGAACGTGCGGCCCAGGCGGCGGCCGAGCAGGCCGTTCAGCAGGAAGCCTGCCAGCGGCAGCAGTACGATGATGGTGAGCAGGTTCATCGTGCGCCAGTCATCCCTTGAGTCGATCGTAGCCCTCGACGTCGAGGGAGCTTCGTTGTCGCGACAGCTGCAGCACGATCGGGATCGCGATCGCGATCTCGGCGGCCGCCACGACGAAGATCAGGAACACCAGCACGGCCCCCGACAGGGTCGCGGTCTCCAGCGAGAACGTGACCAGCGCCAGGATGACCGCGTTGAGCATCAGTTCCATGCACATCAGCATGACGAGCGCGTTGCGCCGCACCATCACGCCGACGAGGCCGAGCGCGAAGAGCACGAAGCTGAGACCGAGCAGCAGTTGGGTGTCAGCCATCCGATCGCCTCCCGCTGCGGATGATCGCGATGGCCGCGACGACCGCGGCGACCAGCAGCACGCTGGTCAGCTCGAAATGCAGCCAGTACTCGCGCAGGAACTCGACCGAGAATGGCTGGACGAGGTAGGACGGCGCCGCGCCCGCAACGGGCCGGATGACGGGGCCGCCGAGTCTCATCGCAGAGACGCCGAGCGCTCCCGCGAGCAGGGCGCCCAACACGATGCCGGGCAGCAGCAGGTGGCTGTAGCGGCGCACGAACGAGGGATCACGCACGTCCAGCAGCATGATCACGTAGACCATGAAGACCATGACCGCGCCGACGTAGATCAGGACCTGGAAGACCGCCACCACGTGCACGCCGAGCATCGCGTAGACGCCCGCGAGCGACAGCATGCAGCTGATCAGGGCGAGCGCGACGCGCATCGGATGCCGTGCGACCAGCATCAGCACGCCGCCGAGCAACGCGCACGCGCCGAAGAAGTACACCAGCAGCTGGTCGATGGTCATGCGTCGTGGCTCCTGCCGGGCTCCGCTGCCGGCCTGACAGGGTAGGGCTTCGCGACGTCGGCGTGCGGCTGCCAGTTGAGCAGTTCTTCCTTGCCGAGCCACATGCGCTGGCGGTCGAAAGCCGGCAGGTCCGGCGTTTCCTTGACCATGCGGATGGCGTCCTCCGGGCAGGCCTCGACGCAGAAGCCGCAGAAAACGCAGCGTGAGTAATCGATCTCGAAGCGCGAGGGGTATTTCGGGTGGGCGGGGTCGTCCGGGTCGAACGCGGCGTCGATCTCGATCACCTGCGCGGGGCAGACCGTCGCGCACATGTTGCAGGCCACGCACTGCGGCCGCCCGTCGGGACGCTGCGTCAGGATGTGCTTGCCGCGATTGCCGGCGGCATAGTCGGCGCGGATTTCCTCGGGGTAATACGCCGTGAGCGCGCCCTTGCGTCCCGTCATCCACTTGCCCATGTTGCGCAGGAACACGCCCCCGGTGATCGCGAGGCCGCGCGCGACCTCGAGCAGGTAGAAGCGCTCCCACCAGCCCATCGTGGGCTCGTTCCAGTATTGCCTGCGCACGTACGGTTTGCGGGGCGTGCTCATGGTGTCGCGCGCCTCATGCCTGCTGCGCCCACAGCGCGACCGCCGTCACGACCAGGTTGGCGATCGCAAGCGGCAGCAGGAACTTCCACGCGAAGCGCAGCAGCTGGTCCCAGCGGAAGCGCGGCAGCGTCCACCGCACGAGGATCTGGAAGCTGCAGAGCAGGAAGATCTTGCCGAGGAACGTCAGCAGCTGCAGCAAGACGACCCAGCCGTGACTGAGCGGCACGGCGTGCCCGCCCGGGAAGACGAAGCCTGTGTCGTTCATCCATGGGAGGTTGTAGCCGCCGAAGAACAGCGTGACGAACAGCGCACCGATGATCGCGATCTCGATGAACTCGGAGAGCATGAAGATGCCCTGCTTCATCGCGCTGTATTCGGTGAAGTAACCGGAGATCAGTTCCGACTCGGCCTCGGGCAGGTCGAACGGGGTGCGCTTGTTCTCGGCGATGCCGGCGATCAGGAACAGGATCGCGGCGAAGGGCTGGTAGACGATGCCCCAGGCCGGCAGGAAGCCGAGCACGGTGCCCGACTGCCGCTCGACGATCGAGGCGAGGTTGACGGTGCCGAAGATCAGCACGAGGCCGAGCACGGTCAGGCCCATCACCAGCTCGTACGAGATCAGCTGCGAGCCCGCGCGCAGTGCGCCGAGCAGCGAGAACTTGTTGGCCGACGACCAGCCGGCGAGCATCGCACCGATGATCGAGATGCCGCTGAAGGCGAAGACGATGAGGATGCCGGCGTCGATCGGCGCGATCTGCATCGGGTAGGTGCGGCCGCCGAACCAGCCGGCCAGGCCCGG
>JAOUGW010000222.1 GCA_029865465.1 Gammaproteobacteria bacterium
GATCGCCGACCAGGCCCGCACGATCCGCATCCCGGTGCACATGATCGAGACCATCAACAAGCTGAACCGCATTTCGCGGCAGATGCTGCAGGAGATGGGTCGCGAGCCGACGCCGGAAGAGCTGGCGGTGCGCATGGAGATGCCGGAAGACAAGGTGCGCAAGGTCCTCAAGATCGCCAAGGAGCCCATCTCGATGGAGACTCCGATCGGCGACGACGAGGATTCGCACCTGGGCGACTTCATCGAGGACACCTCGGTGGAATCGCCGATCGAGTCGGCGACGACGGAATCGCTGCGTGAAACCACGCACTCGGTGCTGGCGGGCCTGACGCCGCGCGAAGCCAAGGTGCTGCGCATGCGCTTCGGCATCGACATGACGACGGACCACACGCTCGAAGAAGTGGGCAAGCAGTTCGACGTCACGCGCGAGCGCATCCGCCAGATCGAGGCGAAGGCCCTGCGGAAGCTCCGTCACCCGAGCCGCAGCGAGCAGCTGCGGAGCTTCCTCGAAGACTGACCTCCCGGACCTCTCCCGCATCCGCGCGGGAGAGCTCGAGCGCAGGGTCAGGTGCTGACCTCCCCATGAACCCCCCACGCTCCGGCGGCAGGGGGGTTTTTTGTTTGGTGCCGACGCCCCGTCCCGACGGATGCGATGTAAAACATGATTTACATTTGCGTAACCATGTGTTAAACATGTTTTACATAGGGTGCGGGAGGCACGCGATGTCAGAACATGAAAAGACAGCCTGGTGGTCACTCGGTGCAACAGCGCTGATATGGCTGTTCCTGGCCATGCGCTTCACCGACGACGGCCGCATCGTCGAACTGCCAGCCAGCCTGGCGCTCGAAACCTACATCGAGATGATCGTGCTGTGGATCGTCGCAGCGGTCGTGCCGGCGGTGCTGGCCGCCAAGGATCCGGCAGCCCAGGTCAAGGACGAGCGCGACCGCGCGATCGACGCGCTCGGCGATCGCTGGGAAGGCTATGTCGTCGTGATCGCGATCAACGTGCTGGTCGTCCATCTGCTCGCCCGCGGCCTGTACGCGGACCGCACCCCGAGCGTGACGATACTTGACCTGAGCTCGACGACGACGTTGATCTTTGCGCTGCTGACGACCCTGTTCCTGGCCGAGGCGGTCAAGCAGTCGGTCGTGCTCTGGCAGTACCGCCGGTGACGGTGGGGCGCGGACGGGTATCCAACGACGTGCGGCGGCTGCGCGAGGCGGCTGCGATGACGCAGGCGGAGCTGGGGGAACGCGTCGGCGCGACGCGGCAGACCATCATTGCCATCGAGGCCGAGAAATACGCGCCATCGCTGGAACTGGCATTCAAGCTGGCTCGCGTGTTCAAGCGGCCAGTCGACGACGTATTCCAGTTCGATGCAGACGGCTGATCAACCCGCCCGCTCGTGCTCCTGGTGGATCAGGCTGTGCACGCGGGTATCGCGCAGCCGCAAGGCAGCGAGAATCCCCACGATCATCATTCCCGACACCAGCCAGAAGAACGCGGCTTCGTGCCCGATCTGCTTCAGGTACAGCGCAGCCGTCTCCGCGTTGCCGCCGAAGATCGCCTGGGCGATCGCATAGGGCACGGCGACGCCAAGCGCGCGCACGTGCACGGGGTAGAGCTCGGCCTTGAAGATGGCGCTGAGCCCGCAATACCCCGAGAGCAGCAGCAACGGCACGAGCCCGAGGAAATAGGCCGCCACCGGATTCGTCGCCGTCGAGATCGCGCTGAGGATCGGCACGCTGACGAGTGCGAGACCGGCGTAGGACGCGAGCAGCGTACGGCGGTGCCCGACCCGGTCGGCGATCCAGCCGGCGAGCGGCGGCAGGAACAGGAACGTCGCCAGCAGCAACGTCATCACCTGCGACGCCACGGGCTTGCTGAAACCCGCGCTGTTGATCAGCAGCTTCTGCATGTACGCCGTGTAGGTATAGAAGGCGAGCCCGCCCGCGGCCGTGAGCGCCATGACGGTCAGGGTTTCCTTCGGGTACTTCGCGAAAATCGCCCAGGCGCGGCCGCGCTCGCGCTCGGGCACCGACGCCTGCGTGAACGAGCGAGTCTCGTGGATGCCCCGGCGGATCCACCACACGACGATCGCCAGGACAGCGCCCACGGCGAAGGGAATGCGCCAGCCCCAGTCGTACAACTGCTGCTCGGACAGCACCTGCTGCAACAGCACCTGCAGCAGCAGCGCGGCCAGCTGCCCGCCCGTCAGCGTGACGTAGAGAAAGCCCGACCAGAAGCCGCGCTGGGTCCGTTCCGCCATCTCGCTGATGTAGGTCGCGGAAGCGCCGTACTCACCACCCACCGACAACCCCTGCAGCAGCCGGGCGGCGAGCAGCAACGCCGGGGACAACAAGCCGAGACCCGTTGGAATCAACGCAATCATCAGCGAGCCCCCGCACATCATCGCGACGGACAACGTCAGCGCCGTGCGGCGTCCTGCGCGATCGGCATACATGCCGAAAAGCAGCGCGCCAACGGGCCTTGCGATGAACCCCACGGCGAAGATGGCCGCCGTACTCAGCAGCTGCGCAGTCTGGTCGCCGGCCGGAAAGAACGCTCGCGAAAAGTAGATGGCGAAGGCCGAGTACGCGAACCAGTCAAACCACTCGACGAAGTTGCCAGCGGAGCCGCCGAGGATGTTCTTGAGTCGCCGCGCCGGAGTCATCGTCGCCACTCCGCCCGGGGACGCGGCGTGCCGGCTCACGGCGTCGCTGCCGCGGGCGCTCCGACCGCTCCCCCCGGCGAGACGGCGAAGTAGTCCGCCGCAGCGTCGTGCAACGGGATCGTCACCCCGGCCAGCGCGCGCGCGCGCGACAGCCTCGCCGCGCTGACACCGCGGGCAGCTGCCAGGCCGTTCTCGAACAGGAAATCGAGCACGCGTTTCACAATCGGACCAGGCACCGTACTGCCGGCGACCAGCAGCGCCGTCGCCGCCAGCGTACTGACGTCGTCTTCCTGCCAACCGTACGTGTGCCTGCGGATCTTCAGTGCCAGGAGTCCTGGAACGGTCTCGCCGAGACGATTCATCGCCTCGAGATCGAGCGGCAGCAGTGTCATCGGCGTTTGCGCCGAGATCGCCACCAGCTGCCGCCAGGGGGCCGCCACGACCTCGATCACGGCGTCGATCCGGCCCGCCGCCAGCCATTGCAACGCCTCGTCGGGGCCCCTGGCGGCCACCGTGACGTAGTCGCCAGGCGCAAGCCCATGCGCGCGCAGCACCTGCGTGGCCGTCTGCCGGGTCCCGGACCCGGGGCTGCCAACCGCAACGCGCTTGCCACGCAGGCCGTCGACCGACGCGATCCCGGCGTCGGCACGGACCACCACGTGCACCGGTTCCGGAAACAGCGCCGCCACGGCACGCACGTGCCGCAGCGGACCGATGGTGGCGAACGCGCCCTGCCCCGTCACGGCGGCGGCGGCCACGTCGCTCTGCACCAATCCGAAAGATGCCTCGCCCGAATCGATCATCAGCGCGTTGGCAACGCTGCCATCCGTGTTCGCCTGCATCACGGACCACGCCGCGCCGCGGGGTCGCAGCGACTCGACGAAGCGTGTGTACTCACCACCCGCCGGACCCGTCGCCACGACGAAACCCTGCTCGCCCGCCTTGCCGCGCAACTTGATGTTCTGCACCGCATGGTCGAGTTCCTCGGCGACGATCGCGTCGTCCACGTCGCGCAGACCGGGTGTCGTATTGACGACGCCGGAGAGCCGCACGATGAGGTCGCCCGCAGCGCCGGCCTGGCCACCGGCCGCGACGGACGGGGCGGCCGCCGGCCTCAGCGGCGAGGCCTGCCAGTCGTCGCCGGTTCGGCGGTAGATCATCGACCCGTACGCACGCAGTTCGGACCCCGCTTCGATGCGGCCCGAGCCGAATCCGATCACGCCGTCGTCCGTGGCGCCGAGTGCGTTCGCAATCAGCTCCGGGCTGAGGCCACTCCAGTCGGACGGATCGTACGGGCCGGTGAAGGTAAGTACGGCGTTGTAGTAGACCACCGCCTGCGGACCTCCGTTGCCGGTGGCCGCCAGCGGCGCGCTGCCCTGCCGCTTCAGTGACGTCACTGCAAGCACCCGATTACCGAACAGCGTGTCGAGCTGCGCCTGGACGTCACGCTGCAATCCGGCCTCGTCTGGCCCGCGGGCGCAGCCCGCCAGCACGATCAGGGCGAAGCCGAGCAGCAGTCCGTGGAGGCAGGGTCTCACCTCAGAATCCCAGCGCCGGCAAGGCGAAGTACGCCTGCAACACCAGCGCATTGGCGATGTCGGCGAAGAAGGCCCCGACAATGGGGATCAACAGGAAGGCCAGTGGCGCCGGGCCATGGCGCTCCGTCAGCGTCTGCATCACGGACATCGCGACGGCCGTCGTCGCCAGACCCGCCGCGACCTGACCGCCGGCCACCACGGCCGCGTCGTAATCGTTGCCCATCATGCGACCGGTAACGAAGTACGCAAAGGCTGCGGTCACCAGCGCATTGACGACGACAATCAGCATCAGCGGCCCGGCAAGGGTCGCCAGATCGAGCAGACGCATCGACATCAGCGCCATGATCAGGAACAGCGACAGCGACACGCCGCCCACCGCCTGTGCGGCCCGGTCATTGATGCCCTCGAGCCTGAGCAGCGTCGCGAGGTTGCGCACGGCCATGCCGATCAGCAACGCCCAGAGGAAGCCCGGCAGCAGGATGCCGGTGTCCTTCATCAGTCCGTGCACCCCGTGAGCCGCGCCTATGCAGACCAGGCACACCAGCAACACGAACAGCAGCTGTTCCGTCGTGATCGGCATGAAGAATGGATTTTCCGGCGAACTCTGCGGCGCGGCCGCCGCGCCGGAGGCGTGCCCGGCCCTCGCCCCGGCACGGCGCATCAGGTGCTCGGCCACCGGCCCCGACAGCACGCTGCCGAGGACCAGACCTGCCGTGGCCGCCGCCATCGCCAGTTCCATGGCCCCCTGCAGGTTGCGCGTCTCGCCGAAGCTGGCCGCGTAGGCGGCGGCCGTGCCGTGCCCGCCGATCAATGAGATGGTACCGCCCAGCAGCCCCACCAGCGGGTGCAGGTCGAGCAGTCGCGCCATCGCGATGCCAATCGTGTTCTGGACCACCATCAACAGCACGAACAGCACCAGCAGGATCACCAGCTTGCGACCGCCGCGAGCCAGCAAACGCACGTCGGCGCCAAGCCCCAGCGTCGCGAAGAACGCGAGCAGCAGCGGGTCCTTGAGCGACTCGTTCATCGTGAACTGCACCGGCAGCACGAGACCGGCGAGCGCAAGCGCGAGCGCAAACAGA
>JAOUGW010000027.1 GCA_029865465.1 Gammaproteobacteria bacterium
CCAAAAAAATGGCCGCACCGCGACCTCTTGCTCTAACCCCTTCCTGGCCTTCCTCCCCTTCCGACCATCCCCTATCCCCCATCCCCTATCCCCTCGACTTGCTCGCTATGCGAGCAAGTCGGCCACGCTCACCGACCCGATCTCCTCGAGCGCCTTGGGTGCGCCGAGGATGAAACCCTGCGCGTAGTCGACGCCGATCTCGCGCAGGTTCTGCAGCGCCGTCTCGCTCTCGACCGACTCGGCCACCACGATCTTGCCCATCACGTGCCCGATCTCCTTGATCGAGCGGACCATGGCGTAGTCGACGCGGTCGTGCGACATGTTGCCGATGAACATGCCGTCGATCTTCAGGTAATCGACGCCCAGCGCCTTGAGGTAGGCGAACGAGGACACGCCGCTGCCGAAGTCGTCAAGCGCGAACGAGCACCCGATGCGCCGCAGCGCAGTGATCAGCGCGTTGGCCTTGCCGAGGTTGCCGATCGCGATGTTCTCGGCGGTCTCGAAGCCCACGCACCGCGGATCCACGCTGCTCGCCGCGAGGCTCTGGCGGATGAACTCGCCCGTTTCGGGATCGGCGACGCTGTCGCGCGAGAGGTTGATGAAGATGCGCGCGATGCGCTTGAAAACCTCGGCGTGCGTCCGCGCCCATTCGATCGCCGCCGCGATCACCCAGCGGTCGTAGCGGACCGACAGGTTGTAGCGTTCCACGGCCGGCAGGAAGGCGCCGGGCGGCACGACGCGGCCGGACTCATCGCGCATGCGCAGCAGCAGTTCGTAATGGGGCAGGCGTGGCGCAACGCCGGGTGGCTGGCTCAGCGGACGGATTTCCTGGGCTTCGAGGAACAACCGATTCTCGACCAGTGCGCGCTTGGCGCGCGCCACCCAATCCATTTCACCGGATCGCCGCTCGACCAGCAGCGCGTCTTCCTGGTACACCGCCACCCTGTGACGACCGGCGTCCTTGGCCGAGTAGCAGGCGGAGTCGGCCGCATTCATCACCTGCGTCAGGCGCTTGAAGTGCGAGTCGATCGCGACGAGGCCGATGCTGACGCCGAGCGAGAACCTGTTGGCACCCCAGATGAACTCGAATTCGTCGACGGTCTTCAGCAGGTTGGCGGCTACCTGCTGGGCGTCCGCGGGCTTGCAGTTGTGCAGCAGTACGCCGAATTCGTCGCCGCCGAGGCGCGCCACGACGTCGTTCGCACGAACCCGCTGCTGCAGCACTGCACCGAGCTGGCGCAACAACTCGTCGCCGGCGACGTGGCCGCTGGTGTCGTTCACCGTCTTGAAGCGGTCGAGATCGAGGTAGAGCATCGCGTGCTCCGCCCCCGTCGCCTGCGACATCTCGAGCGCGCGCTGCAACCGCAGCTCGAATTCACGGCGGTTGGTGAGGCCCGTCAGGGCGTCGTGACTCGCTTCGTACGACAGCTGCTGCGAGAGTTCGTGGGAGGCCGTGATGTCGGTCACGGTGCCCTCGTAGAACAGCGTGCGGCCGTCCGCATCGGTCACGGCACGGGAATTCTCCAGGACGACGATCTTCGAGCCGTCCTTGCGCTTCAACACGAGTTCGGCATTGCGGACTTCGCCGGTCTCCTGCATGGCCCGGGTCCAGTTGCTGCGATGCTCGGAGTCCATGTAGACGTCGCGGGCAACGTCGAGTTCGAGCAATTCGTCCTCTGAGTCATAGCCAAGCATGCGCACCAGCGCCGGATTCGCCGCCATGAACTTGCCATCCGCGGTCGTCTGGAACACGCCGGCCGTGACGTTCTGGAACAGTTCGCGGTAGCGCTGCTCCGACGCCTTCAGCGCCAGCATCGTGTGCGTGCGCTCGGTCGCGTACCGCAGAACGCGCTCGACCAGCGTCGCACCGAGATTGTCGCGCTGCAGGGAATCGAGCGCGCCGCGCGCAACGGCTTCGGCACCGACTTCTTCTTCGCCCGCGCCGAGGAGGACCACGATCGGCACGTCCGCTGCTTTTGGCTGGAGGCGGAGGAAGGTCGTGAGGCCCTCGCTGTCGGGCAACGTCAGTTCCAGCAGGATCGCGTCGATTCGGCCGTGCTTGATGCGATTGAGCGCCTCACCGAGCGACGACGCCACCTCGAGCCGGTACGGCTGGCCGCGGATCGCGGCCAGTGCGGCGGCAACCTGCGCCTTGTCGGCCGGCTGGGCGCTGACGAGCAGGACCGTGGCAGTTGACATGATGTCGCGAGTATACGACCCGCGCGGGCGCCGGAACTGTGACTTCCGACCGCCTTGCAGCGGCGGCTGGCGCCTCGAAGTGAGAACCGGCGCCTAGAACGGCAGCTTCTCGCGGAAGTCGGCAGACCGGATGACGAGCACGTCACATGGCAGCCGATCGAGCACGCGCTCGGCCGTGCTGCCGACGAACACCTCGCGCAGCCGGCTGCGCGACACGGCCCCCATCACGACGAGATCGACGTGGTCCTCGGCAGCGACGCGCGGCAGCACTTCGGAGGCCGATCCCTGCAGCACCCGCACGGATTTGCCACCCAACCCGTGCGCCTGCGTGATCTCCCGCGTCGCCGCGGACATGCGCGTGCGTTCCGACTCGAGCAGGTCCGCGACGCTCAGTTCCTGGGCGAGCGGCACTCCGGCAAACCCCGTGGTTACGGCGAGCAGTGCGGCAGGGAAGAACGCATGGACAGCTTCGACGGTCCCGTCGAGTTGTCCGGCCAGGAATTGCGCAGCGTCGAGGATGTCGTGATCGAGCGCGGCCGGCTTGTCGCCGTGATGGCCCGGATCGAGCGCCGCGAGGATGAGCGGCCGCGCGGGCCAGTCCGCGGTCCGGCTGAGCAGCAGCGGCACCGGGCAGCGCCGGACCAGGTTCCAGTCCGTGTTGGTGAAGAGCGCGCGACGCAGCATCGAATGGTAATGGGTGTCCTTGACCATCAGGTCGGGTGCGAATTCCGCGACGCGACGCAGGATGCCCTCGTACAGCGGGTTGTCCCAGTGCACGTGGGTCGTGACGTCGAGCCCACCGGCGCGCATCTCGTCGGCCAGGTCTTCGAGGTGCGCCGCCCGCTCGTCAATGAACTCCTCGCGCAGCCGGCGCAGCTGGTCCGTGTCGAAAAACGGCTGCCCCGTCAATGCCGGGTCGAAGTCGCAGACGAACAATTCGAGCGCAGCGCCGCTCAACCGGGCCAGTCGCGCCGCCTTCGCGGCACCGACCTGCACGTCCACGGTGGGATCGACCACGGCCAGGATTCGATCGAGGCGTTGCATGATGTGCCTCCCGACGGCATGCGTTGCTGCGCACTGAAACTGTGCGACGATGCGACCCGGCCCGCAATGCGGAGAAGTCGCTTCGGAAAGTACGTAGGCACTTTGATTCCTGTCCCTACTGCCCTTGCACATGTGTGATCTTTAGCATGCGCGTGGCGTTTTGCGCCCCCGGGCCGGAACGGCATCTAATCTCATCCTCTCCTAGGCGACCGAAGAAAATGACGGCCACTCACTACAACGACAAGGTGGTCCGGCAGTTCGCAATCATGACCGTGGTCTGGGGAATCGTCGGCATGCTCGTCGGCGTCCTGATCGCGGCGCAACTGCTGTGGCCCGACCTGCTGCCCCCGTACTCGTTCCTGTCCTACGCGCGGCTGCGCCCGCTGCACACCAACGCGGTGATCTTCGCGTTCGGCGGGTCGGCGCTCTTCGCCACGTCGTACTACATCGTGCAGCGCACCTGCCACGTGCGGCTGTTCCTCGACAAGCTCGCCGCGTTCACGTTCTGGGGCTGGCAAGTGGTCATCCTGCTGGCGGCGATCACGCTGCCGCTCGGCATGACCACCTCGAAGGAATACGCGGAACTCGAGTGGCCGATCGACATCCTGATCGCGATCGTGTGGGTCGCCTACGCCGTCGTCTTCTTCGGGACGATCGCCCAGCGCAAGGTGAAGCACATCTACGTCGCGAACTGGTTCTTCGCGGCCTACATCATCACGATCGCCGTGCTCCACATCGTCAACAGCCTGGCCGTCCCGGTGACGCTGACCAAGTCGTACAGCATCTACCCCGGCGTGGTGGATGCGATGGTGCAGTGGTGGTACGGTCACAACGCGGTCGGCTTCTTCCTGACCGCAGCCTTCCTCGGCATGATGTACTACTTCGTGCCGAAGCAGGCGGGCCGTCCGGTCTACTCCTACCGCCTGTCGGTCGTGCATTTCTGGGCCCTGATCTCCACGTACATGTGGGCCGGTCCGCACCACCTGCACTACACGACGCTGCCCGACTGGGCGCAGTCGCTCGGCATGGTGTTCTCGCTGATCCTGCTCGCGCCGTCGTGGGGCGGCATGATCAACGGCATCATGACGCTCTCGGGCGCCTGGCATAAGCTGCGCACCGACCCGATCCTCAAGTTCATGATCGTGTCGCTCTCGTTCTACGGCATGTCGACCTTCGAGGGTCCGATGATGTCGATCAAGACCGTCAACTCGCTGTCGCACTACACCGACTGGACGATCGGCCACGTGCACTCCGGCGCCCTCGGCTGGGTGGCGATGATCTCGATCGGCACGATGTACGCGCTGATCCCGAAGCTCTACGGGCGCGAGCAGATGTACAGCACGAAGCTCATCGACGTGCACTTCTGGACGACGACCATCGGCGTGGTGCTCTACATCACCTCGATGTGGATCGCCGGCGTGATGCAGGGCCTGATGTGGCGCGCGACGAACGCGGACGGCACGCTCACCTACGCATTCATCGAGTCGATCAAGTCGACCTACCCGTACTACGCGGTCCGCCTCGCCGGCGGGACGCTGGTCTTCGCGGGCATGTTGCTCATGGCCTGGAACGTCTGGAAGACGATCGCGGCGCGGGCGACCACCGCGGATTCGCCCGTCGTGCAGCCCGCCTGAAGGTAATCACGCATGAACCACGATGCAGTAGAAACCAAAGTCGGCCTGCTCGGCGTGCTGATCGCACTGGTGATCAGCGTCGGCGGCCTGGTCGAAATCGTCCCGCTCTATTTCCAGGCGTCGGTTACCAGGCCAGCCCCGGGAATCAAGCCGTACGAGGCGCTGCGGCTCGAGGGCCGCGACGTCTATATCCGCGAGGGCTGCTATCTCTGCCACTCGCAGATGATCCGGCCGTTCCGCTCGGAGACCGAGCGCTACGGCCCGTATTCGCTGCCGGGCGAGTCGGTGTACGACCATCCGTTCCAGTTCGGCTCGAAGCGCACGGGGCCCGACCTCGCCCGGGTCGGCGGCCGGTACTCGGACGACTGGCACCGCGTGCACCTGCTCAACCCGCGCGACGTAGTGCCGGAATCGAACATGCCGCGCTTCCCGTGGCTGGCCGACGGCATGGTCGACGGCGCGCTGACCGCCCGGAAAATGGAAGCCCTGCGGAAGATCGGCGTGCCTTACACGGATGCCGACATCGCCGGTGCCGCCGCGGCAGTCGCGGGCAAGTCCGAGCTCGATGCGCTCGTGGCTTACCTGCAGGGCCTCGGCACGAACCTCAGGACGGGAACCTGAGGCATGGATATCGGCACGGTACGCGGATTGATCACGGCGGCGCTGTTCATCGCGTTTCTCGCGCTGGTGTTCTGGGCCTACAGCAGGCGTCGCAAGGCGGACTTCGACGAGCTGGCGCGCATGCCGCTCGAAGACGACCCGCCCGCGACAGATTCAGGGAGCAAGACCCCATGACTAGTGGTTGGAGCCTGTTCGTCATCATCCTGACGATCGCAAACATCGTTGCCTGTTTCTGGATGCTGCGCTGGACGTCGAAGCCGCGCACGGCGAACGAGAAGATCGGCGGCGGCGCCGACACGGGGCACGTCTGGGACAAGGACCTGCGCGAGTACAACAACCCGCTGCCCAAGTGGTGGCTCTGGTTGTTCTACATCACGATCGTCTTCGGCCTGCTCTATCTGGCGTTCTATCCGGGACTGGGCAACTTCGCCGGCGTCGGCGGCTGGACGCAGACGGGTCAGTACGAAGAGGAAAAGGCCGCCGTGGAAGCGCGCGCTGCCACACTCCTCGCACCGCTTGCCGCGCTGCCCGTCGCCGAGCTCGTCAACAACGAGCAGGCGATGTCGACGGCGCACAACCTGTTCCAGCAGAACTGTGCGCAGTGCCACGGCTCGGACGGCGGCGGCGCCGTCGGCTTCCCGAACCTGCGCGATGCCAGCTGGCAGTGGGGCAGCGACGCCGACTCCGTCGTCGCGACGATTGCGGGCGGCCGCATTGCGGCGATGCCGCCCTGGGGCGCCGTGCTCGGCGAGCCGGGCGTGGAAGAAGTCGTCGCCTACGTGCAGACGCTGAGCGGCCAGCAAGCCGACGCCACGAAAGCGGCAGCCGGCCAGGCGCGCTTCCAGACGGTCTGCTCCGCGTGCCACGGCATGGATGGCAAGGGCAACCCGCTGCTCGGCGCGCCCAACCTGACGGATGAGATCTGGCTATACGGCGGCGATGCCGCGACGATCAAGCAGACACTCATGGACGGGCGCAACGGCCAGATGCCGGCCTGGGGCGACAAACTCGGTGAACAGCGCGTGAAGCTGCTGGCCGCCTACGTCACGAAGCTGGCGGCGGGCCAGTAGAAATACATGCGGCAGGCGCCTGAGGAATACACGGGCAAGTTACGGTGGCCACGTCTCGGGCAGGACGTCGCCGTCGTGGCCTGGCCGTCGTTTCTCGTCGCGAGCGTGGCGACCATGGTGTGCTTCGGGTTCATCGACCCGGTGCTGGTCGGCAACGACGATTACCCGCCACCGGCCTTCCAGACGCGCATGACGGGCTACGCGGTCGGCTTCTTCTTTTTCTGGCTGATCGCGGCACTGTCCAGCCTGATGACACTGTACCTGGTGCGAACGGCGCATCCCGAACCGGCAGACGAGGGGACTGACGACGGGACACGGAGTCCCGAATGACCGAAGCCCAGGCCCCCGTCGGCGGCGAGCTGTACGCGGCCCGCCAGAAGATCTATCCCCGGGAAATCAAGGGCCGCTTCCAGCGGCTCCGCGTCTACGCCGTGTTCGCGCTGCTCGGCCTGTACTACGTGCTGCCGTGGATTCGCTGGGGCGAACGCCAGGCTGTGCTGTTCGACCTGCCCGCGCGCAAGTTCCACATCTTCAGCCTGACGCTCTGGCCGCAGGACTTCTATTTCCTGACCTGGCTGCTGATCATCGCGGCGCTGGCGCTGTTCTTCTTCACCGCGCTCGCCGGCCGGCTGTTCTGCGGCTACGCGTGCCCGCAGACGGTCTGGACCGAGACCTTCCTCTGGATCGAACGCTGGGTGGAAGGCAGCCGCACGCAGCAGATGAAGCTGGCCAAGGCACCCTTGAGCGGCGAAAAGCTCGTGCGCAAGGGCGCGAAATACTTCCTCTGGTTCGCGTTCGCGCTGTGGACCGGCTTCACGTTCGTCGGCTACTTCACGCCGATCACCGAGCTCGCCGGCAAGCTCGTGGCCTTCTCGACCGGCCCGTGGGAAACGTTCTGGGTGCTGTTCTACGGCGGCGCCACCTACGTCAACGCGGGCTTCATGCGCGAGCAGGTCTGCAAGTACATGTGTCCGTACGCGCGCTTCCAGAGCGCGATGTTCGACAAGGACACGCTGATCATCACCTACGATGAAAAGCGGGGCGAGCCGCGCGGCGCACGCAGGAAGGGCGCGGACGCCAAGGCGAAGGGCCTCGGTGACTGCGTCGACTGCACGGTATGCGTGCAGGTCTGCCCGACCGGCATCGACATCCGCAAGGGGCTGCAGTACGAGTGCATCGCGTGCGCGGCCTGCATCGACGCCTGCGACGAGGTCATGGAGAAAGTCGGCTACCCGAAGGGCCTGATCCGTTACGACACGCAGCACGGCCTGGAGGGCAAGGCGAAGAAGGTCGTGCGCCCGCGCACGATCGTCTACGCCTCGCTGATCGCCGTGCTGATCGCCGGCTTCGCTTACACGATCACGCATCGCAACGTCGTCGCCGTCGACGTCATCCGCGACCGCAACGCGCTGTTCCGCGAACTGCCGGGCGGCATGATCGAGAACGTGTACAACGTGAAGATCCTCAACAAGGACGGCGCCGCGCATGACTTCGCGATCACGGCCGACGGGATCCCGGGGCTGCAGGTCGATCACGGCGCGCCTTCAGTCGAGGTTGGCCCCGGTGAGGTGCAGAGCGTGGCGGTCCGGCTGCGCGTGCCGCGCGGCGAACTGAGGGGCGGCTCGGACATCCATTTCACGATCCGCACGCTCGACGAGCGCGCGCTCGTCGCGACGGGCAGGGCCCGTTTCCTTGCTCCCACGAACTGATAGGCTTGCAGCCATGAGCACCCAGACCGAGCGGCCCTGGTACCGCCAGTTCTATCCGTGGATGCTGATCGCGCTGCCCGCATCCGCCGTGATCGGCGGGTTCGTCACGCTGTACCTCGCGATCACCCATCCCGACATCCTCGTCCGCAAGGACTGCGTCCGTGACGGGGCCACGATGGTCTGCGGCGAGGACGCCCCGCGGAGACCATGACGGCGGGCGCGGGCTCTGCCTGCTTTCATTGCGGCGAGCCCATACCGGCCGGCGTGCGCATTCACGCACGCATCGACTCACGCGCGGAGCCCGTCTGCTGCCATGGCTGCCGGGCCGTCGCGGAATTCATCACGGGTGCCGGGCTCGACGACTACTACCGGTACCGCGACCGCTCGGGGGCGCGCGCGGACGAGCCGCCGCGTCCCGACCGCTGGTCCGCGTACGACCGGCCCGAACTCGTCGAGCGCCTGACCCGCTCCGAGGCGAACGGCGCACGCTCGATCACCGTGCTGCTGGAAGGCCTGCGTTGCTCGGCCTGCAGCTGGCTCGCCGACAAGGCGCTGCACCTGCAGAGCGGCGTGCTCGACGTCAGCGTGAATCCTGCCACCGCCCGCGCGCGCCTGGTGTGGGATCCGTCGAAGGTGCGGCTTGGCGACCTGCTGCGCGTGCTCGAGCAGGTCGGACTGCGGCCGCATCCGCTCGCAGGCGAGCCCGCCGAGCAGATCGCGCTGCTCGAACGACGCAGCGCGCTGAAGCGGCTCGCAGTCGCGGGCTTCGGCATGATGCAGGTGATGATGTTCGCGCTGCCGCTCTACGTGGCGCATACGTCGGGCATGGAGCCCGGCATGCGCGAATTCTTCCGTCTCGTCAGCATGCTGGTGTCGATTCCGGTCGCGCTCTATTCCGGCTGGCCGTTCTACCAGGGCGCCTGGCACGCACTGCAGGCCCGCAGCGTGAGCATGGACGTGCCCGTCACGCTGGGCATCGTCATCGCTTTCGTGGCGAGCGTGTGGAACGCGCTGACCGGCCACGGCGAGGTCTATTTCGATTCCGTCACGATGTTCGTGTTCTTCCTCTCGCTCGGCCGCTACGTCGAGATGGTGGCGCGCCATCGCGCCGGCAGCGTCGCCGATGCGCTCGCGCGACTCGCCCCCGTCACCGCGCGGCGCGTGCGGGACGACGAGGTCGAGGACGTGCAGGCGATCGAACTGCAGCCCGGCGACGAGATGCTCGTCCGCACCGGTGAGGTGTTCGCCGCCGATGGTGTCGTGACCGCAGGCAAGGACGGCCGCGTCGACGAATCGATGCTCACGGGCGAATCGACTGCGATCGCAAAGAACCAGGGCTCGTCGGTGCATGCCGGCACGCAGAACCTCGGCGCACCGCTGCGCGTGCGCGTCGCTGCCGTTGCCGGCAATACCGTCCTGGCCGGAATCGTCGCGTTGCTCGAGCGCGCGCAGGCCGAGCGGCCCCGGCTCGCCAAGGCCGCCGATCGCGCAGCCGCGTGGTTCCTGAGCCGCATCCTGATCGGCTCGGCGCTGGTCTTCATCGTGTGGTGGTTCGTCGATCCGTCGCAGGCCTTTCCCGCGACACTCGCCGTGCTGGTGGTGACTTGTCCATGCGCGCTGTCGCTCGCCACGCCTGCGGTGCTCGCGGCAGCCACGGCGGACCTCGCCCGGCGCGGAGTGCTGGTGGCTCGACCCGACGCCTTCGAATCGCTGGCGAAGGCGACGCACGTGCTGTGGGACAAGACCGGCACGCTTACGCACGGTCTCGTCCGCGTCGAGGAAGTCCGGCCGTTGCGCGACGAGAGCGAAGAACGCAGCCTTGCACTCGCGGCTGCGCTGGAGCGCATGTCCGAGCACCCGATCGCCAGGGCGTTCCTGGCCTCCGCCGCCACGACGGCCACGGCAACGGACGTGACCGTGACGGCGGGCGCGGGCGTCGAGGGCCGCGTCGCCGGTCGGCACTTGCGGATCGGCACGCTGGACTTCGCGCGCGGCTTGTCGCTGCCCGCCGGGCACGACGTGGCGACCGAATCGGCTGCGGCAAGCTGGGTCTACCTGGGTGACGAACACGGCCTGGTCGCAGGCTTTCGCCTCACGGACCCGCTGCGCACCGAAACGGCGGGCTGCGTGCAGCAGCTTGCAGAGCTCGGCCTCGCTTCGGAGATCGTGAGCGGCGACGTTGCGGCGTCAGTGGCACAGATTGCGGCGCGCAGCGGTATCGAGCGTTTCGAGGCGCGGCTGACGCCGCAGGCGAAGGTCGCACGGCTCAAGGCGCTGCAGGACACGGGCGCGGTCGTCGTCGCCGTCGGTGACGGCATCAACGATGCGCCGTTGCTGCAGGCGGCAAACGTCGCTGTCGCCATGGGCCGGGGCTCGGCCCTCGCGCAGACGAGCGCCGACCTGATCCTGGTGCGCGATTCGCTCGACCAGTTGCCCGAAATCCTGCGGATCGCGCGACGGGCCCAGCGCATCGTCAGGCAGAACCTCGCCTGGTCGATCGCCTACAACCTGGCCGCCCTGCCGCTGGCCGCATCAGGCCTCGTGCCGGCGTGGCTCGCGGCGATCGGCATGTCGCTGAGTTCGGTGTTCGTGGTGCTGAATGCGACGCGTGTCACGCGCCGCACGACGGCGATTGCAACGCCGCGCTGGACGGATGCACGGCCGGCAGGGGTGGCCTAGATGGAAATCCTCTACCTTATGGTGCCGCTCGGCCTGGTGCTCGTCGGAATCGGCCTGTGGGCCTTCTTCTGGGCCGTGGGCAGCGGGCAGTTCGACGATCTCGACAGTCCCGGCTGGTCGGTGCTCGACGATGCACGCCAGCGCAAGCCCTCCAGTGACGGCTCGGGCGGCGACCCCTCGCAACCCGCAACGCAGGAGCCACCCGACCCGTGAATGCCCTGGACGCAGGTTCGCTGAGCCTCGGTGCCGCATTGATCGCCGGGTTCGCCGGCAGCGGCCATTGCCTGACCATGTGTGGCGGCATCGCGGGTGCCCTGGCAATGCGCAACAGCGCGTCGGAACGTGGCGGCTCGCGCCTTACAGTGGCCCTGGCCTACAACGTCGCCCGCGTCGCCAGCTACGCGCTGGCAGGCGCGCTGGCAGGTCTCCTCGGCCGGACGCTGCTGCGTGCGGTCGACGTCGCGCCGCTTTCCATCGCTTTTCGCGTGCTGGCGGGCGCCATCATGGTGGCCGCTGCGGGTCGCCTGCTTTTCGGCTGGCGCCTGCTTGACCCGCTCGAGGCCGCGGGCGCCGGTCTCTGGCGCAGGGTCATGCCCGCAGGAGGACGAATTGCCCGGCGCGAGGGGCTGTCCGGTGCGATCGGCCTGGGCCTCGCGTGGGGCTGGCTGCCATGCGGACTCACGTATTCCATGCTGCTGCTGGCAGCGACCACGGCCAGCGCCCCCAGCGGAGCGCTCGTGATGGTTGCGTTCGGCGTCGGCACTTTGCCGGCAATGGTGTCGGCGACGGTCGCCTTCGAGCGCGCGGCGAGGTTGCTGGCGAACCGCGCCACGCTGCGCAACGTGGCGGGCGCCCTGTTGCTCGCCTTCGGCGCCTGGACGGCAGGTTCAGCCCTGTACCACCTCGTCGCCCATGGCTCTCACGGCGGTCACGACATGAACTCCACGGCTGACCCCGCCGACCCGCATGCCGGACACGACATGGGCGGGGCAGCGGATACTCTGGCAACCCCGAAGAAATAGACGCACCTGCGGACGACGCGCGTCCGCAGCACGACCCATCGGTATTCGTCGACAGGACGAGTGGCCGGGACGCTTCGGGGCCTTCCTGGCCGGGGACCTTCGACCACCCGTCCTGGGCCGGTCCAGCGGCCTTGCAGGCCGCTGACCGGGCCGCGCTCTATGCCGCCCTGGCGGCGATCACTGGATCGTGATCGCCAGCGGCTGCGGTTTCTTCACCGCGACGCGCGGCAGGCTGACCATCAGCACGCCATCCTTGGATTCGGCGTGAATTCCCTTCGGATCGACATCATCGGGCAGCTCGAAGCTGCGCTCAAAGGTCCCATAGAAGCGCTCGGTGCGATGCACGGTCTCGCCCTTCACTTCCTTTTCCACCTTGCGCTCGCCCTTGATCGTCAGCACGCCCGCGTCGAACAGGACCTTGACGTCCTCCTTGCGCACCTCGGGCAGATCGACCTTGATCAGGTATTCTTTTTCGCGCTCGATGACGTCCGCGAGCGGCATGAATTCATAGCCGCCCTCGGCATACGGGGCAATCGTCGGCAACCGGCCGAACATCGGGCCGAATCCCTTCAGCAGGTCGTCCATTTCACGGAACGGTTCCCATCTCTTCAGTCTCATGGCGCCCTCCTTGGGTGTCCCCTTGCCAACAAAACCTGACGACCGGATCACATCCGGCGTCGCGTATATTGTGGCGGCCGGGCCGCAAGTCCGCGATTCGCAGCGTTGCGTACCCGGGATTCCAGCAATACCTAGTGCCGCGCCCAGCGTTCTCTTAGGATTCGCACTTTCGCCGCCGCACCTGCCAACCTTGCACCAGCAACGCCCGCCCGCCGCCGCCGAACACGCCACGCCTGGCGTCGCCCCTCGACGCCCGGATGAATCCGCGCTCGAGTTCAGGTCGCTGCTGGACGCGGCAGTCGATGCGATCATCGTCATCGATCATCGGGGCCGGATCGAGCAGTTCAGCGCCTCCGCGGAGCGGATTTTCGGTTACGCCGCAGCCGAGGTGATCGGCCAGAACGTCGACGTGCTCATGCCCGCGCCTTACCGCGCCGAGCACGACGCGTACCTGGAACGTTACCAGCACACCGGCGAAGCCAGGATCATCGGCATCGGCCGCGAAGTGCAGGCGCGACGCAAGGACGGCTCCGTGTTCCCGTGCGAACTCGCGGTCGGCAAGGTGCAGGGCGTCGTGCCGCCGCGGTTCATCGGCTTCATCCACGACATCACGCTGCGCAAGCTCGCCGACGAGCGGCTGCGACGCAGCGAATCCGAGCTGCAGCTGGCGCAGGAACTCGCGAATCTCGGCAATTACGTCGTCCACCTCGACCGGTCCGAGCCCGATTACTACTCGCCGCAGCTCTGTCGCATCCTCGGCATCGGCGCTGCCGAGGCCGCATTTCCGTTCATTGCGTCGATCGGGCGCTGGGTGCACCCCGGTGACCGCGAAAGATTCGACGAGGCGTTGCGCGAATTCGCAACGCGCGGGCAGGCGCTCGACTGCGAGTACCGCATCGTGCTGGAAGACGGCGCGACGCGGCACCTGCACCACATCGCGCATATCGTGCGTGACGCGCAGGGCACCCCGCTCAAGCACAGCGGCACGATTCACGACGTGACCGACCGTCGCGCGACCGAAGACGAAGCCCGGCAGCTGCAGGAACGTCTCACGCATTTCAGCCGCCTGTCGACGATGGGCGAAATGGCCGCGGGCCTCGCGCACGAGATCAACCAGCCGCTGGCCGCGATCGCGACGTACGCGCAGGCCTGCCAGCGCTTCGTGCGTTCGCCGGACCGCGACGACGCCGACGTCCTCGAGGCGCTCGAGCAGATCAATGCGCAGGCGTTGCGAGCGGGCGAGGTCATCCGCCGCCTGCGGAATTTCGTCAAGAACCGCGAGGTGAAGCGCGAGCCCGTCGACTGCAATCGCCTGCTCGATGACCTGCGCACGCTCGCCGAAACCGACGCCCGGCTGCACAACGTCCGGTTGCGGATCGACGCCGAGCCGTCGCTGCCGCTGGTCTATGCCGATCCGATCCAGCTGCAGCAGGTCGTGCTGAACCTCGTCCGCAACGCGATCGATGCCATGTCGGAAGCGCCCGCGACGCGCCGCGAGGTGCTGCTCAGCACTCGCCAGTCGCCGGACGGCGAGATCGAGATCGTCGTGGCGGATCATGGCAGCGGCCTGGCGCCCGAAGCTGCCGAGCACCTGTTCAACCCGTTCTTTACGACGAAAGCGGGCGGCACGGGCCTCGGCCTGGCCATCAGCCGCTCGATCGTGCGCGCCCATGGGGGACGCCTGTGGCACACTCCCAACGAGGGAACCGGCGCGCGCTTTCATTTCACGCTGCCGGCAGCGCCGGTATCGCTGGCATCCAAAGGGGAGTAGTTGCGAGTGATCAAGGAAATCAAGCCTACGGTCTTCGTGGTCGACGACGATGCGGCCGTCCGCGACTCGCTGCGCATGCTGCTGAAGTCGGTCGGGCTGCCAGTCGAAGTGTTCGAATCCGGGCAGGAATTCCTCGACGCCGACCGTGACGACCGCCCAGGCTGCCTGGTGCTCGACATCCGCATGCCGGGCATGAGCGGTCTCGAACTGCAGGTGAAGCTCAACGAGCGCCACTCGATCCTGCCGATCATCTTCATCACCGGCCACGGCGACGTGCCGATGGCGGTCGAGGCGATGCAGGCCGGCGCGGTCGATTTCATCCAGAAGCCGTTCCGCGACCAGGACCTGCTCGACCGCATCAACCAGGCGCTGGAGAAAGATGCCGGCAGCCGCCGCATGCTGGCCGAGCGCAACATGATCCGGAAACGGCTGGAATCGCTGACACCGCGCGAGAAGGAAGTGCTCGATCTCGTGGTCGCCGGCAAGGCGAACAAGGTGATCGCGGGCGACCTGAACCTGAGCCAGCGCACGGTGGAGATCCACCGGGCACGCGTGATGGAAAAGATGGAGGCGCATTCGCTGGCCCATCTCGTCCGCATGGTGCTCGAAGTCGAGCGGACCGACGAGTAACCGCGCGTGTTGCAGCGCAACACGCGTTGAGAACCGCTCGCATTTACGTATAAACCCGCAATTGCCGTGGGCCGGGCGGCCATGAAAACTGCGCTGCATGCGATCCGATCAGGCAGCGTATTCCGTCCCGACAGCTCGCCCCCGCGGCTCATCGTGAGCTGCGCGGGTTCCGAGGTCGCACGCGCGCCAATGTCACCCGCAATTTCTGCCGCGCAGGAGGCACCACCGATCGTCGGCGTCATCGACTCCGACCCGGTCGCGCGCGCTGCATTGAAGACGCTGCTGCAACCCGTCGGTGTCGAGGTCATGACCTTCGATTCCGCGGAGTCCTACCTGCTTTCGGGCTCGCCGCGGAGCCTCGCGTGCCTCATCGTCGACCTGCTCCTGCCCGGCATGTCCGGCCTGGAACTGCTGCGCCGGCTGCGCAACAGCGCCAACGACGTGCCTGTGATCCTGCTCGCCGACGAATCGGACGTTCCCACCGCGGTCGCGGCGATGCGAGAAGGCGCCACGGACTTCATCGAGAAGCCATACGTGAACGTCGCCATCCTCAAGCAGGTGCAGAAGCTGATCCGCGGGCAGAGCGGCGGCGTGATGCTCACTTGAGCGGCCGGGCGCCTCGCCCATGAGTTCCCTCGACAGCTGGCACGAAGAAAAGCAGTCCGCTTGGCTCTATCGCCAGCTGGCGTCGTGTGAAACCGACGCGAAGATCGCGGAACTGTTCCGCGCGCTCGCCGCAGCAGCCGATTTCCAGGCCGACAAGTGGCTCGCCAGCGCAGGGCAGCCAGTGCCCCCCGCATTCTCGCCATCCGCGCGTGCACGTATCACCGCCGGGCTCGCGCGCGCGTTCGGCCCGCGACGTGTGCGCCACATGCTCGCCGCGATGAAGGTGCGTGGACTCTCGGTCTACGATTCGCAGCGCTCGCTCGCGGGTCACCTGATGCCCACCTCGGTCTCGGACGTGGGCGCACGGCACAAGGGCTACGGCGGCGGCAACCTCCGCGCCGCGGTCTTCGGCATCAACGACGGTCTCGTCTCCAACACCAGCCTGATCATGGGCGTCGCGGGAGCGGCGGCGGGCGCTGACCTGGTGCTGACCAGCGGCGTGGCCGGATTGCTCGCCGGCGCGCTCTCCATGGCCGCGGGCGAATACGTATCGATGCGCTCGCAGCGCGAGATGTTCGAGTACCAGATCGGGCTCGAGCGCGATGAACTGCACGAGTATCCGGAGGAAGAAGCCGAAGAGCTGGCGCTGATCTACCAGGCGCGCGGCATGCAACTCGAGGAGGCGCGCCGCGTGAGCCGCGAGCTGGTGAAGAACGAGGCGAACGCGCTCGACGCGCTCGCGCGCGAAGAGCTGGGACTCAACCCGGACGATCTCGGCTCGCCGTGGGGCGCCGCGATCTATTCGTTCCTGGCGTTCTCGTTCGGCGCGATCGTCCCGCTGGTGCCGTTCCTGTTCGGATTGCCGCTGCAGCGGTCGGTCATGATCGCCGCGATCGCGGCGGGCATTGCCTTGTTCGGCGTCGGCGCCGCGTTGAGCCTGTTCACGGGCCGCAGCGCCATCGCCGGTGGACTGCGCATGGTGCTGATCGGCGGCGGCGCGGGAGTCGCGACCTGGCTGATCGGTTCGGCGCTCGGGGCCGCTATCGCCTGAGCTGCGCGAGCAGCCTGCGCCGCTCCTCGACCAACTCGACGATGATCGCGGCGCCGGCGAGGTTCACGCCGAGGTCGGTCACGAGCCGCGTCATCGCCAGCACGCGCGGCAGCTGCCGCCGCGGAAAGACCCAGGCCGAGGGGTCGAGTCCACCGCGCGGATCGAGCGCACCGAGTTCCACCATTTCGACGATCCACTGCTGCTCGACGCGCAGGCGGCCGCAGATCTCGTCGAGGCGCAGCCAGTCGTCATCGTCGAGGACTTGCGCACGCAGCACAGCGTCGTCGTCATCGCGGGTGCTCATGCGGGCGCCCTCCCGCTGGCGGTGAGCTCGGCCCGCGGGTCGAAGGCCAGCTCCTGCTTCATGCGTGCGAAGAATTCACGCGCCTGCGGGCTGTCGGGCGGCAGCGCAATCGCCAGCGTGACGTACTGGTCACCGGGCGTCGGACCCGGCAGGCCGCGGCCGCGCAACCGCAGGCGCTGTCCTGCGCGCGCGCCGGCTGGCAGCTTCATTTCGACGGGACCGCCGAGCGTGGGCACCGAGATCGTTTCACCCAACGCGGCTTCCCACGGCGCGACCGGCAACTGCACCGTCACGTCGCGGCCATCGAGCCTGAACAGCGGGTGCGGCCGGAAATTCACTTCTAGGTACAGGTCGCCGGCCGGGCCGCCGCCCGTGCCCGCGCTGCCCTGCCCCGCGAGCCGGATCTGCTGGCCCTCGACGACACCCGCGGGAATCGATACACGCAGCGTGCGCGGCTTCGACGTGACGTGGCCATCGGGGGTGATCTCGGGCGTGCGCAGTTCGAGCGTGCGCGCTCCGCCGCGGTAGGCGTCGTCGAGGTCGATCTCGACGCGTGCGACATGGTCCTGGCCAGCGGCTGCGAAGCCTCGCCCTGCGCCGCCGCGGCCCGCGGACCCGAAACCGTGCGCGCCTCCGAACGGACTCCGCGCCCCGAACAGCTCGGAAAAGAAGTCGCTGAAATCCCCGCCGGCGCCGGGACCGGCCGCGCGACCGCCCCGTTCGCCGCGCCCCGGCGTGAACTCGAAGCCTTTGCCCCAATCGGGCGGCGGGCGGAATTCCTGTCCCTGCCGCCAGTCGGCCCCGAGCTGGTCGTAGGCCGCGCGCTTTTCGGGGTCCTTCAGGACCTCGTTCGCCTCCTGCAGCTCCTTGAACCGCGCCTCGGCATCCTTTTCCTTGCTGACGTCCGGATGGAACTTGCGCGCGAGCTTGCGATACGCGCGCTTGATCTCATCCTGGGTCGCGCCCCGCGGCACACCCATGACTTCGTAGTAATCCTTGAATCGCATGGACGGCGTTGCCTCCGGCGGTCGTGGCCCCGCTGATGTGGAGGCGGGGGCACCCCGATGCAAGGCCCGCGCACCGTGGGTTCTGCTTGCTTCCGGCCCGGCCGGCCCCATACAGCCGCTCAATGCCACCGGAGAAGGGATCGACATGACTACTGCCAGCGCCGCCCCTGCGGCCACCCAGGTCGTCTGCCAGCGTTGCGACGGGATCGTCCGCATTCCGACCGAGCGGATGCGGGATCGGCCGAAGTGCCCACGTTGTCACGCAGCGCTGTTCGAGGGGCACCCCGTGACGCTGACGGCAAGCAATTTCGACCGCCATGTCGGGCAGTCCGGCATCCCGGTCGTCGTCGACTTCTGGGCGCCCTGGTGCGGCCCCTGCCGGTCGATGGCGCCGGCCTTCGAGCGGGCTGCTGCCGAGACCGAGCCCGCGGCACGGTTCGCCAAGCTCAACACGGACGAGGCCCAGGACATCGGTGCGCGCTACGGCATCCGCAGCATTCCCACCCTGATGGTGTTCAAGGGCGGCAAGGAAGTGGCGCGGCAGGCCGGCGCGATGGATGCCGCGACGTTGCGCCGCTGGCTGGAGGCTAACGCAAGGATTAGCGGTTAGGGGCCAGGGCTAGGGGTCAGTCGGAATGGAGCGGCGTTGCCGCAGAGTCCGCTACCCCCCTCTCCCGCCGATGCGGGAGAGGGACAGTCGAAAGGGTCAGCCTTTCTTCATCGCGCAGGTGCTGATGCCGAAGGGCAGGTACGCCGGGCACCAACGGAACGTGCCAGTGAGGATCGGCACGATGCCGATCAGTCCCCAATAGCGCGCGTTGCCTTCCAGCAGGAAGAACAGCGACAGCAGCGCCAGGCCGACGACGATGCGAAGTACCCGGTCGATTCCCCCGACGTTCGGTGTCATGAGTGTCTCCTCAGTCTCGTGGTTGATTCGATCCTGGCCCGGCGGCGGCGCAGCGCCCGCTCCGGTCTTGTTGCCCATCCTAGGGGCCGGCGAGGGCGTTGTCAGTAACCAGAGTCACCCAGAGGGCTGGGGTCAGCCGGTGCCCGCCGGAAGCTCCACGAGCAGTGCCCCCGCCAGCGTCTCGGCAAGTTCACCCGGATCGAGTCCGTGCAGCGCCGGATAGAGCGCTTGCAGTTCGTCCGCGACGGCGACGGCGGTCATCGGTCCGGTCAGGCGACGGCTGCTTCGAGGACGACCAGCAGGTCCTTGGCATCCACCTGCTGGCCCGGGCGTGCGATGACTTCCGCGATTACACCGTCGCGTTCGGCGCGCACGCTCGTCTCCATCTTCATTGCTTCAATCGTCACGAGCACGTCGCCACGACTCACGGCGTGGCCCGTCAACACGCTGACCGTGGCGATCGTGCCCGGCATCGGCGCGCCGACTTCATCCGGGTGATCGAGCTCGGCCTTGCGGCGCGGCGGGCGCTTCGCAACCTGGCTCCGGTCCTGCACCTTGACCGATCGCGGCTGGCCGTTCAGCTCGAAGAACACGGTGCGCGTGCCATCGTCGTGGACGTCGCTCGTCGCCACGTACCGGACGATCAGGTGCTTGCCCTTCTCGAGATCGATCGTGATTTCTTCGCCCGTCTCGAGACCGTAGAAGAACGCTCGCGTCGGCAGCACGCTCACGTCGCCGAAATGCGTCCGGTCCGCCATGTAGTCGGCGAACACCTTCGGGTACATCAGCCACGAAGCGAGTTCGTGATCCGTGACGATGCGCGGCATCTTCTCCTGCGCCTGCGCGCGCGCCTGCACGAGATCGACCGGCGGGAGGTGCTCGCCGGGCCGCGACGTCGTCGGCTGCGCGCTGCCCAGGATCTTCTTCTGCAGTTCGCGCGGGAAGCCGCCGTACGGCTGACCGATGTCACCGCGGAACAGCGCGACCACGGACTCCGGGAAGGCGACTTCCGTCTCCGGATCAGCCACGTCCCCGGCCGTGAGGCCGCTGGTCACCATCATGAGCGCCATGTCGCCCACGACCTTGGACGACGGCGTCACCTTCACGATGTCGCCGAACAGCTCATTGACCTGTGCGTAGGCGCGCGCCACTTCGTGCCAGCGGGTGTCGTCGATTCCGAGCGCACGGGCCTGCTCGCGCAGGTTCGTGTACTGGCCGCCGGGCATGCCGTGCACGTACACCTCGGATGCGCCGGAACGCATGTCGCTTTCGAATGCGGCGTACCCGTGCCGCACCTGTTCCCAGTAGTTCGAGAGCACGCGCAGGTTGTCGGGGTCGAGCCCGGAATCACGCGGGCCGTGGCGCAACGCCTCGACGATCGAGCCGAGGTTCGGCTGCGACGTGAGACCGCTCATGGCGTCGAGCGCGCCGTCCACTGCATCGCAACCCGCGTCTATAGCCGCCAGCACGCTGGCGGCCGCGATGCCGCTCGTGTCGTGCGTATGGAAGTGCACCGGGATCCCGATCTCGTCCTTGAGCGCCCTGACCAGCGCATGCGCCGCACGCGGCTGGCACAGACCGGCCATGTCCTTGATGCCGAGGATATGCGCGCCAGCCTGCTCCAGCTCCTTCGCCATCGCGACGTAGTACTTGAGGTCGTACTTGGTCCGGCGCGGGTCGCTCAGGTTGCCGGTGTAGCAGATGGCGGCTTCGCAGAGCCTGCCGGTCTCGCCGACGGCATCCATCGCGACGCGCATGTTGTCGACCCAGTTCAGCGAATCGAAGACGCGGAACAGGTCGATGCCGTTCTTCGCGGCGTGCTGCACGAAGTAGCGCACGACGTTGTCGGGGTAGTTGGTGTAACCGACGGCGTTGGCGGATCGCAACAGCATCTGCAGCAGCAGGTTCGGCATCGCCTCGCGCAAGGCAATGAGGCGGTCCCATGGACATTCGCGCAGGAAGCGCATCGCGACGTCGAACGTCGCGCCACCCCAGCATTCAATTGAGAACAGGCCGGGTGCGAGCCGTGCGTAGGCCGGCGCGATGGCGACCAGGTCGCGGGTGCGGAACCGGGTCGCAAGCAGCGACTGATGGGCGTCACGGAACGTGGTATCGGTGAACAGCACCTGCGGCTGGTCGAGCATCCACTGCGAGAACTTCTGCGCGCCGAGCTCGTCGAGCCTCTGCTTCGTGCCGGGCGGTGGCGCACCGACAGGCAATTTCGGCGGACGCGCGTCGACGATCCGGCCCGGACGGACGCGGCCGCTCACTTCGGGGTTGCCATTGACGATCACGTCCGCGACGAAGCGCAGCAATCGTGTCGCCCGGTCACGCTTGCGGGGGTAGCGCAACAGCTCCGGCGTCTGGTCGATGAACCTGGTGGTGTACGACCCGTCACGGAAGTGCTCGTGCGTGATCAGCTGCTCGAGGAAGCGCAGGTTCGTGCTGACACCCCGCACCCGGAACTCTTTCAGCGCGCGGTCCATGCGCGCGATCGTCTCGTCGGACGATGGCGCCCAGGCGGTTACCTTCACCAGCAGCGAGTCGTACGAACGCGTGATGAACGCGCCCGAGTACGCCGTGCCCGCGTCGAGCCGGATGCCGAAACCCGCAGGACTGCGATAGGCCGTGATGCGGCCGTAGTCCGGGATGAAATTGTTCTCGGGATCCTCCGTCGTGACGCGGCACTGCATCGCATGGCCGTTGATGCGGATGTCCGGCTGCAGCGGGACGCCACTCGCCGCAGTGCCGATCTCAGCGCCTTCCGCGATGCGGAAGGCGCTGAGATCGGCACTGC
>JAOUGW010000223.1 GCA_029865465.1 Gammaproteobacteria bacterium
GGAAGGGGTTAGGGGATAGGGGATAGGGGATAGGGGATAGTCGGAAGTGTCAGCGGACACAACGGTTGTGGACCAGCTGGCCGGGTACTGCGGAAATGATAGAACTGGACAATGGATTCGGGCATAGGGGTTAGTCGGACGTGACGTCGACGATTCCAGATTGCGACGTCATGTCCGACTAACCCCCAACCCCTATCCCCTAACCCCTCAATCGTAAGGGTGCCGCAGCACGATCGTCTGGGCACGATCCGGGCCGGTCGACACGATGTCGATCGGCACGCCGGCGAGTTCTTCCATGCGCGCGAGGTAGCTGCGCGCGCTGGCCGGCAGCCTGGAGAAATCGGTGACGCCGTGCGTCGGCTCGGTCCAGCCCTTGTGCTCTTCGTACACCGGCACGCATTCCGAGAAACGGTGCGGCAGCAGCGGCGGCTCGTCGCGAATCTCGCCGTCGATCCGGTAGCCGGTGCAGATGCGCAGCGTGTCGAGTCCGTCGAGGACGTCGAGCTTGGTCACGCCCAGGCTCGAGAGGCTGTTGTGCATGACCGCGCGGCGCATGGCCACCGCATCGAACCAGCCGCAGCGGCGCGGACGGCCCGTGACGGCGCCGAACTCGTGCCCGACGCGCGAGAGGTGCTCGCCCGTCTCGTCGAAGAGTTCGGTCGGGAACGGACCCGCGCCGACACGCGTGGTGTAGGCCTTCACGATGCCGAGCACGGCATTGATGTCACGCGGGCCGAGGCCCGTACCGACAGCTGCTTCGCCCGCAATGGTGTTCGAGGACGTGACGAACGGGTACGTGCCGACGTCGACGTCGAGCAGTGCGCCCTGCGCGCCTTCGAACATCAGGTTCGTGCCGCGCCTCATCTCGTTGCGCAGCAGCACGCTCACGTCCGCCAGCAGCGGCTCGATGCGCTCGGCCTGCGCCACGAGTTCGTCCAGCGTGCGCTGGAAATCGACCGTCTCCGCGCTGAAATAACGGCTCAGCACGAAGTTGTGGAAGTCGAGGATCTCACCGAGCCGGGCCGCGAGACGGTCACGCTGCATGAGATCCGCCAGCCGCACGGCGCGGCGCGCGACCTTGTCTTCATACGCGGGACCGATGCCGCGGCCGGTGGTGCCGATCGCGTTGACGCCCTGCGCACGCTCTCGCGCGCGGTCGAGCGCGATGTGCGAAGGCAGGATCACGGCGCAGTTCGGGCTGACCTTGAGGCGGTCGTACACCTGGATGCCGCGCTGGACGAGCATGTCCGCTTCGCGGAACAGGGCTTCGAGCGAGACCACGACCCCGTTGCCGATCACGCACTGCACGCCCGGGTGCAGGATGCCGGAGGGGATCAGCGACAGGACCGTCTTGGCGCCTTCGATGACGAGCGTGTGGCCCGCGTTGTGGCCGCCCTGGAAACGCGCGACCGCGCCGACCCGCTCGGTGAGCAGGTCCACGATCTTGCCCTTGCCTTCGTCACCCCATTGGGCGCCGATGACGACGAGATTCTTAGGCATTGGGGAGTGACTACTGGTTGGTGACGGGTGCCCGCAGGGCGGTCAGCCGCCCCCGCGCACCAGGAAGAGCACGACGCAACCTGCGATCATGCTGCCCAGGCCGATCCGGCGCAATATGCGGTCTTCCAGCTGCGACATCGTGAACAGGGCGCGCTTGGCGGCTCCCGGATTCAGGAACGGCAGCACGCCTTCCAGTACCAGGTACAGCGCAAAGGCCGCCCACAGGTCATTCCAGTCCATCGACGCGCGAGGTGGCCGGGCGCCGCGGTCAGCGCCCGGATTCCTTCAGGTACTTGAAGAACTCGCCTTCGGGAGCGATCACGAGCATGTCGCCCTGCTTGCCGAGCGAGCGGCGGTACGCCTGCATGCCGCGGTAGAACGAGTAGAACTCGGGGTTCGCGCCGTACGCCCTGGAGTAGATGTCAGCCGCCAATGCATCGCCCTGGCCCTTGACGATCTCGGCGTCGCGGTAGGCGTTGGCGAGGATCTCGGTGCGCTGGCGATCCGCCTCGGCGCGTGTCCGTTCGGACACCGCTGAGCCCTCGGCTCGCAGCTGCGCGGCCTGGCGCGCGAAGTCCTGCCGCATGCGATTGAACACCGACTCGCTGACCTCTTCCGGCAGTTCGATGTTCTTGACGCGGACGTCGACCAGCGCAATACCCAGGTTGCCGACGTTGGTTCCGGCGATCTTGAGCACTTCGCCCAGGAACTCGCTGCGGTCCGCGGCCACGACCTGCTGGATGGTGCGGCGCGCGATGACGGTCTTGATGCCGTCCTTGACGATTTCGCCGAGGCGGCGGTTCGCGACTTCCTCGCTGCCACCGGAGGTGGACGTGTAGTAGCGCGAGACCTCGTTGATGCGCCACTTCACGAAGAAGTTGATGCGCAGGATCTTGCCTTCGCTGGTCAGGAACTGTTCGGCCGGGTAATCCTCGGTCAGGATCCGCTTGTCGAACTTGACCACGTTGTTCACGAACGGCGTCAGGAAGTGCAGGCCGGGCTTGTAGTCGGCGCGCACGATCTCGCCGAACCGGAACTTGAGCGCGAGTTCCGTTTCACGCACGGTGAATGCCGCCATCGAGAACAGCAGCCCGGCGGCGGCAACCAGGATCAAGGGCAGGTATCCGCGGTTCGGCATCAGCGTGTCCCCCGCTCGCGACGCGCTTCAGGCGTGGCGGCCGCCGGAACATCCTCGACGGCAACGGACGTCCTGGGTTGCACCGTCGCCGGCACCTGGCGCTGCTCGTCGAGCGTCAGCGTGCGCGTGCGGCCCTCGGAGAGCTTGTCGAGCGGCAGGTAGATCATGTTGCCCGTGCCTTTCGTGTCGACCAGCACCTTGTTGGTGTTGCCGAGCACCTCTTCCATGGTTTCGTAGTACAGGCGCTGGCGCGTGACGCCCGGCGCGCGCTCGTAGCTCGCGAGCAGCTGGGTGAAACGCTGGGCTTCACCTTCGGCGTCCGCGACGATGCGCGCCTTGTAGGCCGCCGCGTCTTCCGACTGGCGCGAGGCAGAGCCTTTCGCCTTCGGCAGGATGTCGTTCGCATAGGCTTGCGCTTCGAGGGCGAGACGCTCGCGGTCCTCGCGCGCCTTGATCGCGTCACGCTGCGAGCTCTGCACCTGCTCGGGCACGCCGACGCCCTGCAGGTTGACCGTCGTCACCTCGATGCCGGTCTTGTAGGCATCGAGCGTGCGCTGGATCAGTTCCTTGGTCTTGGCCGTGATTTCCTGCCGGCCCTCCTCGAGCACGAAGTCGAGCTCGCTGCGGCCGACGATTTCGCGGATGGCGCTCTCGGCCACTTCCTTGAGCGTCTGGTCCGGGTCGCGCACGTTGAAGGCGTAGGCGACCGGCTCGGCGCGTCGGTACTGTACGGCGATGTTGATGTCGACGAGGTTCTCGTCCGCGGTGAGCATGCGGGTCTGGTCGTTCACGCCCTCGACCGTCTCCACGTTGATGATCTGGCGCGCCTCGATCGGCCACGGGACGTGCCAGCGCAATCCAGGCTCCGTCGCCGCGACGTACTGGCCGAAACGCGTAACGACGCCGCGCTCGGCGGCGTCGACCACGTAGAAGCCGGTCAGCGCCCAGACGCCGACGAGCACCAGCGCCACCGTGCCGAAACCGAAGCCGCGCATGGCAGCGCTGCCGCCGCCGAAACCGCCGCCGTCGTCACGGCCACCGTCGTCGCCGCCTTTGCCCCCGAACATCTGGGACAGTTTGCGTTGCAAGTTGCGCAGGGCCTCGTCAAGGTCGGCCGCTCCCTTGTCGGGGCGGTTGCCCCAGGGATTGCGATTCTTGCCCGGGTCGTTCCAGGCCATGGGTGGGAGTGCTCCAGATGCTTTGTTATTCAGTGGCTTGAGGGCGAATCCCAGGCGTTTGTTGCGGGTGCCGGCCGTCAAGCCGCACCCCGGGTCGCCAAAGAGTCGTCGGATTGTAGAAACCGGCCTGCGTCGACACAAGACGCCTGCGCCAATGGTAATTCGATCCCGTCCTCGCGGCAGATTCTTTCGAGGTCCTGCCGGCGCAGGCTGACTTCGATCTCGACACCGCCGTCCTCGAGCGTCCGGTGCGCAATGACCGCCCCGGCGGCGAAGAGCCGGGCCCGCGCGCGGCCCGCCTGAGGCGGCAGGCGCAGCGTGCCCCGCCAGAGGTCGGCGCCAAGCCGCTGGTGCAGCGCCTGCAGCAGCAGGTCGACGCCCTCACCACTGTGCGCAGAGAGCCAGACCCGGTCGATCAGGCCGTCCTCGCCCGTTCCCGACCGCGGCGGTTCACCCGTGCGGTCGATCTTGTTGTACACCGCGACCTGCGGCAAGCCCTGCGCACCGATCGACTCGAGCACCTCGTCGACCTGCGCGATGCGGTCGTTCCGCTCGGGATCGGACGCATCGATGACGTGCAGCAGCAGGTCGGCCTCGCGTGCTTCCTGCAACGTCGAACGGAAAGCCGCGACCAGTTCGTGCGGCAGGTCGCGCACGAAGCCGACGGTATCCGCGAGCGCCGTCTCGAGCCCCGGCGCCAGGTGCAGGCGGCGCACGGTGGGATCGAGCGTCGCGAACAACTGGTCGGCCGCATAGGCGTCGGAGCGCGTCAGGCGATTGAACAGCGTCGACTTGCCCGCGTTGGTGTAACCGACGAGCGCGATCGTCGGCACTTCCTGCCGCCTGCGTTCCTGCCGCGTCGTCTCACGCTGCTGCAGCACCTTCTCGATGCGGTCGTTGAGGGTCTTGATGCGTTTGCCGATCAGGCGGCGGTCGGTCTCGAGCTGGGTTTCACCCGGTCCACGCAGGCCGATGCCACCGCCGCGCTGGCTGTCGAGGTGGGTCCAGCCGCGCACCAGGCGCGTGGACATGTGCTCGAGCTGTGCGAGTTCGACCTGTAACTTGCCTTCGAACGTGCGCGCGCGCTGCGCGAAAATGTCGAGGATCAGGCCGCTGCGGTCGAGCACGCGGCACCGCAGTTCTTTCTCGAGGTTGCGTTCCTGGCTGGGGCTCAGCGCGCCGTCGATCACGACCAGGTCGGCCGCAAGCGCGGCGACACGGGCGCGGAGTTCTTCGACCTTGCCGGAGCCGATGAAGAAGCGGGGATCGGCGGACTTGCGCGTGGGCGCCAGCACTTCGAGCACCTGCGCGCCCGCGGAACGCGCGAGCGCGCCGAACTCTTCGACGCGATCGGGTTCAGGAGCCCGGCCGAGCCCCACACAGACTAGGATCGCGCGTTCGCCACTGGCCGGCCTTTCAAACAATGCTCCCTGCCCTCGCCTGAACCGGCTCAGGCCCCGGGGGCATCA
>JAOUGW010000028.1 GCA_029865465.1 Gammaproteobacteria bacterium
CGCGGAATTGCTGCCCGAGATGCTGCGACGCGGGGTGCGTCCCGACGCCGTCACTGACCAGACGTCGGCGCACGATCCGATCAATGGTTACCTGCCCGCAGGCTGGACCGTCGAGCAGTGGGACAAGCTGCGCGCCAGCGACCCGGCAACCGTCGCAAGCGCGGCGCGCAAGTCGATGGCGCGGCACGTGCGAGCCATGCTCGATTTCCAGCAGCTCGGCATCCCGACGTTCGATTACGGCAACAATATCCGGCAGGTCGCGTTCGACGAGGGCGTCACGAACGCGTTCGACTTCCCGGGTTTCGTGCCCGCGTACGTGCGGCCGCTGTTCTGCCGCGGCATCGGCCCGTTCCGCTGGGCCGCGCTGTCCGGTGATCCCGAGGACATCTACCGCACCGACCAGAAGGTGAAGGAGATGATCCCCGACGACCCGCACCTGCACCGCTGGCTCGACATGGCGCGCGAACGCATCCAGTTCCAGGGCCTGCCGGCGCGCATCTGCTGGGTGGGGCTCGGCCAGCGTCATCGGCTCGGCCTCGCGTTCAACGAGATGGTGCAGCGCGGCGAGCTCACGGCGCCGCTCGTGATCGGGCGCGATCACCTCGACTCCGGCTCGGTCGCGAGCCCGAACCGCGAGACCGAGGCGATGAAGGACGGCTCCGACGCCGTCGCCGACTGGCCATTGCTCAATGCGCTGCTGAATACGGCGAGCGGCGCAACCTGGGTGTCGATCCATCACGGCGGTGGCGTCGGCATCGGTTACTCGCAGCACTCCGGTGTGGTCATCTGTTGCGACGGCACGGACGCCGCGGCACGACGCATCGAGCGTGTGCTCTGGAATGACCCCGCAACCGGCGTGATGCGTCATGCAGACGCGGGTTACGAGATCGCGGCTGCTTGCGCGCGCGAGCACGGCCTGAATCTCCCGTTTCTTGATTGAAGCCACTGCAGTTGCAGCCTGCGCCTTCCCCTCCGGCTAACCCCTATCCCCCAACCCCTATCCCCTCAAATGCGCAGCATTTGGCGCAACCTCTCCCTGCTCACCTGCGACGACGATCGCCGCGTCATCGCGGACGGCGCCGTCGTCACCGAGGGCGACACGATCACGTGGGTCGGTGCGGCCAAAGACCTGCCGGCCGGCATCGCCGCCGAACGCACGGTCGAGCTCGCGGGTCGCTGGCTGACGCCCGGGCTCATCGACTGCCACACGCACCTCGTCTTCGGCGGCCAGCGCGCCGCGGAATTCGCGCGCCGCACCGCCGGCACGAGCTACGCCGACATCGCGCGCGAGGGCGGCGGCATACTGAACACCGTGCGCGCCACTCGCACCGCCAGTGTCGATGAACTCGCGCGTCGCAGCGAGCCACGCCTGCGCGCGCTGCTGCAGGAAGGCGTGACGACGGTCGAGATCAAGTCGGGGTACGGCCTCGATTTCGAGTCGGAGCGTCGCATGCTGCTCGCGGCCCGCGTGCTGGAGCAACGGTTGCCGGTGACCGTCGTGACTTCGTTGCTCGCGGCCCACGCGACGCCGCCTGAATTCACGGGACGCGAGGACGACTACATCGACCTGGTCTGTCGCGAGTGGTTGCCGCGCTTCGCGCAGGAAAGCGGCCCTCGCCCCGGCCTTCTCCCGCTCGCGCCGGAGCGGCGGCCGCCATTGGTCGACATGGTGGATGCCTACTGCGAGAGCATCGCGTTCAGCTCGACGCAGTGCGACCGGCTGTTCGCCGCCGCGAGGGCGCACGGCTGGCCGGTGCGGCTGCATACCGAGCAGCTCAGCAACATCGGCGGCAGTCGCATGGCTGCCCGTCACGGTGCGCTCGCCTGCGATCATCTCGAATACGCGAAGGCTGAAGACGCGATCGCACTGGCGCGGGCCGGCACCGTGGCGGTGCTGCTGCCCGTCGCGTATTACGTCCTGGCCGACCCACGCCCGCCACCGCTCGACCTGTTCCGCGCGCACGGCGTGCCCATGGCCGTCGCGACCGATGCGAATCCCGGCTCGGCGCCCGGCGCGTCGCTGCAGACCGCGATGAACATGGCGCGCCGGCTGTTCGGCATGACGAGCGGCGAGGTGCTCGACGGCGTCACGCGCCATGCGGCCCGCGCGCTCGGGCTGGGTGCTCGGCTCGGTCAGGTCGCGCCAGGTTTCCGGGCGGACTTCGCGGCCTGGTCGATCGATACGCCGGACGAACTCGGTTACTGGATCGGCTTCAATCCGTGCAGCATGGTCGTGCGCGGTGGAGAGATCGTGCTGGAACGTGACGCATGAACGAAACGCAGAATGACATGAGCGACTGGCGTGGCCGCGTGGATGCGGTCGACGGCGACGCCGGCCGCGCGGCTCGTCTACGAGCTGGCAGCGATCAGTCGGTGACGTCGGGCTCGACGAAGCACCAGCCGACCTCCGGGTGCAGCTGCTTGATCTCGACTTCAAGCTCGTTCAGGTGAGCCACGGCCTCTTCGATCGACAGGCCTGCCCGCATCTTCACCTTCGCGGCGAGCACGACCTTCGGCCCCATCTGCAGCGTGATCGTGTTCAGCAGTTCCTCGATCGCCGGGTCGCGGTTGATGATGCCGCGGATGTTCTGTTCGAGCCGCGGCTCCGCGGACTTGCCGATCAGCAGCGACTGGATGCGCACGGCGATGAAGGCCGCAACGAGGATCAGCACCGTGCCGATGACGATCGAGCCGGCCGCGTCCCAGCGCGTGTCGCCGGTGACCAGCGCAAGCGTCAGGAACACGAACGCGATCACCAGGCCCGCGAGTGCCGCGATGTCCTCGCCAAGCACGACGACGAGTTCGGCATTGCGCGTGTGCTCGAGCCACTCCCCGAACCGGCGGCCACGCCGGATCTTGCGGATCTCGCGCAGCGCCCCAAGCAGGCTGCCCGTTTCGAGGACGATGGCGACGGCCAGCACCGACAGCGCGATCCACACCCTGTTGAGCGGTTCGGGCGCGTGCAGCTTGTGCCAGCCTTCGTAGATCGAGAACAACCCGCCCATGCTGAACAGCAGCAGGGCGACGACGAAGCTCCAGAAATAGGTGGCCTTGCCGAAGCCGAGCGGGTGGTCGCGCGTCGCCGGTTTCTCGGCCTGCTTCAAGCCCAGGAACAACAGCGCCTGGTTCGCACAGTCCGCGTAGGAGTGGATCGCCTCGGCGAGCATGCTGCCCGAATTGGTATGGATCGCCGCGCCCGTCTTGGTGATGGCGATGCCGAAGTTGGCGAGGAAGGCGTAGAGGATCGCCCTCGCGGACGAGCCATGAGCATCGGCCATGCGACGGTCTCCTTGCGGAGCGAGGACGATAGAGGCAGCTGCCGGCCGGCGCAATGACGGCTTTTTGCGGCGTCCCGGGGACACGGCGTATCCTGCGCGTCCCTTACCTCGCCGCGCCCGCGCGCTATGCCTGCAATGAAGCTGCAATCAGCCGTCTTCGGAGCCCTCGTCGCCGCACTCCTGCTGGCCGGCTGCGACCGGCGCAAGGACGAGCGGCCCCCACCGCCCGAGCCGAAGTCGGCCGCTGCAACGACCGCCGCGCAGGCAGGCGCCGGCGAGAGCCACCTGCCGCCGGGCATCGACTGGTTCGGCGGCGACGTCGACGCGGCGTTTGCGGCCGCCAAGGCGGCCAACAAGCCGGTGTTCCTGTACTGGGGTGCCGAGTGGTGCCCGCCCTGCGCACAGATCAAGACGACGATCTTCAGCAAGCGCGAGTTCCAGGAACGCTCACGCCTGTTCGTGCCCGTCTACCTCGACGGAGACACGCCCGGTGCGCAGCGGCACGGCGCGCGCTTCGGCGTGATCGGCTACCCGACGATGATCCTGTTCAAGCCGGACGGGACGGAAATCACGCGCCTGCCGGGTGGCGTCGACGTCGCGCGCTACGCCAGGATTCTCGACGTCGCGCTCGCCGGTGCGCGTCCCGTCAGCGACATCCTTGCAGCCGCGGGCAGCGGCGGAGCGGTCACGTCGAACGACTGGAAGCTGCTCGCGTATTACTCCTGGAGCACCGACGCCGGCCACGTGCTGCCGGCCGGCCGGCAGCCGGCCACCTTCCGCGCGCTCGCGAATCGCTGCCCCGCCGAACTGCCGGCGGAATGCGCGCGATTCTTCTTCGATTACCTCGGTGCCGCTGCCGCTGCGTCGGAACCCGGCAAGCCGGCCCTCGACGGGCTCGAGCGCGCCGATGCTCGCCGCAGACTGCTGGGCGTGCTGCCGTCGCCGGCGGTCCAGGCGGCAAACGTCGACAACCTGCTGTACGGCCCCGAGGACGTGATCGGCGTGCTCTCGAGTGCCAACACCCCAGAGCGCACCCAGCTCACGCGCGCGTGGAGCGACGCGCTCGCGCAGCTCGGCGGCGAAGCCAAGCCGCTGTCGGCGCCGGAAGAACTGCTGCGCGTTCGCGCGCGCGTGCTGCTCGCCATGCTCGACGCTCCGGACGCGCCGCTGCCGCCGGCACTGCTCGACGCGGCACGCCAGGCCGTCGCGCACGTCGATGCCACCACGCCGGCGGGTTACGCGCGGCAGGCGGCGATCAATGCAGCCGCCAACCTGTACTGGGAAGCGGGCCTCGACGCGGAGGCCAACGCGCTGTTGACCGCCGAACTGGAGAAGTCCCGGGCCCCCTACTACTTCATGCTCGACCTGGCCGACCTCGCCGAGAAGGCGGGCCGCAAGCAGGAAGCCGTGGACTGGCTGGCGCGTGCTTACGCTGGGGCAAAGGGGCCGGCCACGCGCTTCCAGTGGGGTTACAACTACCTCGTGGGCATGCTGGAGATGACGCCCGAGGACGTGCAGGGCATCGAGCGGGCGGGGCTCTCGGTGCTCGGCGAACTCGACGGGACGCCGGACGCGTTCTACCAGCGCACGCGCATGCGGCTCGAGCAACTCGACGCGAAGCTGCTGGAATGGGGCCAGACCGGCGAGGCGGCCAGGGTGGTCGCTGCCCTGCGCGCGCGCACGGGCGAGATCTGCCGCAAGCTGCCGGAGCAAGACGCGAGCCGCGCCAGCTGCGAGAAATTCCTTACCGCGAAAGCGCGTCCCACTCAGGCCGCGTGATCGCGTATTTCACCGCCGCACGCTCTGCCTCGCTGCGGCCATCGATGACGTCCTGGGCGTAGACGAATGCGCCGGCGCGCCGCAGCCCGCACTTTTCCATCACGCGCTGCGAGGCGCGGTTGCCGAGCAGCGTGCGGGCCGAAATCCGCTCGATTCCCAGCCCGTCGAATCCGTGCGTGAGCATTGCGCGGGCGCCCTCGGTTGCATACCCGAAGCCCCAGGCCGAGCGCCGGAAGCGGTAGCCCAGTTCGACGTACTCCGGCTCGATACGATCGTCGCGCAGGTGGAACCATCCCAGGAACTCGCCCGTGTCACGGCGTTCGGCGGCGAAATACCCCAGTCCCGGCTGCGTCTCGTACATGGCGAACCACCGCGGCAGGTAGGTTTCGACATAAGCCGCACGCGGCGTCGGCCGGCCGTAGGTGATGTAGCGCATCACTTGCGGATCCGCATCCAGCGCCACCAGCAGGTCGACGTCAGCTGGACCAAATCGCCGCAGCCGCAGCCGTCCGGTCTCAAGTAGGATGTGCACTGTCACAGGTTCGTTCACGCGCCCAATGAGCGTCGAAGTCTACGATTTCCGCAGCGACAACGTCGGCAGCGTCGCGCCCGAGCTGCTCGAGGCCGTGGTGGCCGCAAACCGCGGGACGGCCGCCCCGTATGGCGACGACGACTTCACGCACGCGATGACCGCCCGGTTCCGCCGCGTGTTCGAACACGACGGGCTGGTGGCGTTCCCGGTGGCGACCGGCACGGGCGCCAACGCCGTCGCACTGGCCGCATTGGCAAGTCCGTACGGCGCGATCTACTGCCACGAGACGGCGCACATCAACGTCTACGAGTGCGGCGCTCCTGAACTGTTCACCGGCGCGAAACTCGCAGGGCTCGCCGGCGACAGCTACAAGCTGCATGCGGCTGCGCTGGATGCAGCGCTCGCGCTGGCGGGCCGTGGCGACGCGACGCGCGTGCAGCCCTTCGCGCTCAACCTGACGCAACCGACGGATTTCGGCACGCTGTACTCGATCGCGGAGCTGCGGGAACTCGGCGAAGTTGCGCATCGTCACGGACTGCTCGTGCATCTCGACGGCGCGCGCTTCGCCAATGCCATCGCCGCACTCGGGTGCAGTCCGGCCGAGATGACGTGGCGTGCCGGCATCGACGTCGTATCGTTCGGGGCGACCAAGAACGGCGCGATGAACGCCGAGGCCGTGCTGGTGTTCGATCCCGCGGTGGCTGCGCGGGTACCGTTCCTGATGAAACGTGGCGGCCAGGTCGTGTCGAAGGCGCGCTTCCTGTCTGCCCAGCTGGAGCGCTACCTGGCCGACGAGCGCTGGCTCGAGCGAGCGCGCCGGTCCAATGCCAACGCGGCCCGGCTGGCCCGCCGATTGCAGGCCATCCGGGGGGTCGAGCTGGTCGGCAAGGTCGATATCAACATGCTGTTCGTACGACTGCCCGGGCCGGCGGTCGCTGCGCTCGATCGCGGCCCGTTCCGGTACTACAAGCTCGGGCCGCACCAGCGCTTCGTCTGTCGGCACGATCAGGAGCCGGCGGGCATGGACCTGCTCATCACCACCATTGAGCAGGCGCTCGCATGAGACGCGCTGCGCGATCTGTCTTCGTCCTGCTGGCACTGTGTGCCGGCTGCCTGAACCTCATGCTGGTCGTCGCGCCGGTCGTGCAGGCAGAGTCGCTCGAGACGATTCCACTGCGCTACCGCACGGCGGAAGACCTGCTGCCGATCCTGCAGCCGCTCGTGCCGCAGGGGTCGGCCATCACCGGCACCGGCAACGTGCTGCTCGTACGCACGGATGCGGCGACACTCAGTGAGCTGCGTGAAGCCGTCGCGAGGCTCGACCGCGCACCGCGGCAACTGCTGATTACAGTCGGCCAGGCCACGAGCGCGCGGGGCAGCGGCACGTCGGTACGCGGCTCCGGCACGGTCGGGTCGGGCGACGTGCAGATCGGCGTCAACCGCCCGCCCGCGACCAGCGCCGGCGGACAGGTCGTCGTCCGCCACAGCACGGCGGGCGACGACATCCGCAACGTCGCGAGCGTGCGGGCCCTCGAAGGCTATGAGACCTACGTTTCGCTCGGACAGTCGCGCCCGTTCACGTCCATGACGGTCACCGGCGGAGTGTACTACCCGCCGGTCGTGTCGCAGTCGACCGGCTTCCGCGACGTGCAGACCGGGTTTTACGCGACGCCGCGCGTCCACGGTGACCGCGTGACACTAGAGATTTCGTCGCGTCAGCAGAGTCTGGCCAGTGCAGGCCATGACGCGCCTGTATCGACCGGCAGCGTCAATACGACGGTGACCGGAAGACTCGGCGAATGGCTGCAGATCGGCGGCTCTGCCGATAGTTCCGGCGGCTCCGGCAGCGGGCTCATCACCTGGGGGACACGTTCGGATTCGACGCAGTATTCGGCATGGGTCAGGGTGGACGAAGTTCGTTGATCGACCGCAGGGATCGCCTGGACGAGAACCGCAGATCGGGACCGGACCGAACCGCAGATTGCCAATGGACGGCCCGACCAGCGCGGTCGCGGGTGCGGGCCGCTCGCCATCGTCGGTGCCTACCCGTTCGCCGCACTGCCTGAGATTCCGCATGCTTCGATCGCGGGTCGTTGCAGCGAGCTGACCGCACGTTTTCACGGCGGCCCGATTCCGGCCAGGTTCGCGCTGGCGGGAACAGGCTGCCGGGTCGTCTGCCTCGACGTCGAAGAGCGCGAATCCGGACCGGCGCCCGCTGTGTCGCGAGCGGCCACCGGCCGTCACCCCGGCAACTGGCCGTCAGGGCTGCGTGGGTGGTGGCGCAGCAGGCTGTGCCGGTGCGGGCGCCGCCGCGGGTTCGACGCTGCGACCCGATGGCGGCCTGACCGGTTCAGTCGCGCCGATGATCTCGAAGCGGTCGACGAAATAATCGGTTTCGCCGAAGCACGTGGTCGGCAAGCCACGATGCTCTTCGTAGTGCATCCGCACCTGCTGGCCAACGGTCTTGTGCAGCTGCTCGGCAACGGCGGCGTCGCGGACGCTGAAATACCAGATCTGCGGCGCCACGCCACCCACCACGTACTGCGCGACTTCGCCTTCGTACGTCTTGCAGATCCAGCCGCGCCTGGAGAATTTCTGCAGCACTCCGGCGCGTTCGCCTTCGGAGTAGCTCCACCACAGCATGAACATCGTGTAGAGCCCGATCAGGATCAGCGCACCGACCAGGCTGCCCCAGAAGAACGACTTGAAGCTGCGGCGCGGCGGCTTCAGCGACGGCGCGGGCGTCGTCGGTTGGCTGCCAGCGGCAGTCGTTTCGGCCATGGTCGGATCCCCTTTGATTCTTCGTCCTGGTCCGCGCGTCCACCCCTGCGCGGCTGCACGAATCCTACCAGACGACCCGGCCTGCTCCTAAGGCACGCCCGCCGTGAAGGACTCGATCCGTTCGAGGATGTAGGAATGAAACGGGTTGCTGCGCTGCCGGGTCAGCATCCAGTTCGGGACGTTCAGCACGCCGTTTTCGCCGCGGATCTCGATCCTGCCGAGTTGCACGTGGCGGCTCGACACCGGCGCGGCGTAACCGTACAGCGGATCGTCGGGAGGGAACGGCAGCGCCACGTGCGACAGCGAGAAGACGTTGCGCGGCCAGGACAGGCCGAGCGGTCGTTCGGTCGCTGGCGCTCCGAGCGCGGGCGACCGCCGCTCAGCAACCTGCAGCGTGGCGGCAGATGCGTTCGTGATCAGAGTCAGCGCAAACGGGCGATGCGTCTGCGCCAGCAGCTGCCGTGTGAGCGGCGCCGGGTCCGCGATCAGCATCGGTTGCACGACCGCGAGCCGGTTCACGTCGAAGACCACGAGTTCGTGGCCGTCCGGCGCGAGCCGACCGAGCAGCGAATCGATGACCGCGGGTGCCTGCACGGTCGAATCGACGGTCGAAACGAAGGCGAGGATCGGCGGCATGCCGCGCACCGGACCTTGGCTTGCGATCGCGGCGATGCGCCTGGCGAGGCGGCTCGTGAGTCGCTGCGTCTCTCCCGCCGCGTGAAAACTGAACGACTGGTACTTGTACGGGTCGACTTCGGATTCGATGAGCTGCCACGCAGCGCGTCCAAAGCCCTGCAGGTCCGACAGCCCGGTACGGATGCGGCCAACGGCGGCGAGCCTGCTGATGCCGATCGCGGGCGATATCAGCACCAGCCCTGCGGGTCGGGGCAGGCTGGCGTCCGTCCTCGCGTCGAGCGCGTAGCTGACGGCCAACGCAGCACCGTTGGAGTAACCGATCATGTGGATGGGCCGCGACCCGCCCAGCGAGGCTCGCAGGTCACGCATCGCGAGCCGCGTCGCTGCCTCGAGGTCTTCCACTTCGAAAGTCAGCAACCCCGACGGCGCCGTGCCGTGCCCCGGCAGGCGCAGGCCGACGACGCGATAGCCGCGCGCTGCCAGCGCCAGGCCGATGCTGCGCAGGCTGTAGGGGGAGTCCGTCAGGCCGTGCAGCAAAAGCACGCCGCCGATGGCCGCGCCTTCCGGCTGCAGGACGAACGTGCGATTCCAGTTGAACGGCCAGACGCCGGGGTCGCTGAGACTGCCCGGATTGAACCGGTTGTAGGGCAGCCGGTCGGCGGCGACGAGGCGCCGCGTGATGTCATCCCGGACCTGGTCCAGAAGCGGTTGCTCGCGTTCACGGTATTGCGCGAGCGTCGTGACCCGGCCTGCGGCGTAATCGGCTGCAGTGAATTCGGCCGTGTGACGCACGCGGTGCCAGGGCTTCAGCTCGGGCCCGGCCCACAGGAAATGCAGGTAGAACCCGAGGCCGACGAGCAGCACCCCGGTCAGCAACGACCCCACGGTTCGGCCCAGCCAGCGCAGCACTGCGCGCACGATCTGCTCCCCTGCATTCCCGGAATCGTTCCAGCCGATGATAGTCGGTTTGTCGTGCCTCTCGTAAAACCCGAATGGTCGCGGCTCGCAATCGGCGCGAGCATTCAGTTCGCTATACAGGTCGCCCCCGCGGGCGCGACGAACGGGAGATGGAACGAATCACGGCAGCAGAGGCCGAGACCGCGGTCAAGACTGTGGTCTCGCCGGCATCCGGTTCGCATGCGCTCGATTTTGCCGACCGCCTGCGTGAAGCCGCGGACCTGTTGCATGCGCAGGGAGCCAATCCCTATCGGGTTGCCGCCTACCGCAAGGCCGCCGACACGATCGGCCGTCTGCCTGCCGCGGAAATCGTCGTGCTGGTCGATCGCGAAGGCGTCGCAGGCCTCGATCGCCTGCCGCACGTCGGCAGAGGCATCGCGACGGCGATCATCGAGATGGTCCGCACCGGGCACTGGTCGCAGCTCGAGCGGCTGCGCGGCACCGCGGATCCGGTAGCGCTATTCACCGTGGTGCCAGGCCTGGGACATCGCCTCGCCGAACGCATCCACGAAGAACTGCACGTCGATACGCTCGAAGGACTCGAACTGGCCGCGCATGACGGCAGGCTCGAGAACGTGCCGGGCGTCGGCCCACGCCGCGCCGCAGCGATCCGCGCCAACCTGCGCGCGATGCTGGTGCGCGGTCGTGACGCCAGTTCCGCGCCGCCCGCCGCCACGGGACCCGTGCCCTCCGTCGGGGCCTTGCTGGCGATCGACCGGCAATACCGCGAGCAGGCGACTGCCGGCACGCTGCCGACCATCGCCCCGATTCGCTTCAATCCGGCGCACGAAGAGTGGCTGCCCGTGCTGCATGCGGAGCGCGATGGCTGGCAATTCACGGCGCTGTATTCGAACACCGCCCTGGCGCACCAGCTGAAGCGTACTCGCGACTGGGTGAGGATCTTCCATTACGACTCGGAGAACTCCGAGGGCCAGCACACCGTGGTCACCGAAACGCACGGACCGCTCGCCGGCAAGCGCGTCGTACGCGGTCGCGAGGCCGAGTGCCGCGCGCACTACGCCTGAGCGGCGGCGACTTCAACGAGGCGAGGATTCGAGGCGCGGACCCTCGCCGGGCCGGTCCGGATACAGCCGTCCAGCGCCTGCGAAGCGCTCGCGGTAGTACGGATCATCGAGGCTAGCTTCGCCCACGCTCCTGCCGGTCTGTGGCGCGTGCACGAAGCGTCGCTGGCCGGTGTAGATGCCGACGTGCGTCACCTCGCGGCTGCCCGGAACGAGCCGGAAGAAGACCAGGTCGCCCGCACGCAGCGCAGCAGGATCCACCCGGCGCGCAGCGGCGAATTGTGCCGCGGCCGTGCGCGGCACGCTGATGCCTTCGCGTGAGTGCGCGTAACTGACGAGACCGCTGCAGTCGAAGCCTTTAGCCGGATCTGCGCCACCGTAACGATACGGCGCGCCCAGCTGCGCGAGTGCCTGCTGCGCGATCACCGTGCCCACGCCCAGCTGCGATGCCGGTGATTCCTCGCCGGCCGCGGGGCCGGACGGCATCCCCGGGCGGAACGGGGTGCACCCGCTCGCCAGCAGCGCCAGCACTGCCAGGGCTTGCGGCAGCGCGAAATGGCGTTGGCGATCCCCGCTCATTGAACCTGCTCACTCACCGGGAGGCCGGACCTTGCGCGTGGGAGTCGCCGCGTACGGATCGTCCGGCCAGTAGTGCCTGGGATAGCGACCCTTCAACTCCTTCTTCACGTCGACGTAGCCCCGGGCCCAGAAGCTCGCGAGATCGCGGGTAACTTGCACCGGGCGCCGCGCAGGCGACAGCAGTTCGAGCGTGACCGGGACGCGACCGCCCGCGAGCCGCGGTGATTCCATCCAGCCGAACACCTCCTGCAACCGGACGGCCAGGGCCGGCGCCGCGCCGGAGTAATCCACTGCAATCCGTGAACCGCTGGGCACGGTCAGGTGCGTGGGCGCCCATTCGTCGAGCCGGCGCTGCGCGTTCCAGTCGAGCAGGCCGTGCAGCGCCCCGCGCAGGTCGACGCGCGCAAGGTGATCGCGGCGAGTGACGCCATCGAGCCACGGCGCGAGCCAGTCCTCGAGCGTCGCGAGCAACGCGGCGTCCGACACGTCGGGCCATTCGGTGGCCTGTTCCGCCGTCGTCGCGCTGTCGCGCAACAACGTGACCCGCGCGCGCCATTGCTGCAGCTCCTTGGTCCACGGCAGACAGTCGAGCCCGAGTTCGCGTATGCCTGCGAGCATCGCCGCACGCGTATCGGCTTCGGTCCCGCCGCGCCGTGCGCGTTCTTCGAGCACCAGCGCACCGAGGCGCTGCACCCGACGCGCGACGACGGCGCCCGTGCGTGTATCCCAGGCCACTTCGTCCTGCTCCGTGACGAGCGAACCAAGATGCCGTTCGAGCAGTTCGCGCTCGAGGGGCGCCGCGAGGTACAGCTTCGCCTCGCGCGCGCCGGCATCGAGCTCGGCGGCGACGATGAGTTCGCTGCGTGCCAGCGCCGACGGACCCGGCAGTGCCGCCCCGCGGCCCTGGCTCAACAGGTACCGTCCGCCCTCGCCGCCACGTGCCATGCCGATGCGGTCGGGGTAGGCGAATGCCAGCAGCAGACCGACGGCCTGGTCGCGTGCGAGTTGCGGCTGACCCTGGATGCCCGCCGAGCTGTCGCGGCTGACGCGCCGGGCAAGCAATTCACTGGCACGCCGCACCTGCTGCAACGCCCGGCCATCGACGGCGAAACCCGGGGGTGCCGGAGCGCCGCGCAAGACATCCACTCGGTGACGCAGGTCGGGATCGCGCTGCATTCCCTGCGCGCGCAACGGATCGCGCTCGCTGACGAGCGCGGCGATCTCGCAGGCGAGATCAGCCAGGCCCAGCGCCGCGCCGCGCTCGATCATGTGTGCGAGCCGCGGGTGGGTGCCGAGGCTGGCCATGCGACGTCCAATCGCCGTGGCCTGCCCACGCTCGTCGATCGCCTCTAGCCGGCACAGCAGTTCTCGCGCCTGCGCCAGGGTCGCGAGTGGTGGCGGGTCGAGCCAGGCCAGCGCGTGCGGATCGCTCGCACCCCAGCATGCGAGTTCGAGCGCGAGGGGCGCGAGATCGGCCTCGAGGATTTCCGGAGCAGCCCGCGCCGACAGCGAGCCGTGCGCGGACTCGGACCACAGCCGGTAGCACACGCCCGGCGCGGTGCGTCCTGCCCGACCGCGACGCTGATCGGCCGAGGCGCGGGAAATCGCAACGGTCTCGAGGCGGTTCATGCCACTGCCCGGATCGAAGCGTTGCCGGCGCTCGAGTCCTGCATCGACGACGACGCGCACTCCCTCGATGGTGAGGCTGGTTTCCGCGAGGTTCGTGGCGACGACGACTTTGCGGCGCCCCGCTGGCGCGGGACGCAGCGCGGCATCCTGTGCCGCGGCGTCGAGATCGCCATACAGCGGCAAGACCTGCAGCGACGGATCGTCCGCTCCAGCAGCGATGGCATCGCAGCAGCGCCGTATTTCCGCGGTGCCCGGCAGAAAGACGAGCACGTCGCCGGGATCGGACTGCAGCGCGCGCAGGACGACGCGCGCAGCGCGCTGCTCGATGGGTTCGGGCCAGCGGTTGACGCCGGCCGGCGCCGGCGCCGCGTACTGCGTAGCGACGTCGAAGGCGCGTCCCTCGGATCGCACGGAACCTGCATCGCCCAGCACCGCCGCCACCGCAGCGCCGTCCAGCGTCGCCGACATCACGAGCAGGCGCAGGTCGTCGCGCAGGTGGCGCTGCGCATCGAGTGCCAGCGCGAGGCCGAGGTCCGACTGCAGGTTGCGCTCATGGAACTCGTCAAAGATCACGCAACCGACGCCCTCCAGCGCTGGATCGTCCTGCAGCCGGCGCGCCAGGATGCCCTCCGTCACCACCTCGATGCGCGTCGCAGCGCTGACGCGGGTTTCGAGCCGGGTTCGGTAGCCCACGAGCTGTCCGGGCTCCGAGCCGGCAAGCTGCGAGAGCCTGCGCGCCACGGCGCGCGCTGCAATCCGGCGCGGCTGCAGCATGACGATGCGCTGGCCCGCGCCGAGCCAGGGCTCATCCAGCAGCGCGAGCGGGACCACCGTGCTCTTGCCCGCACCCGGCGGTGCCTCGAGCACCGCGTTGCGATGCGCCCGCAGGGCCGCTCGCAATGCGGGCAGCGCGTCGAGGATCGGGGTGGCGGGCAGCGAAAAGCTCAAGCGGAGGGCGATCCTGTGACTAACGCGCCGGCAATGTGCATGATTGGCTCATGGAAGGGAACAACGCGTGGATGTGGGGCCTCGCCTTGCTCATGGTGCTCGGCGGGCTGGCGGGCGCAGTAATGCCGGCGCTGCCAGGTGTGCCGCTCGTGTTCGGCGGGCTGGTGGTCGCGGCCTGGGCCGACGACTTCCAGCGCGTCGGCTGGATCACGCTCACGCTGCTCGGCATGCTGACGGTCGCGTCGTTCGTCATCGATTTCGCTGCCACGGCGATGGGCGCGCAGCGCGTGGGAGCCTCCCGGCTCGCCATCGCGGGCGCCGCGCTCGGTGCGCTGGGAGGACTGTTCCTCGGCATCCCGGGCCTGGTTCTCGGGCCGTTCGTCGGCGCGGTCGCCGGCGAGATGCTCTCGCATGGTGAGTGGCGCAAGGCCACGCAGGCGGGTCTCGCGACGTGGATGGGCCTGCTGTTCGGCACGCTCGCGAAGCTCGCGCTCGTCTTCACGATGCTAGGGATCTTCCTGTTCGCGTACCTGATCGGCTGAGTCCGGCCAGGCGAAGCGAGAGTCGGGCGCAGCTCCTGCCTTCTTCCGGCGAGCGGCAAGGCAGACGCACGATAGTTGCGGGCGGTCGATCCGGTGCCTTTCCCCGAGCTTGGAAAGGCAGACACGCGCTCGGGGAAAGGCACCGGATCGACCGCTTGCGAGACGGCGCCTGAGCGGCTCGTCGGGCGACAACATTAGCGGCAATAGCGACATTACTCGCGCCCGACGACCCGCACGGCGCATGCAGCCAGACAGATGCGCCCACATTACGTGCTGCGGGCGGCCCGCCGGAAGCTGGGTCGCGATGCGGTGAAGCCGCTTGCGCCGTGCGCCTTTTCCGGCTCGGTGGAAAAGGCGCTCAGGCGCGTAACGTCAGGCATTCGATCCGGGACCTACCCCAGGGCGCGTGTCTGCCTTTCCAAGCTCTGGGGTAGGTCCCGGATCGATTGCCCGCACCGACGCGCGTGTCTGCCTTTCCAAGCACCGGTAAAGGCACCGGATCGGTTGCGTGCAACGAGCGCAAGCCGACAGTGCTACCCGCGCACCATCCGGTTGTCGACGAGCTGCGCCACCACGCCGGGATCCGCCAGCGTCGATATGTCGCCGAGCGCTTCGTGCTCGTTTGCGGCGATCTTGCGCAGGATGCGGCGCATGATCTTGCCGGAGCGCGTCTTGGGCAGCCCCGGCGCCCACTGGATGTAATCGGGCGTCGCGATCGGACCGATCTCCCGCCGCACCCACTCGCGCAGTTCCTTGCGCAGTGCCTCGGTGGGCTCGGCATCGTGCACGAGCGTGACGTAGGCGTAGATGCCCTGCCCCTTGACGTCGTGCGGACAGCCGACGACGGCTGCTTCCGCCACGTTGGCGTGCGCCACCAGCGCGCTCTCGATCTCGGCGGTGCCGAGACGGTGACCCGCGACGTTCAGCACGTCGTCGACGCGGCCCGTGATCCAGTAGTAGCCGTCGGCATCGCGCTTCGCGCCGTCACCGGTGAAGTAGCAGCCGGGGAACGTGCGGAAGTAAGTGTCGATGTAACGCTGGTGATCGCCGAAGACCGTGCGCATCTGGCCCGGCCAGCTGTCGTGCAGCACGAGGTTGCCTTCGCCGGCGCCCGCGAGCGGCTGGCCATCGTTGTCGACGAGTCCCGGCACCACGCCAAAGAACGGCCTGGTCGCCGAGCCCGGCTTCTGGTCGATCGCGCCCGGCAGCGGGCTGATCAGGATGCCGCCGGTTTCGGTCTGCCACCAGGTATCGACGATCGGGCAGCGGCCGTCGCCGACCACTCGGTGATACCACTCCCAGGCTTCCGGGTTGATCGGTTCGCCGACGGACCCCAGCAGCCGCAGCGAGGAGCGCGAATGCCTCTTCACCGGGCCCTCGCCTTCGCGCATCAACGCCCGCAGCGCAGTCGGCGCGGTGTAGAAGATCGTGACCTTGTGCTTGTCGCAGACCTGCCAGAAGCGGTCCGGGCCGGGATGATTCGGCACGCCCTCGAAGATCAACGATGTCGCGCCGTTCGCGAGCGGCCCGTACACGACGTAACTGTGGCCCGTGACCCAGCCGACGTCGGCCGTGCACCAGTACACGTCGTCCTCGCGCAGGTCGAAGACGGCCTCGTGCGTGAGCGCCGCGTAGACCAGGTAGCCGCCGCTCGTGTGCAGCACGCCCTTCGGCTTGCCGGTCGAGCCGGACGTGTAGAGGATGAACAGCGGGTCTTCGGCATCGACCGCCACCGGCTCGCATTCATCCGGCTGCGCATCGACGACCTCGTCGTACCACCGGTCGCGGTGATACATCGCCACGCTCGAACCGGTGCGCTTCACGACCAGCACGTGCGTGACCGTCCCGGTGCCGGGCGCCGACAGCGCCTGGTCCACGTTGGCCTTGAGGGGCACCTTCTTGCCGCCGCGCACGCCTTCGTCCGCCGTGATCACGACAGTCGAGGCGCAATCGGCGATGCGGCCGGCGAGCGAATCGGGCGAGAAGCCGCCGAAGACCACCGAATGAATCGCGCCGATGCGCGCGCACGCGAGCATCGCAACGGCGGCCTCGGGAATCATCGGCAGGTAGATGGTGACGCGGTCGCCCTTCTGCACGCCGAGGCTCCGCAGCGCGTTGGCGAGCTTGCAGACACGGTGATACAGCTCGCGATAAGTGAGGTGCTGCGAGATTTCGGGATCGTCACCTTCGTAGATGAAGGCGGTCTTGTCGCCGCGCGCCGCCAGGTGGCGGTCGAGGCAGTTGTACGAGACGTTGAGCTTGCCGTCGCAGTACCAGCGGATGTGGAAGTCGTGCGCGTCGAAGCTTACGTCCTTGACCTTCGTGTAGGGCTGCACCCAGTCGATGCGCTGGCCCATGCGGCCCCAGAAGCCTGCCGGGTCGCGGATCGATTCGGCGTAGGCCCGCTCGTAGTCGTCCTTGCGGAAGCGGGCCCTGGCCGCGAATGCGGGCGGCACTTCGTACAGCTGCTTGTGCATCGTCAGACTCCCCTGCGCCCGGGCTCGTGCCGGGACGCGTACACCGTCAATCGAGCGCAGCCCGCACGCGTGCGGCGTGCCCGGCGAGCAGGTTGTGATCTGCCATGTCGCGCGCGTGGAAGCGCAGGTCGAGACCCGCGTGGCGCGGCACCACGTGGAAATGAATGTGGAACACCGACTGGCCGGCCGCGCTGCCGTTGAGCTGTGCGACCAGGATGCCGGGCGCCGCAAAGGCCTGCTTGACGGCCCTGGCGACGCGCTGGGTCGTCAGGATCGTCGCGGCCAGCGCGTCCGGCGGCACGTCAAGGATGTTCTCGGCCGGAGCCTTCGGAATGACGAGCGTGTGGCCGTCCGCCTGCGGCATTACGTCCATGAACGCGAGCGTGTGCTGGTCCTCGTAGACCTTGTGCGATGGAATCTCGCCGCGCAGGATGCGCGCGAAGACGTTGCTGGTGTCATAAGCCATGTCGGTGAACCCCGCTCTCCGGTCTGCGATGGGCCGAGTATAGCGGCGGTCCCGCGACGGCCCGACCGCCATGCGACCACGGGACGAGGCCGGCCGTCTACTGGCCGAAAACCCACTGCACGAGGGCCGCCTGGATCGCGTCGCCGGGACCCTTGTCAGCCGCAGGGTGGTTGAGGATCACGACGGTGACGAAAGTCCGTCCGCTCGCCGCGTTGACGAAACCCGCGAGCGCGCTGACGCCCTCGAGCGACCCGGTCTTCATGCGTAACCGGCCCTGCATTTCAGGCGCCTTGAACCGGCGCTTGAGGGTGCCGTCGGTGGCCGATAGCGGCAGCGACGCGGCGAACTCGGGCATGTACTGGCTGCGGTAGGCAGCCAGCAGCACCTCGGCCATCGTCGCCGCACTCATGCGCTCGTTGCGGGAGAGTCCCGAGCCGTTCTCGAGCACGAGTTCCGGGGCAGCGATCCCCTGCTGTGCCAGGAATGCCAGGACGGCTTCACGACCGGCGGTGGTCGTTGCCGGACGGCCTGGGTAACGCGCGGCGCCCATCGTCAGGAACAGCGCGCGCGCCATCGAGTTGCTCGAGTACTTGTTGACGAGGCGGATCACCTCGGCAAGCGTCAGGGATTCGTGCGAGTAGAGCAGCTTCGCATCGGCCGGCAGCGTGCCGAGGCGCATGCCGCCACCGATCGTCCCACCCGATTGCTGCCAGAAGGTGCGAAACAGGCCGTATGCGTAATCGGGCGCCTTCATCACGGCACGCGAAACCGAGAACTGACCGCACCCCGCCGCGTACCGGCCTGCCAGCTCGATGCGGTTGCCGGTCGCGCCTTCGGGCATTGCGACCACGATGCCACCGGCGCCACGCCTGCACGCACCGGGATCGAGGCGGACGTTGTTGTCGATCGTGAGGTTTGCCGGCCAGGGGTTCGCGCTGACCCGCACGGAACCCGTGGCCGCATCCGGCACGGCGCTGAGTGTGACCGTCTGGAAATTCACCAGCAAGGCGTCGGGAAGCACGTTGTACGTGCGGTAGGGAAGGTTGTCGAAGGCGCCGCGATCGTCGCCGGGGGACGCGAAGTAGGTGTTGTCGATGACGACGTCGCCCGCGATGCGGGCGACGCCGGCCTGGCGCAAGCCACTCACGAATGCCCACCAGCGCTCGTGCGTCATGAACGGGTCGCCGCCACCAACGAGCACGATGTTGCCCTCCAGCACCTGGTCGCGGATCGGGCCGGTGGCGTAGGCGCGGGTCCGCCAGGCATAAGCGGGACCGAGTGATTCGAGCGCCGAGTAGGTCGTGACGATCTTCATCGTCGACGCCGGGTTGCGCGGCACGGTCGAGTTGTAGCTGACCAGGGGCTCTTCGCGTCCGACCTCGCGCACGAAGACACTGAGACTGGTGCCCGGCACCTTCTGCCGATTCATGGCCTGCTCGACTTCGGCCGGCAGGTAGTCGCGGTCGCGCGCGCCCGCGACGCCGGACGCGTTGAGCAGCGCGGCGCAGAACAGCAGGGGCGGCAGCAGGCGGGGCAGGATGGGGCGCATCGAACTCGATCTTCGTGGGCGCACGAATCATAAGCGATGCGGTGGCGGCGCGCGGCGGCGCTGTCGCATACTCGCTGCCCGTCGAAGCAGGAACAGCATGCGCAAGATCTGGAATACCGTATTGAAGGGACTGGTGGCGATCCTGCCGATCGGGCTCACCGTCTACGTCGTGTACTGGCTCGCGCTCACGGCCGAGCGTCTGTTCGCGCCGCTGATCAAGCTGCTGGTACCGGCGCACTACTACTGGCCTGGCCTGGGGCTGCTGACCGGGCTCATCGTGCTGTATTTCGTCGGCCTCGCCGTGAATGCCTACTTCGTGACCGGCGTGCTGCGCATGTCGGACGCGTTCTTCGCGCGCATCCCGGTGGTCAGGACCATCTACCTCGCAATCCGCGATTTCATGCGGTTCTTCCCGTCGTCGGGCCAGGGCAACGACCTGCGACGCGTCGTGCTGGTGCAGTTCGGACCGGGCAAGGTCATCGGCTTCGTCACGGCCGAGTCGGACGAAATGCTGCGACGCTCGCAGCCCGCCGGCGACGACATGGTCGCCGTCTACCTGCCCATGAGCTACATGGTGGGCGGCTACACGATCTTCCTGCCGCGCGAACTCGTCGAGACGACGTCACTCTCGGTCGAGGAAGGCATGCGCATCGCGTTGATGGGGGGCGTGCGCAGCAACTTGCCGTCGACGCCGCGGGAATCCTCGCCCGGGAGTGCCTGAGTGCAGGCCGTCGTCATTCCCGTCACGCCGTTCGCCCAGAACTGCTCGCTGGTCTGGTGCCCGCGCACGCTGGCCGGCGCGGTGATCGACCCGGGCGGCGATCTCGAGAGGGTGCTCGCCGCGGCCGGCAAGCACGGCGTGAAACTCACGAAGATCCTGCTGACGCACGCCCATATCGACCATGCCGGCGGCACGGCGCAGCTCGCGCGCGATTGGCACCTGCCGATCATCGGCCCGCATCCCGCCGATCAGTTCTGGATCGACGGCATCGCCGAGCAGGGCCGCATGTTCGGCCTCGCGCAATGCGAAAGCTTCGTCCCCGACCAGTGGCTCGACCAGGGCGACAAGGTGCAGGTCGGCGACGTCGATTTCGACGTGCAGCATTGCCCGGGTCATACGCCGGGCCACGTGACGTTCTACTGCGCCGCCGACAAGATCGCCTTCGTCGGTGACGTGCTGTTCGCGGGCTCGATCGGCCGCACCGACTTCCCGGGAGGCGACTACGACACGCTGATCCACTCGATTCGCGAAAGGCTGTTTACGCTCGGCGACGACGTCCGCTTCGTGCCCGGGCACGGGCCGATGTCGACGTTCGGGGCCGAACGGCGGACGAACCCGTTCGTCAGCGATGCGGTCCTGGCATCCGGGCGCGGCTGAGCCGCGGCCGGGTCAGGCAGTCTTGTCGGTCTTGCGGCGGCCGCGGCCCTTCTCGACACGCCGGTCGACTTCATCCCAGCCGTCGATGGCCACGCCCATGTCGCGCGCACGCCGGGGCCTGGCGCGGCGATCGTCGTGGTGCTCGTAGTGGCACGTGCAGCTGCCGCAATTGCAGTTCTTGAGCGGCAAAGCCGGTGCCTCCCGCGAAAGGAAGCGCTGACCCTGCAGCGCCCGCGCCTGGTGGCAGCAACGGATACCGGGCTGGATGCTCACGGCGTGAAACGCTTGCGTGATCTTCTTTGCGACGACCGTGGGCGCCTTGTCGGCGACGACAGGCGGGGCACGCGAAAACACACCCTTGGCGCGGTCGAAAATGGAGGTGGCCACGACAGCTCCTTGCAGACTCGAGCGAACCCTAGCCGCACCGATGGTTCGTCTGCTGTGGCCCAGGTCGCAGAATCGCACTTGCCCGCCCCGGTGGGGAAGCCGACACTTTCAGCCTGACTGCACGAGACCCCCGCATGCCCCCGACCCTGGAAACCAGCCGCCCTCGCGTGCGACAGCTCTCGGAACTGCCGTTCCATTCGATCTACCGCCACGGCTTCGTCCGGGTGGCGGTGGCCACCCCGAGCGTGGAAGTGGCTTCACCGGCCGCGAACGTCGTCGAAATCATCCGGATCGCGCGCGAAGCGGCGTCAAACCAGGCGATCCTGGTGGCATTCCCCGAGCTCGGAATCTCCGCGTACTCGAACGAGGACCTGTTCCAGCAGGATGCCCTGCTCGACGGCTCGGTCCAGGCCCTGGGCACGCTCGTCGCGGCCAGCAAGGAAATCGCCATT
>JAOUGW010000224.1 GCA_029865465.1 Gammaproteobacteria bacterium
TAACGACGATTACGCCGGCGGCGAGACCGAGTTCCCGCGGGTCGGTCTGCGTCACCGGGCCGCCACCGGCGATGCCCTGCTGTTCGCGAACGTGCGGCCTTCGGGCGAACTCGACTACGACTCGCTGCACGCGGGCCTGCCGCCCACGCGCGGCGTCAAGTGGGTCCTGTCGCAGTGGATACGCGACCGTCCGGTCGTTGGCGGCGCCTGAGACCCGTACGGCGACTCGTCAGCCGCGCATCGGCCACGGCAACGGGTTGCCGTCCGCGTCGACCAGTCCGGCTTCCGCGAGCCTTCGGACCACTGGCTGCAACTGGCGCTCGAAGTTGCGCCACTTCTTCACGGACGACGTGTAGATCGGTTGGCGCACCTGTGCCGCGCTGGCGGTCGTCGAAGCGGCGCGCGACCGGTGGAAGTCCAGCACGTCGTCCTGCCAGGGCAGGCCGCACCATTCCAGCAGCCTGCGGCACTGCGCGGGCGGATCCGCGACCAGGTCCTCGTAGCTCAGGTCGTAGATGACGCCCGGCAGCACCGAATGCCAGTGCGCCATCGTCTGGCGATAGGCGACGTAGAACTGCGCGAGTTCGTCCAGCTGGTACGAGTAATGGTAGGCGTTGATGAAGAGCGTCTTGAACACCGCGTAACAGGTGTCGAGCGGATCGCGCGTCAGGTGCACGATCTTCGCGTTCGGCAACGCCTGGTGGATCTGGCCGCAATAGCGGAAATTGAACGGCAGCTTGTCGACGAAGTGCTTGCGCCCGCCGGCCAGCGGCTGGACCGCCCGCAGGTAGTTGCGCCCGAGCTCGGCGAAGTCCATCTGCAGCGACGCGCGCAGCAAGTCCGGCTCCGTCGAGCCGGTGCTGTCGTACACCCGCTCGGCCAGTGCCGTCATCTCCGCCGGGAAGTCGACGAGTTCGCCGAGCGAGACCACGTCCGCATGGCTGCCGAGGATGCGTTCGACCAGCGTCGTGCCCGTGCGCGGCATGCCGACGATGAAGATCGGGCCCGCCGCGGGTTCTCCTGGCGCGGCTTGCGCCAGCGCTTCGCGCGAATAGCGCGCCATGACCTTCTGCATCGCGTCGAGGTCGTCTTGCACGTCGTAGGCCAGTGTGCCGCGCTTGACCCGGTTGCCTTCGCTGAGCGCCGCAAACGACTCCTGGTATTCGCCGATGTCCTCCAGTTCCTTCGACAAGGCGAAGTACGCCGAGATCGCGTCCTGCCTGCGGATGTGCGGGCGCATCAGCGTATTGCGCAGGTACTCGACGTTGTTCTGCGCCGCCGTCTGCGTGCGCAGCTGCGAACGGACGTACAGCGCGAAGCCGTTGCCGGGAGCCAGCGTCAGCACGCGCTCGAGCAGGGCCGCGGCCTCGTCCATCTCGTTGAGGTAGAAGTGGCTGACGGCAGAGTCGTAGAGGATGGCTGGATCCGTCGGCAGCAGCTCGCGTGCCCGCTGCAGGAGCGGCTTGGCTTCGGCGGGTTCGTTGCGCTCGACGTGCACCTTGGCGATCCCCTGCAACACCCTGGCGTCCGGCCCGCAGATCTCCGCCGCGCGACGCGCAGCGGCAACGCCCTCGACGCGACGGCGCAACTGCATCAGCACCTGCGCCTGCTTCAACAGCAGTTCGGCCTTCTCGCCGTGATGCTCGATCGCCGCGTTCACGATCTCCAGCGCCCGCGGCAGGTCGGGCCGGGCCTCCGCGATGGCGCTCGCGAGCACCGCCGTCCTGATGTTCGGCGTGAGCGCCAGCAGGCCACGGCACAGCTGGTCAGCCTCGTCGATGCGGCCTTTCTTGAGCAGGTCGTAGGCTGCGCCGATGGTGCTGTCGAGCGCGCTCGACGGCGCCGGGTTGTTCGTCGGTTTCATGGATCCCGCCTGGGTCAGGTCTGCAGGGTGCGAAAGGCCAGGCGCTCGGCGCGACGGGCCTGTGCGTCGATGGTCGGCAGCACCGCGTCGATTTCCGCGGCGTAGCGTTGCCACTTGGCCGGATCCGGTGTCGAGACCGTGTAGCTCGAAAGCGGCAGCGCCTGCGGCAGGACGGTGTCCCACGCCAGGTCATTGGCTGCGCACAGCCGGCGTATTTCGCCGGTCGGATTGGCCACGAACGCCTCGTAGTTCGCCACCGTCCAGGAACCGGACGGCAACTGCTCGAGGTCGTCGAGCAGCAGCCCGGTCGTGGTGTTCCACTGCGCGGCGACGACCTGGTGCAGCGGTTGGCCGAGCAGGTCACGCCAGCCGGGCACCAGCAACAGCGACCAGGGCAAACCCGTCCAGCCCGGCAGGTTCGGGTAGGTGCGGAACCGCCCCGACGCCCACGCTTCCATCATGCTGGCGAGCACGGGCCGTGGATCCCGGTGCAGGTAGATGAAGCGCGCTTCCGGGAAGACGCGGGCGAGGAACGGCACCCGCAGGGCGTTCTTCGGGGTCTTCTCGAGCATCCGCACGCGCCGCGCCGGATCCGGCCGCCGCTGTTCGCGATCACGCAATGCCGCAAAGAAACCGCTGCGCAGCTCGGCGACGACTTCTGGCGTGGCGTCCACAGCCACGAGGCGGTTGGAATCGAAACCGCGCGCCGCGGGTGCCAGCGTTGGCACGCCCTCGATGAGCTGGTGGCTTTCGTCGCCGATCGTGAACAGGTCCGGCGACTGCGCCATGGTTTCGAACAACAGCGTCGATCCGGATCGCGGCGGACAGACGATGAAGACGGGCCGGTCGAACACGGTCTCGTGCTCCCCGCCGACCGCGGCGGAGCGGCTCCCGGGCGACGCCGCCTGCCGCACGACGGCCGTGGCCTGCCCTGCCCGCTGGCGGATCTCGGCATCGGCGGTGCGACGATGCGCCGCGAGCGCGGGCTCGAAGATCCACGCCTGCAGGGCTTCCATGAGACGCACACCGTTGCGCAGGTCCACGCTTTCAGCGCCGCACGCGACGAGGTCGAGCTGCACGGTTTCGATGGCATCACGATAGCGCGCCCAGCCGTCCGGACGCTCGCCATAGCGCGCCCACAGGGCCTGCCAGCGGCGCGAGAACTGCAGCAGCGCCCCGTGGATCAGCGGCAGGGCCGCGTGTGCCGACGCCTCCCCCATCAGGAAGGCGTAATGCGTGCGGATCTCCCAGGGCGTCATGACCGTGGGAAAGTTCTCCGCTTCGTAGTCCAGGTCGGGCACGTAGCCAGCGACAGGAGGACACGCGCGCGGCTGCCAGCCGGGCATCTCGGCCTGGTGCGGGCGCGCATTGCTGACGTGCTCCCAGAAACCCGCGCCGCCGACGGTATCCGCCACGAGATGTATCCGCGACAGGTAGTGGTCGTTGATGACGTTGTGCTCAGCCCACGTGTCGAAGATCCAGCACTCGCCGGCGCGCATGTTCACTTCGGCCTCGCCGCAGACGAACCGCACCGTCGGCTGGGTCACGATCGGAACGTGAACCCGCGCGCGTTCGCGCCAGTAGTAGTTGATGTCGACGTGCGAGGTGACCTCGGCGCGGCCGGACAGCCGCATCAGGCGCGACCGTCCCCAGGTCCCGCCGATCTGCTCCAGCACCTGCATCAGGTACGGACAGCGCCGCAGGTGCTCCGTCGCGCTCATCGGCCCGGAGGTCGCGTCGCTGGTCGGGTCGCCGCCCACGGTGACGAGCAACAGCGCGTCGTTGCCTGCGTATCCGGCCGGGTGCGGCCGCCACGCCGATTCGTCGATCGCCTGCACCTCGGCGGCCAGGGCGTCCGCGTCGAACAGCAGCGGAAACTGCAGGAAGGGAACGCCAAGCTTCATGTAAGTCCCCGGCTGCGCGAGCCCCGGTCAAGGTCAAATAGAATCGTCAAATGGAATCGCCAGATAGAATCGTCAATTGGAATCGCGACGTCCCGCGGACGATCAGGTCGCGCAACTGTGACCTGCCAGTTTAGTTCCCGGAGCCACGACTTGGAAGGCAATGCGCGATGAAGCCAGGCAACAACGGCCCCGCTGCTTACGACCCGCTGCCGACGCTGCTGGATTCGCCCGACTCGTATCCGCAGAAACTCGACCTCGGTCGCTCGCGCATCCTGCAGATCGAGCTCGACGAGCGGGCGTACCAGGCGGCGAGCTTCCTCGACGACCGCATCCTCGGTCCAGGCACCCGGGGCGCCTGGCTGCCGATCGAACGCGTCGCCGCCGCGGCGCAGCGCGGCCCGGAGGCACGGCCCCTGCATCTGATCCTGCACACCGGGCACGTGGGGTCGACGCTGCTCAGCCGTCTGCTCGACACCACGGGCCCGGTCCTGTCGTTACGCGAGCCTTTGCCCCTGCGCACGCTGGCTGAAGCGAGCGACGTGCTCGGCCAGCCGGAATCGCTGCTGAGCGCGCCGCAGTTCGAACTCGTGCTCGACACGTTCGTCCGTCTCTGGAGTCGTGGCTATGCGACGACGCGCTGTGTCGTGCTCAAGGCGACCAGCGCCGCCGCGCGCGTGGCTCCGTTGCTCCTGCGACGCAATGCCGCGTCACGCGCCGTGTATCTCAACCTGCGCGCCGAACCTTATCTGGCCACGCTGCTGGCCGGCGCGAACTCGCCCGTGGACCTGCGCGGTCACGGCGTCGAACGCATGCGCCGCCTGCGCAGCCGCATCGGCACGCCGCTCGGGTCGCTGCACGACCTGACACCCGGAGAACTCACGGCAATGAGCTGGCTGGCAGAGTCGCTGACGCGCCGCGAGATCCTCGACCAGTGGCCGGACCGCGTGCTGGCCGTGGATTTCGACGCGTTACTCGGTGACCTGCCGCGCGTGATGCAGCAGGTCGTCGACCGTCTGCAGCTGCCGGCCGATCCGGGCTGGCTGGCGCAGCTCGGCTCGAACCCGGCCCTTGCGCGCTACTCGAAATCACCGGACCACGAGTACAGCCCCGCCTTGCGTGCACAGGTGCTCGACCAGGCGCGACACGAACATCGGGACGAGATCAGGCGGGGACTCGCCTGGCTCGAATCGCTGGCGCGCACGGAGACCGCCGTCGCGCGCGTGCTTGACGACGCTTCTGCCTAGGTCGTCGACCACATGCGCATCAGGTTCTGGCGCACGACGTCGAGCCGCACCCGGCTCTCCCAGTTCATCCTGAGTCCCTCGAGCGCGGCGATCTCGTTCAATTCGTAGACCTGCGACCGCTGGTGCTGGTCGACGATCAGGCTCTCGATGAACGTGATCGACACCAGCCGCATTCCCGCGCGCACGGGCACGACCTCGTGG
>JAOUGW010000225.1 GCA_029865465.1 Gammaproteobacteria bacterium
AGCCACGCACGATCGAGACAGCGTTCGTCGCAGTGCGCGGCATGCAGGCGGCGGTCGACCTGCTTGCGCGCCTGCGCGAAGCCACGGGCGACTGCGTCACGACGTTCGAATACCTGCCGCGCATCGCGGTCGAGTTCACGGTACGGCACATTCCGGGCGTATCCGACCCGCTTGGCACACCGCATCCTGCCTACGTGCTGTGCGAAGTATCGACGGCCCGCCACGATCTGCAGCTGCGGAGCCTGTTAGAGGACGCGCTCGGTGCCGCCATGAATCGCGGCGACGTGCTCGAAGCCACGTTCGCCGAGTCGATCGCGCAGCGCAAGGCGCTCTGGCGCCTGCGCGAGTCGGTGCCGGAGGCGCAGCGTCACGAGGGGGCCAGCATCAAGCACGACGTCGCGGTGCCGGTCGCCGCGCTGCCCGCCTTCCTGCGCAAGGCGAGCGCGGCTGTCGCGCAGGTGGCGCCTTCCGCGCGTCTCGTAGCGTACGGCCACGTCGGCGACGGCAACCTGCATTTCAATCTCAGCGAGCCCGCGGGCGGCGGCGACCGCGCGGGGTTCTTGGCGCTGCAGGAGGCTCTCGGTCACGCCGTGCATGCCTGCGTGCAGGAATTCGGGGGTTCGATCAGCGCCGAGCACGGCATCGGCCAGCTCAAGCGCGACCTGCTCGCGCAGTACAAGGACCCGGTCGCGCTCGCGGCCATGCGGTCGATCAAGCGGGCCCTCGATCCGCGCGGAATCATGAATCCTGGCAAGGTCCTGCCGGACTAGCCGACAGCCCCACGTGGCCATCAGCCCGGGCCGCCGGCCGCACGCAGACGTGAACTCCTTGCTGCACGGCGCTCGATCCGGTTGCGCTTGTGACCGGCCGGCAATGGTCGCTAAAGTGCCTGGAAAGAGGCGGGTGCACGCGTGAGGGAGCTCCTGAAGTCCAAGCTGTTCCGGACCGCAGCCGTGGTGCTGCTGCTGGCGGGTCTCTATGCCCTCCTCGGCTTCCATGCCGCGCCTGGCATCGTGCGCAGCCAGGCCGTCGATTTCGCCCGCGAGAAGTACGGGCGGGAACTCTCGCTCGGCGAGATCAGGATCAATCCACTCAAGCTGCAGGCTGAAATCAGGGATCTCTCGCTGCCGGACACCGACGGCAAGCCGCTGCTTGCGTTCCGCCGGCTCTTCATCGACTTCGAACTGTCGTCGCTGTGGCAGCGCGCGTTCGTCTTCAAGGACGTGCAGCTCGACGCGCCGCTGGCGCGCACCGTGATCCGGCCCGACGGTTCGGTCAACCTGGCCGATCTCGCGTTGCCGGACGAAGCGGACGAGGATGAACCGCTTCCTGCTCTCTGGATCCAGCACTTCGTTCTCAGCGACGGTACCCTGCAGTTCACCGACCTGGCCCGTAGAGTGCGGCTCGAACGCAAGTTTACGCCGGTCAATTTCAAGCTCGACAACTTCCGGACCACGCCGGAAGGCGGCGCCTTCGGACTGACCGCCAAGACCCAGAACGCGGAACTGCTGGAGTGGCACGGCAAGTTCGCGCTCGCCCCGCAGATCGCTTCGTCGGGCGAACTCGCCGTCACCAGCCTGGACGTGCCCGGCGTGCTCGAGGTGGCGGGCGTCGAACTGCCCTTCGTCATTCCGCAGGGTGAAATCAACCTGCGCGGCTCTTACAGCGTTGCACTGGGCAAGTCCCTGCAACTCGACGTGCGCCTGCCGCAGATGCAGATCAACGGCCTGACCCTGCGCGCGCAGGGTCTCGCGGAGGATTACGTCACGGTCCCGACAGTCGTCATCAGCGACACGAAGATCGCGCTGCCGGCCAAGACCGTGTCCATCGGCGCGATCGCAGTCGAAGGTTGCAAGGCCGACGTCTGGACGATGCCGGACGGTACGCTGAACATCGATCAGTTGTTCGCTGGACAGACCGCCGCCGCGGCTCCAGACGCACCGGCGATGCCAGCGGCACCTGCTGCTGCAGCCGCACCCTCCGGGTCCGGCAAGCCGGCAGCAGCGCCTGCCGCGCCCGAGGCGCCCTGGACGGTGACGGTCGCCAACGTGGCGCTGCGCGGCGCCGCGGTGAGCTACGAAGACCGTGCCGTCAGACCGGTGGCGCGTTTCGAACTGTCTCCGCTCGATGTGACGGCGACCGATGCCAGCCTCGACCTGTCGCAGCCGCTGCCGCTCAAGTTCGACGCGACGCTCAATGGCACCGCGAAGCTGACGGGCAGCGGCAACGTGGTGCCCGAGCCCTTCGCGGCGGATGTCGACATCGACCTCACCGGGATGCCGCTGCAGGCGCTGCAACCGTATGCCAATGGCAAGACGGACCTCACGATCCGCCAAGGCACGTTGGATGCCACCGGCAAGTTCTCGCTCGCGCCGGCCGGCTCCGGCCGACCGCAACTCCAGTTCGCCGGCAACGCGGCCATCGCGAACTTCAAGTCGATCGACAACGCGCTCGAGCAGGACTTCATCAATTTCGAACGGGTCGAGCTTTCGAAACTGAAGTACGCCATGGCACCCGACTCGCTCAGCATCGACCGCGTGCGCGTGGTGAAACCGTTCACCCGGGTGATCGTGAGTTCCGACGCCGTGCTCAACGCCTCGGCGGTGTTCGATCCGCAGGGCACGGCCGCGGCCGTAGCACAGGCGAAAGCCGACAGGGCCGCGCAGGCAGCAGCGCCGAAGCAAAGGAAGACGCGCGCGGAGGTCCGGGCGGAAAAGCAGGCCGAGCAAGCGGCAGCGAAGGCCCGCAAGCTCGCCGCCGCGGCACCGCCACCCGAACTCAGGGAAACGGGCATGCCGATCCGCATCCGCCAGGTACACATCGCCAGCGGCACGATGGACTTCGCGGACTTCAGCGTGCAGCCGAACTTCGCCGCCGCGATCGAGTCGCTCGACGGCAGCATCACCGGCATGTCGAGCGATCCGAATTCGCGCGCGACGGTCGACCTGGCTGGCAATGTCGGCGAGTACTCACCGGTGCAGATCTCCGGCACGACGCAGCCATTCGCCTTCGACCGTTACACCGACATCACGCTCAAGTTCGAGAACATCTCGTTGCCGGTGTTCAACCCGTACTCGGGCAAGTTCGCGGGCTACAACATCGCGAGGGGCAAGCTCTTCACCGACCTGCATTACCAGATCGACAACCGCAGGCTCGACGCCCAGCACAAGATCCGCATCGACCAGCTCGAATGGGGCGAGGCCACCGCGAACAAGGAAGAAGCGACGCTGCCGGTGAAGTTCGCGACCTCCCTGCTGAAGGATGCGGATGGCGTGATCAAGCTCGAGATCCCGGTGACGGGCACGCTCGACGACCCGGCATTCCGCGTCGGCCCGATCATCTGGCAGATCATCAGGAACATCCTCGCCAAGGCGGTCACGGCGCCGTTCAAGGCGCTCGGCGCGCTGTTCAAGGGCGCAGAGGAAGCGCAGTTCGTCGACTTCGCCCCCGGTTCGGCCGCAGTGGATCCAGCGGTCGCCGAACGGCTGGGCGCGCTGGGCATGAGCCTGGCACCGAAGCCGGACTTGCGACTGGAGGTGCCGATCGGTACCGAGGCGTCGCTCGACGGGGCGGCGCTGGCTGCGGCGCGTTACCAGCGCGAACTGCAGGCGGCCTCGCGCCAGGCGCTGCTCGGCAGGAAACGCACGGACGAGACGACGCCAGTGCCGGCGTTCGAGACGCTGCCGCCCGGGCAGCAAGAGAAAGTCCTGACGGCCCTGTACACGCGGCTGTCCGGCGCCGCACCCGTGATCCCCGAACCGCCCGTACCCGCCGACGACGTCTCACGCAAGGAGGCGAAGGCACAGGCCGAACAGGCGCGCCTCGCATGGCTGGAGCAGGAATGCCGCACGCGTGCAGTCGCGCAACCCAGCGACCTGGAACAACTCGGGCAGCAGCGCGGCACGGCCGTGCAGGATGCCCTGCTCTCCGGCACGAGCCTGTCACCTGAACGCGTGTTCCTCGTGCGTGACGGCAAGGTCTCGGCCAACGCGCAGCTGGTGCGGTTCGAGCTCGCGGTGAAGTAAGGCCGCGCTTCAGCCTTCGCGCACGCGCATCAGGCCTTCCTGCGCCGTGCTCGCCACGAGCCGCCCCGCGCGGTCGAAGATGCGCCCGAAGGCCATGCCGCGGGCGCCGCTGCTGCTCGGGCTGATCAGCGCGTAGAGCAGCCAGTCGTCGATGCGGAACGGGCGGTGAAACCACATGCCGTGGTCGAGGCTGGCGAGCAGGACTCGCCCCGTGTGAAACGAAAGGCCGTGCGGCAGGGTTGCCGTCTCGAGCAGGTGGAAGTCCGAGACATAGGCCAGCAGGCATCGATGCAACTCGGCGTCGTCGTCGGGACACTTCCCGGCGAGACGGAACCAGATGTGGCGCACACCGGGTCGCGGCCGGCCGTCATCGATCGCCTCGACCGAACGGAACTCGAAGGGACGGTCGCGCTCCCAGAAGCGTCGCCGCTGGTCGGGCAGGTCCTGCAGCCGGCGCCGCACCGTGGCCGTGAGGTCCGGCAATTCCTCGGGCGGCGTCACCGCCGGCGCCTCCACCTGGTGGTCCGGCCCGTCCTCCGGCAACTGGAACGAAGCCGAGAGGTGGAAGATCTGCTGGCCGTGCTGGATGGCGACGACGCGGCGGTTGGTGAAGCTCGCGCCGTCGCGGCTGCGATCCACTTCGTAGACGATCGGCGCGTCGAAGTCGCCGCGCCGCAGGAAATACGAGTGCAGCGAATGCACCGCGCGCTCGGGCTCGACCGTGCGGCTCGCGGCCATCAGCGCCTGCCCGAGCACCTGTCCGCCGAACACCTGCGGGCTGCCGATGTCGCGGCTGAGACCCCGGAACAGGTTGATCTCCAGCCGCTCGAGGTCGAGCAGCTGCAGCAGGTCGGCGAGCACCGTGCTCATGCGGCGATCACCCGGTCACGCCGAGCCGCTTCTGCATGATCGGGCTGGTCGTCGTGTACTGCAGGTGCACCTTCCTGGCGGGATTCAAGTGTTCGGCGATGGCGAAGGCCGCCAGCGCCGCTTCGTGGAAACCGCTCAGGATCAGCTTCTTCTTGCCCGGGTAGGTGTTGATGTCCCCGATCGCGAAGATTCCGGCAACGCTGGTCTGGAATTTCGCGGTGTCGACCTTGATCGCCTTCTTCTCGAGTTCAAAGCCCCAGTCGGCGATCGGGCCGAGCTTCGGATGCAGGCCGAAGAACGCC
>JAOUGW010000226.1 GCA_029865465.1 Gammaproteobacteria bacterium
CATCACCACCGAGAATTCGGACTGGGCGACCAACTGCCCCGAGTACAAGGTGACGGCCGTGCAGGCGGTCAAGGTGCAGCGGCCGTCCGACTGGCAGCGCCGCTTCCGCGAGCAGAACGAGCAGCAGCTGGGCCTGTTGCGGGGCGCGACGGCTGCGGCGCGCTCACGGCAATGATGCGGGAGCGCGCGCGATGAACGTCGCAAGCCTGGTGACGATGGCCAACCAGATCGCCGATTTCTTCGTCGCGGAGGCTGGCGCAGACGCGGCCCCGCAAGAGATCGCTGCGCACATCACCAGGTTCTGGGACCCGCGCATGCGCACGCAGATCATCGCGCACGCAGCGTCGGGTGGTGCCGGGCTCAGTCCAGCGGCGCTGGCTGCGGCGCGGGCTCTGAAGCCCCCGGCCGTGAAAACCGCCTCAGCGGCCGTCTAGACCCGAGAGGTTTGTGGCCGCCTGCAGCGTGTTGGCGAGCAGCATCGCGATCGTCATCGGTCCCACGCCGCCGGGCACGGGCGTGATCGCCGAAGCCACCTGTGCTGCCGGCAGGTAATCGACGTCCCCCACCAGCTTGTCGCCGACGCGGTTGATGCCGACGTCGATGACCACTGCGCCGGGCTTGACCCAGTCGCCTTTGACGAACTGCGGGATGCCGAGCGCGGCGACGAGGATGTCGGCTTCACGGCAGAACGCCCCGATGTCCCTGGTGCGGCTGTGGCACAACGTCACCGTCGCATCCGCGCCCTTCTGCACCAGCAGCGCCGCCATCGGCTTGCCGACGATGTCGCTGCGACCGATCACGACGGCGTGCTTGCCGGCGGTTTCGATGCCCGAGACCTTGAGCATCCGCATGACGCCGGCTGGCGTGCATGGCAGGAAGCGCGGCCGTCCCTGCTGCAGCAAACCGACGTTCTCGGGATGAAAGCCATCGACGTCCTTCGCGGGCAGGATCGCATCGAGGATCAGCGTCGTGTCGATGCCTTTCGGCAGCGGTAACTGCACGAGGATGCCGTGCACGCCGGAGTCCGCATTCAATGCCTGCACCAGAGCCAGCAGCTCGCCCTGGCCAGTGCTCGCCGGCAGGCGGTGCAGCGTGCTCTTGAAGCCCGCCTTCTCGCAGGCGATCTGCTTGTTGCGCACGTAGACGGCGCTGGCGGGATCTTCGCCGACCAGGACCGCCGCCAGGTGCGGAACCACGCCCGTGCGCGTCTTGAGCGCCAGGGCACCCGCGGCGGCTTCCGCCCGGGTCTGCTCAGCTATCTGCTTGCCGTCTATCACCATCGCCGTCATGAACTTGCTCCGCTCGAATTGCGTGGATCCCCGGGAGGATACAGAGGGCTGCCGTCACGCAGCCGGAAAAAGGGCGTCGTAGCCGGAGGTAGCGGCGTGTTGCCGAGGATCAGGTCGGCGCCCTTCTCCGCGACCATCATCGTCGGGGCATAGGTGTTGCCGTTGGGCACGTAGGGGAACGCACTCGCATCGACGACGCGCAGGCCGTCGAGGCCGTGAACCCGCATCGAGCCCGGATCGAGCACCGCATCGGGTCCCGCTCCCATCCTGGCCGTGCAGGTCGGGTGCAAGGCCGTTTCGGCATCGCGCCGCACCCAGTCGAGGATTTCCTCGTCCGATTCCACGCCCGGTCCCGGTGAGATCTCACCACCGTTGAATTCCGCCATGGCCGGCTGGTTGAGGATGCGCCGCGCGACACGGATCGCCTCGACCCACTCGCGGCGGTCCTGGTCAGTCGACAGGTAATTGAACACGAGCGCCGGGGGCTGGCGCGGATCGCTCGAGCGGATCTGCACCGAGCCGCGCGCGTCGGAATACATCGGTCCGACGTGCACCTGGTAACCGAGGCCCTCCGACGGCGAGGTGCCGTCGTACCGGATCGCCATCGGCAGGAAGTGGAACATCAGGTTCGGGTAGTCCACGTCGTCGTTGCTGCGGCAGAAGCCGCCGCCCTCGAAGTGATTGGTGGCACCGATGCCGGACCGCTTGAACAGCCACTCGGCGCCCACACCGAGCTTGCGGAACCAGGAAATGTGCGGATTGATCGCGACCGGTTGCCGGCACGCGAACTGCACGTACACCTCGAGGTGGTCCTGCAGGTTCGCGCCTACGCCAGGCAGGTCCGTGACCACCTGGATACCAAGCGACTGCAGCAGGCTCGCCGGGCCGACGCCGGACACCTGCAGCAGTTGCGGCGTGTTGATGGCACCGCCGCACAGGATCACTTCTCCGGCCCGTACTGTGCTCGTCCCGCGTCCGAAGCGGGTGTACTCCGCCCCCACGGCGCGCTTTCCTTCGAACAACACCCGCGTCGCACACGCAAGCGTGTGCACGGCCAGGTTCGGTCGATGCATCACGGGATGCAGGTAGGCACGGGCCGCGCTCAGGCGCCGCCCCCGGAACACGTTGCGATCGAACCTGGCAAAACCCTCCTGCCGGTAACCGTTCACGTCGTCGGTACGCGGGTAGCCGGCCTGCACGGCTGCGCGGAAGAACGCGTCGAACAGGGGATTGGTCGCGGGCCCGCGTTCGAGCACGAGCGGACCGTCCCCGCCGCGCCAGGCGTCAACACCCGCCGTGCAGGTTTCCATGCGCTTGAAGTACGGCAGGCAATGCGCATAACTCCACGCCTGCATGCCCGGATCGGCCGCCCAGCGCTCGAAGTCGAGCGGATTGCCGCGCTGGAAGATCATGCCGTTGATGCTGCTCGAGCCGCCGAGCACCTTGCCGCGCGCGTGGTAGACGCGGCGACCGTTCATGTGCGGCTCGGGCTCGCTCGAATACCGCCAGTCGTAAAGCGGGTTGCCGATCGGCATCGACAGCGCTGCCGGCATGTGGACCAGCGGATCCCAGATGAAATCGGAATGGCCGGCCTCCAGCACCAGCACCGACGTGCCCGGATCGACGCTCAGCCGGTTGGCCAGCGCGCATCCGGCGGACCCGCCGCCGACGATGACGAAATCGTAGTGACGCCTGCTCATGGGGTGGTCATGGTCGCTGTGCAAGGTCGCTCAAGCAAGCCGCGCACCCTGCCGGCGCAGTTCCGCCTGGACCTTGCCCAGGTCGATACGGTCGAACGGCTGGTCGTGCTGCAGCGAGATTGCCGCTGCCGCGCCCGCGCCCTGCCCGCTCACGGCGCAGCACATCATGTTGCGGACGGCCGCGTGCGACACCTTGTCGCCGCCGATGCTGCGGCCCGCAACCAGCAGGCCCTGCACGCCCTGCGGCACCAGCGAACGGTAAGGCACGTGGAAATACCGGCCCGTGGTCGGCAGGATCAGCAGGCCGTAGCCATCGATGAATTCGGGGAAGATGCCGATCGAATCGTCGAAGCGACCCTGCTCGCGCACGTCGGCGGCGGTCATGTTGTAGAGGGCGTCGATCTTGCGCGTGTCGCGGATACCCAGCGTCATGCCGAAGTTCCGGAGCTTGGCTCCCTCGCAGCCGGGCATGAAGTGCTTCAGCGCTTCGACCGCGTGCACCGCCTGGCGCCGGCCTTCCATCTCGCCGCGCGTCAGGTCGGACGGGTCGGTGCCATCGGCCGAGAGATGGATCAGGTTGAGGTAGGTCAGGTCGCCCTGGTCACTGACTGCACCCCAGGTGCCAGCAATGGTTGCGAGCGACGCCGGGATGATGCCCGCCTTTACAGCCTGCTTGAACGGCTTGCGCAGGAAGGGCGAGAACATCTCGTCCTCCTTGCCGGTCGTCTCGATCTGCCACTCGCCGCCGCCCTTCCAGTCGTTATAGGTCTGCGGATCGGCCTTCACGGCAGCGATGAAGCGCTGCTTGTTGACGCCGGTCATCGAGAACATGACCGAGACCGACATCATTTCCTCACGGGGCGTCTTGCGTACCTTCGCGCCTGCGCGGGCCGCGACGTCGGCATCGCCCGTGCCGTCGATCACGCGCTTTGCCAGGATGGCCTCGCGACCGGCCTTGCTCTCGGTGATGATGCCGCGGATCACACCGGCCTCGACGATCGGCGCGACGAAACTCCGGTGCAGCATCGGCTCGATGCCGGCTTCCTGCACCAGCACGTCCGCGACGTACTTGAACATCTCGGCGTCGAGCGCGTGGCTCAGGGACTGCGGCTCAGGGCTAGCGGCGCCCATGGCCCTGGCGCGGCTCTCGAACTCCGGGCCGATCCCCTCGCTGTCGACGGTGGCTTCGTGCCGGTACCAGGCAAACCCTTCGACGCCGACCTGCGTGATGTTGCCGCCGAAGCACCCGTACCGTTCGACGAGCGTGGTCTTGACGCCGGCGCGGGCAGCTGCCAGGGCCGCGGCCAGGCCGCCCGGCCCGCTGCCGACGACGAGCACGTCCGTCTCGTGGACGACGTCGATCTCTCGAGCGGGTTCGGTGATCTTGCGCATGCTCGTCTCGGTACAGTTCCTGGCGTTGACCCGCAGCCGTCAGCCCATGGCCGCGCCGGGACGCAGGCGCTGCTGCTCGGCCTTCCAGTCGATCGGCTTCACTTCGGGCACGATCACTAGCCAGGCCACCAGGCCGCACAGGGCGACCGCGCCCGAGACGATCGACGCCGAAGTGTAGTTGCCGGTGCTTTCCACGAGATATCCCGTGACGACAGGCGCTGTCATCCCTGCGACATTGCCGACGGCGTTCTGGATACCCATCCAGCGCCCCGTGGCGCGGGGTCCGGCAAAGGTCTGGGTGACCGAAGGATTGGAGGGGCTGTTGAAGCCGTCCATCACACCGGTCAACAGCAGGATCAGGGCCGCGGCGACGAGGCCGGTCACAATCGTACTGCCGATGAGGCACAGGCCCACGCCGGCACAACTCAGCGCCAGCGCCGTCTTGTACGCCCGGTTGAAGCTGGCACCGCGACGGACCCAACGGTCGAGCATGTACCCTACCAGCAGGATGCTCGCGCCGTCGGCGACGTAAAACGCGGTCGTCGCGTACGTCATCAGCTCGAGCGTGAGCCCCCGTTCCTTGACGAGGTACAACGGCAGCCACGAGAAGACGAAATAGAACGCGTAGTTGGAGCAGAACGTGCCCAGCACGCCGCCCCACAGCGCTCGCTGCCGCAGGATGACGCTGTACGACGGGTTGTCATCCGGCTCGGCCGCCGCCGTCGTGGCGACCAAGGACGCCTGGCTCGCCCGCTCGGCTCGCATGCGGCGACGCCAGAAGAACAGCCAGGTCAGCGAGGCGCAGCCCATCA
>JAOUGW010000227.1 GCA_029865465.1 Gammaproteobacteria bacterium
TGTTAAGTACATTTACGATTGAGGCTTCGGCGGCCCGAGTCGGACCATCCGTCTGTCAAATCAGGAGGGGGACCGCCCATGCCCAGCGGCTTGGCCTTCTCCCATCTGGTGCGCCAGACGACCGCTTTGGTGGAACCCCAGAGCCATATCGGCCGCCCTGGCGAAATGCCACTACCAACGGGAGCACGAGATGGGTCGTCAAGAAACTTTCTATGAGTTGATCCGCCGCCAGGGCATCTCGCGGCGCAACTTCCTGAAGTTCTGCTCGCTGAGCGCGGCTTCGCTCGGGCTCGCTCCTCATTTCGCGGGCAAGATCGCGCACGCGATGGAGACCAAGCCGCGCGTGCCGGTGCTGTGGCTGCACGGCCTCGAGTGCACATGCTGCACCGAGAGCTTCATCCGCTCGGCACATCCGCTGGCCAAGGACGTGATCCTCTCGATGGTGTCGCTCGACTACGACGACACGATCATGGCCGCGGCCGGCCACCAGGCCGAGAAGTGCATCGAAGACATCATGCGCGACTACAAGGGCCAGTACATCCTTGCAGTCGAAGGCAACCCGCCGCTCGGCAACGACGGCACGTTCTGCATTCCGGGCGGCCGCCCGTTCGTCGACAAGCTCAAGGAAGTGGCTGCGGATGCCGCCGCAGTGATCGCCTGGGGTTCGTGCGCCTCGTGGGGTTGCGTGCAGGCCGCGAAGCCCAACCCGACGACCGCCGTGCCGATCAGCAAGGTCATCAAGGACAAGCCGATCATCAAGGTTCCCGGCTGCCCGCCGATCGCCGAAGTGATGACGGGCGTGATCACGTACTACGTGACGTTCGGCGCGCTGCCCGCGCTCGACCGTCAGGGCCGCCCGCTGATGTTCTACGGCCAGCGCGTGCACGACAAGTGCTATCGCCGTGGACACTTCGACGCCGGCCAGTTCGCCGAGAAGTTCGACGACTATGGCTCACGCGTCGGTTACTGCCTGTACAAGGTCGGCTGCCGCGGACCAACGACGTACAACGCCTGCTCCACCACCCGTTGGAACGAGGGGGTGTCGTTCCCGATCGGTTCCGGCCACGGCTGCCTCGGCTGCTCCGAGCCGGATTTCTGGGACAACGGCCCGTTCTACGAGCGGCTCGAGACCTTCCCGCAGTTCGGCGCCGAAGCGACGGCCGACAAGATCGGCGGCACGGCGGCGGCGATCGTGGGCATCGGCATCGCGGCTCACGCAGGCCTCACGGCCCTGCGCCAGGCCAAGGTGAAACCGAACCAGCCCGTTGCCTCAGACGACCGCGTCGTTTGACCGAGTGGAGAACTGAAAATGAGCATTGCAACACCCAACGGCTTTCAGCTCGACAACTCGGGCAAGCGCGTAGTCGTCGATCCGATCACGCGCATCGAGGGGCACCTCCGTATCGAGGTGAACGTCGACGCGAACAACGTCATTCGCAACGCGGTGTCGACGGGCACGATGTGGCGCGGCCTGGAGGTCATCCTCCGCGGCCGTGACCCGCGCGACGCATGGGCGTTCGTGCAGCGCATCTGCGGCGTGTGCACGGGCGTGCACGCGCTGGCCTCCGTCCGCGCGGTCGAGAACGCGCTGAAGATCGAGATCCCCGAGAACGCGAACACGATCCGCAACATCATGCACCTGACCCTGTATTCACAGGATCACCTGGTGCACTTCTATCACCTGCACGCCCTCGACTGGGTGGACGTGGTGAGCGCGCTCTCCGCGGATCCGAAGGCGACGTCCGAACTGGCACAGTCGATCTCGAGCTGGCCGCTGTCTTCGCCGGGCTACTTCCGCGACCTGCAGAACCGCCTGAAGAAGTTCGTCGAGTCGGGACAGCTCGGCCCGTTCCGCAACGGCTACTGGGGCCACCCGGCGTACAAGCTGCCGCCCGAAGCGAACCTGATGGCGGTCGCGCACTACCTCGAGGCGCTCGATTTCCAGAAGGAAATCGTCAAGATCCAGACGATCTTCGGCGGCCGCAACCCGCATCCGAACTGGCTGGTGGGCGGCGTGCCGTCACCGATCAACCTGAACGCGACGGGCGCGGTCGGCGCGGTCAACATGGAGCGGCTGAATCTGGTCGGCAGCATCATCGACCGCACCATCGAGTTCATCGACAACGTCTACATCCCCGACCTGATCGCGATTGCCGGTTTCTACAAGGACTGGGCGGCGATCGGCGGCGGCCTGTCGTCGAAGTACCTGATGTCGTACGGCGACCTGCCGAAGAGCGCCAACGACTACAGCGCAGGCAACCTGATGATGCCGCGCGGCGCGATCGTCGACGGCAACCTGGGCGAAGTGCAGGACATCGACCTCGACGCGCTCGACCAGGTGCAGGAGTTCGTCACGCACTCCTGGTACAAGTACGGCGACGAGCAGCAGGGCCTGCACCCGTACGAAGGCGAAACCGTCCCGAACTTCGACATCGGCGGCGCGAAGGGCACCAAGACGCGCGTCGAGGCGTTCGACGAGTCCGCGAAGTACTCGTGGGTCAAGTCGCCGCGCTGGAAGGGCCACGCGATGGAAGTCGGCCCGCTCGCGCGCTACGTGATCGGCTACGTCAAGGGTATCCCGGAGTTCAAGGAGCCCACGGACATGGTGCTCGCCAAGCTCGGCGGCGTGCCGGTGACGGCGCTGTTCTCGACGCTCGGCCGCACGGCGGCCCGCGGACTGGAATGCAGCTGGGCGGCGCACAAGCTGAAAGACGAGTTCAACAAGCTCATCGCCAACATCAAGGCCGGCGACACGGCCACCGCGAACATGGACAACTTCGAGCCGTCCACGTGGGCCAAGTCGGCCAGGGGTCACGGCTTCGTCGAAGCCCCGCGCGGCTCGCTGTGCCACTGGATCGACATCGAGGACAAGAAGATCAAGAACTACCAGTGCGTCGTGCCGACCACCTGGAACGCAAGCCCGCGCGACCCGGCCGGCAAGATCGGCGCGTACGAGGCCGCGTTGCTCGATACGCCGATGCACGATCCCGAGCAGCCGCTCGAGATCCTGCGCACGATCCACAGCTTCGACCCATGCCTGGCGTGCGCTACGCACGTGCTCGACATGGAGGGCAACGAGGTCACGAGCGTCCAGGTCCGGTAAGGAGTGATGTCATGAGCAAGATGTATCACCCTTCGACCCCGCTGCCCAACAGGGTGCGGGAAGGGCACTTCGGCGAGGCGATTCTGCCACCTGCCGGCGTGCAACCGGGCCCGGTGTATGTGTACGACGCGGGGATCCGCATCTGGCACTGGGTGACCTTCCTGGCCATCATCGTGCTGTGCGTGACGGGGTACTTCATCGGCTCGCCACCGCCGTCGATCGGCGGTGAGGCCTATGGGCACTACCTGTTCGGCTGGATTCGCTTCACGCACTTCGCGGCGGGGATGATCCTCGGCGTGGCGTTCGTGCTGCGGCTGTACCGCCTGCTGTTCGGCGGCAAGCATGCCCGGCAGATCTTCTGGATTCCCTTCTGGAGCATCGCCTGGTGGAAGGACATCTTCGCGGAGATCGGCTGGTACCTGTTCATCGGCAAGCCGAAGGAGTACGTAGGCCACAATCCGCTCGCGCACATCGCGATGTTCTTCATGTTCGTGCTGCCGATGTTCGTGCTGCTCTTCACCGGCTTTGCCCTCTACGCGGAAGGCGCCGGCGTCCAGAGCGGCTGGTACACGTGGTTCGGCTGGGTGTTCGGCGTGCTCGGCGACTCGATGACCGTGCACACGTGGCACCATGTCGCCATGTGGGTCGTCATCATCTTCTCGATCGTCCACATGTACATGGCGATCCGCGAGGACATGACGCACCGCCAGACGACGATCAGCTCGATGATCAGCGGCTGGAGGTTCTACCGCTGAACCAGGGCGCAGGCCCTGCGACAGGCCGTTAACGGGACCGCGGGACGAGGGCGATCGTCGCCTGGAATCCTTCGGTCCCGTCCTGCTTTTGGACACTATCCAGGTGCAGCGCCGGATGCACCTTTCGACGCGCGGGAGAGACGATGACTGATGTATCTGCGGCGCCGGAACGCCGCATCGTGGTCCTCGGGGTCGGCAACCTGCTGTGGGCCGATGAAGGCTTCGGCGTCCGCTGCGTCGAAGCGCTCGGCGAAGGCTGGGACCTGCCCCCGGACGTCGGCCTCATGGACGGCGGCACGCTCGGGCTGGCGCTCGTGCCGCTGCTGCTCGACACCACCCACGTGCTCCTGTTCGACGCCGTCGCGCATCGCGGCGAACCGGGCACGCTGATCGTCGCGCGCGACGACGAGATTCCCGCGCTGATGGGCGGCAACAAGATGAGCCTGCACCAGGTCGGGATGAACGACATCCTGGCGAGCCTGGAGCTGCTCAACCACAAGCCCGCGCATTTCACCGTGGTCGGCGTCAAGCCGGTGGAGCTCGCGGATTATGGCGGCAGCCTCACGGCGAAGGTGCAGTCGCAGATTCCTGGCGCGCTGCAGCTCGGCATCGACGAGCTGCGCCGCTGGGGCGTCGAGGTGGGCGAGCGCGCCGGCCGTCCCGAGCGCGATGTCGTGATCAGCGCGCTGCGGCAAGGGCGCTATGAATCCGGTCGTCCGGCGCCGGACGTCGCGTGCCGCCTGGGCGACGAGCGTTTCCTGGCGATCCGCGCCGCGGCCCAGGATCGCGGGGACGAAGAGACCGGGGGACCCGGCGCATGAGCGGCGTGATCGACGCACTGGTCTCGCACCCGTCCTGCGACGTGCTGCGCAGGTCCGAACTCGACGACTGGCTCGCCCGCAATCGGCGCGGCTTGCTGTTTTTCGTCGGCGACCGGCCCGAAGGTCTCGACGTGGCCGTGGTCGTGCGTGAACTCGCGACGAGCTACCAGGACCGGTTGCGCGTCGGCCTCATCGACCAGCGCGACGAGGCGGCCGTGATGACGCGCTTCGGCGTCGTCGTGATGCCTGCCGTCGTCTACATGCGCGACGGACAACCCGCCGAGCTCGTGGCGCGCATGCGCGACTGGCCGGTCTTCTCGCAAGCCGCCGATCGTCTGCTCGAAGACGCCGCGCCGGCTCCCCTCGCTGGAGGAAACGCATGACCGAACACGTCCTCGTCTGGCATCCGAAGGTTCCAGGAGATTCTCCCGCGGAGTCCGACGAGCAGCTGCGCCTGATCGGCATGCCCACCGGGCTCGTGCGTGCAGC
>JAOUGW010000228.1 GCA_029865465.1 Gammaproteobacteria bacterium
CAAGGCGGCCAGCTCATGACGACGACCGAGGTCGACAACTGGCCCGGCGACCCGCACGGCCTCACTGGCCCGGGCCTCATGGAACGCATGCGCGAACACGCCGAGCGCTTCCACACCGAGATCCTGATGGACCACATCAATGCGGTGGACTTCAGCAAGCGCCCGCTGCTGCTGAAGGGTGATCGCGGCGATTACACCTGCGATGCGCTGATCATCGCGACCGGCGCGAGCGCGCAGTACCTGGGCCTCGAGTCGGAAGAGAAGTTCAAGGGCCGCGGCGTGTCGGCCTGCGCCACCTGCGACGGCTTCTTCTTCCGCGGCCAGCGTGTCGCGGTCGTAGGCGGCGGCAACACGGCCGTCGAGGAAGCGCTGTACCTGTCGAACATCGCCTCGCACGTCACCCTGATTCACCGCCGCGACAAGCTGCGCTCCGAGAAGATCCTGCAGGACCACCTGTTCGAGCGGCAGCGCGCCGGCGCCGTCGACATCGTCTGGAACCACACGGTCGACGAAGTGCTCGGCGACGAGTCGGGCGTCACCGGCGTGCGCGTTGCGGCCACCGATGGTTCGGGCACGAGGGACATCAAGGTCGCGGGCGTGTTCATCGCGGTCGGGCACGTGCCGAACACGCAGATCTTCGCGGGCCAGCTCGACATGAGCGGCGGCTACATCGCCGTGAAGTCGGGCACGACGGGTGGCGCAACGGCGACGAGCGTGCCAGGCGTGTTTGCCGCGGGCGACGTGGCCGATCACGTCTATCGCCAGGCGGTCACCTCCGCCGGCACGGGCTGCATGGCGGCACTCGACGCGGACAAGTACCTGGACGCCGTGGATGCCGCTGCCGCCCACTGACGCGCCGTGCCGCTGAAGGCCGCAGTCATTGACCGCATCGCCGAGGTCGACGCTCACGACTGGGACGCGCTCGACCGCTCGGGCCACCCGTTCCTGAAACACGCGTTCCTCGATGCTCTCGAAGCCACCGGCTGCGTCGGGGTCGACTCGGGCTGGATTCCCGCGCACCTCGTGATCCGTGACTCGCGCAGCGGCCAGCTCGTCGCCGCCGTGCCGCAGTACCTGAAGACCCATTCGTGGGGCGAGTTCGTCTTCGACTGGAGCTGGGCGCAGTCGTACCAGCGCTCGGGGCTCGAGTACTACCCGAAGCAGCTGTCGGCGATCCCGTTCACGCCGGTGACGGGACCCCGCTTCCTGGTCACGACCGGGCTGCAGGCAGACGGCACTGGCGTCGGCGACGTGTCGCAGCACGAACTGCGCGACCAGCTGGCGGCGCTGCTGCTCGAGTCGGCACGGCATGCGAGCGCATCCGGTGCGCACGTCAACTTCACGCTCGACGAGGACCAGGCCGCGCTCGAGCGCGCGGGCTTCATGCGACGGCACGATTGCCGCTTCCTCTGGCACAACCGTGGCTTCGCCACCTTCGACGACTTTCTCGCGACGTTCCGCGCCGACAAGCGCAAGAAGGCGAAACGCGAACGGCGCAAGGTCGAGGAATCGGGCATCGTGTTCCGTACGCTCGCCGGCGAGGACATCGACCCCGGCCTGTGGCAGACGATTTTCGGCTTCTCCGAGCGCACGTTCCTGCGCCACGGCAACGGGCACTACCTCAACGTCGAATTCCTGCTGCGGGTCTCCGCCGCGCTGCCGGGCTCGGTCGTGGTGAAAGTCGCGGAACGCGCCGGTGCGCCGGTCGCGGCCACCATCTTCTTCGCGGGTGGCGGCTGGCTCTACGGCCGCTACTGGGGCTCGGCGACGCAGGAAGATTCGCTGCACTTCGAAGCCTGCTACTACCAGGGCATCGAGCACTGCATCGACCACGGGCTGCAGTTCTTCGACCCGGGCACGCAGGGGGAACACAAGCTCGCGCGCGGCTTCGAGCCGACGCGCACCACGTCGGCACACTGGCTCGAGCACGCCGGCTTTCGCGCCGCCGTCGCGCGCTATCTCGAGCGCGAGCGCGAAGCTGTCGACGATTACATCGCAGCCGCGCGCCGGCACCTGCCTTTCCAGCGCACGTCGACCACGACGGCGGCCGACGACGACCCCGTGGCGCCATGATTCCCTGGCTCAAACCCACGGATCCACCCGACGCCTTTCCGCCGGTGAGTCGCGCACTGACCGATCCCGACGGCCTGCTCTGCGTGGGCGGCGACCTGCGCCCGGAGCGCCTGCTGGCCGCCTATCGCCGCGGCATCTTTCCCTGGTACTCGGAGGGTCAACCCATCCTGTGGTGGTCACCCGATCCGCGCATGGTGCTGTTCCCCGGCGAGTTCAGGGTCTCGCGGAGCCTCGGCAAGGCCTTGCGCAACCGCGGGTTCCGCGTGACGTTCGACACGTGTTTCGACGCGGTGATAACGCAGTGCGCCGACAGCGGCACACGCTCGCTCGAAGGCACGTGGATCTCGCCCGCCATGCGGGCCGCGTACGGCGAACTGCACCGGCTCGGCCACGCACACTCGGTCGAGGTCTGGCGCGACGAACGTCTCGTCGGCGGCCTGTACGGGCTGCTGCTCGGCCGGATCTTCTTCGGCGAATCGATGTTCAGCACCGAGACCGACGCCAGCAAGGTCGCGCTGCACGACCTCGTGCACTGGTTACGGAGCCGCGACGTCGAGTTGATCGACTGCCAGGTCGCCAGTGATCACCTGTTCACGCTCGGCGCGAGACTCATTCCGCGCGCCGACTTCATCGCTCACCTCGAACGCGGGATTCCCGCCCTGGCCCCCGTCACCACCGCCGGCGACACCCGCTGAGCGCACCGCGGATTCTCATTGCTTTCACACCGGCCTTTCCGCAGAATTCGCGCTGCTTTTGGGGTGCATGAGAGGGTGCATGTCGAAGGAAGAGGCGATCCAGATGGAAGGCCGCGTGGTCGAGACGCTGCCCAACACGACGTTCCGCGTTGAACTGCAGAACGGTCACCTCGTGACGGCTCACATCTCCGGCAAGATGCGCAAGAACTACATCCGCATCCTCACGGGCGACACCGTCACCGTCGAAATGACGCCGTATGACCTGACCAAGGGCCGCATCGTTTATCGCGGACGCTGAGCGTCCTGCATCGCCCGCCCGGTACCGTGCCGGCGGGTCGTTGGGTTGAAGGAGGCCGGCTTTGCCGGCTTTTTCGTTTCTGGCCCGGCGAGGCGTCACCAGGCTTTCGGAAACGACAGGGACGGAGTTCCGTGCTTCTTCCGGCGAGCGGAAAGGCAGACACGCTCGCCGGAAGAAGCACGGAACCCCGTCCTGCGGTGCCGGCGCCTGAGCGGATCGTCGGGCCGAAACGAATGGCGGCAATAGCGGGTGTTCTTCACGCCCGACGATCCGCACGGCGCATGCAGCCGGACGGATGAAGAGGCGCTCAGTGTCGGGTGGGGTGCGCGCGCTGCGACGGGCCAGCAAGAGGCGGCCCCGCCCTCAATGACGGTACTGAAGTCGATCACACAGCCCTGACAGCCTGCTTGCTCCGACTAGACTGGTCCACGTCTGCGTGCGCCGTGCGACCTTTTCCGCCCTGGCGGAAAGGGCGCTCAGGCGCGGTGTGTCGAGCGATCGTTCCGGTCTTCTTCCCGGCGAGCGTGTCTGCCTTTCCGCTCGCCGGAAAGAAGACCGGAACGGTCGCCTGGCAAATCACCGACCCTGCCGACGACCTCCCCCGCCGCAGCGAAGAAGATGCAACCAGGCGCGAGCCAAATCGCGCGAGAGGTTACTCGAGCAGCGCAGGCTCATCCGCGCTGCGAGTCTCGATCTTCAGCGCATCGTCTTTGCCGACGCTCACGAAGGCATGCCCCCCATGCTCGAGGCTGCCAAACAGCAGCTCTTCCGCGAGCGGCCGCTTGATGTGCTCCTGGATGATGCGGGCCATCGGCCGCGCGCCCATTTTCGGGTCGTAGCCCCGCCTCGCAATCCACGCCCGCGCCTCTTCGTCGATGTGCAGCTGCACGCCCTTCGTCTCGAGCTGCGCCTCGACTTCGACCAGCAGCTTGTCGACGACGCGCTGGATCGTCCGCTCGTCGAGCGGCCCGAACTGCACGACCGCGTCGAGGCGGTTGCGGAACTCCGGCGCGAACATCCGCTTGATCGCTTCCATGCCGTCGCTCGCATGGTCCTGCGTCACGAAGCCGACCGACGCACGGTTCATGTCCGCGGCGCCCGCGTTGGTCGTCATGACGATCACGACGTGGCGGAAGTCCGCCTTGCGGCCGTTGTTGTCCGTGAGCGTGCCGTGGTCCATGACCTGCAGCAGCAGGTTGAACACGTCCGGGTGCGCCTTCTCGATCTCGTCGAGCAGCAGCACGCAGTGCGGGTGCTTGGTGATCGCTTCCGTGAGCAGGCCGCCCTGGTCGAACCCGACGTAGCCCGGAGGCGCGCCGATCAGTCGCGACACCGTGTGCCGCTCCATGTACTCCGACATGTCGAAGCGCACGAGTTCGACGCCCAGCGTCAGCGCGAGCTGCCGCGTGACTTCCGTCTTGCCGACACCCGTCGGTCCGGCGAACAGGAACGAGCCCACCGGCTTGCGCTGGTCGCCGAGGCCCGAGCGAGCCATCTTGATCGACGACGAGAGCGTGTCGATCGCCTTGTCCTGGCCGTAGATCACGAGCTTCAGGTTGCGCTCGAGATTCTTCAGGACGTCGCGGTCGTTGCTCGACACGGTCTTCGGCGGGATGCGCGCGATGCGCGCGACCACGTCCTCGATCTGCTCGACCGTCACGAACTCGTCACGCTGGCCGAGCGGCTTCAACCGCTGCCGCGCGCCAGCCTCGTCGATCACGTCGATCGCCTTGTCGGGCAGGTGCCGGTCGTTGATGTGGCGGGCAGACAGCTCGGCTGCGGCCTTGAGCGCCTCGTCAGCGTACTTGACGCCGTGGTGCTCCTCGAAGCGCGCGCGCAGGCCGCGCAGGATCTCGATGGTCTCCGGCACCGTGGGCTCGACCACGTCGATCTTCTGGAAGCGGCGCGTGAGCGCGTGATCCTTCTCGAAGATGCCGCGGTATTCCTGGTACGTGGTCGAACCGATGCAGCGCAGTTCGCCGTTTGCGAGCGCCGGCTTGATCAGGTTGGATGCGTCCATCACGCCACCGGAGGCGGCGCCCGCGCCGATCACCGTGTGGATCTCGTCGATGAAC
>JAOUGW010000229.1 GCA_029865465.1 Gammaproteobacteria bacterium
CCGCAAGAGGCCCCAACGACCGGGGCCTCTTCGAGCCGCGTCGACGTGTCGCTCGATGCCGGGTTACTCGGGTTTGACGAACAGCGCGTCGACGACTTGCTTCACGCCGGAAACGCCCTTCGCCACGCTGATGGCGCGTTCTTTCATCTTTTCGCCGGTCACGAAGCCGCCGAGCTGCACGATGCCGCCACGCGCTTCGACGTTGATCTGGCCGGACTTCACGTCCTTGGCATCGACGAGCGCCGCCTTGACCTTGCTGACCAGCAACGTGTCGTCGAGCTTGGTGCCCATCGAGGTCGCCGGATGCACGGCGATCTGGTTGCGAACCGACGCCACGTCCTTGACGTTCTTGGCGACCTTGCCTGCCGCGTCCTTCTCGGCCTGCGTCTTGACGAAGCCGCTGAGGAGCACGACGCCCTTGTAGACCTCGACGTTGACGTCGCTCGACGGCACGCCTTTCTCGGCCAGCAGGCTGGCTTTTACGGACGTTGCGATCGTGCCGTCGTCGATCAGGTCGCCGGCGGACTTCTGGGCCATGACGGGGGCGGCAAGCACCAGCGCGAGTGCTGCCAGGGAGGCGAATACCTGTTGCTTCATGGTTCTCTCGAATCGTTGGGAGGGGTAGCGGATGAATCTAGCAGGACGGCCGCGGGCTCTCAATTCGGAATACGCGCGGAACGACCGGCGCTGGCGGCCTGCCCAGTTACCGTGGCAACTCGATGGTGGGCCGTGATGGGATCGAACCATCGACCAACTGGTTAAAAGCCAGCTGCTCTACCGCTGAGCTAACGGCCCGCTGCAACGAGCCGAGGATGATAGCCGATCATCGGTAAACGGTGGGATCGGACACGCCGGCTGCATCGAACCCGGCCGCGCGCAGGCGGCAGGAATCGCAGCGGCCGCAGGCCCTGCCCTGCTCATCTGCCTGGTAGCAGGATACTGTCATGCCGAAGTCGACGCCCAATGCCAGGCCGCGGCGGATGATCTCGGCCTTCGTCAATTCGATCAAAGGTGCGCGGATCCGCAGCGGCTCCCGGCCTTCCACGCCTTCGCGCGTGGCGAGGTTGGCCATGCGCGCAAACGCAGCGATGAATTCAGGACGGCAGTCCGGATAGCCGGAGTAATCGACGGCGTTCACGCCGATGAAGATGTCGTGCGCCTGCAGGACTTCCGCCCACGCCAGGGCCAAGGCGAGAAACACGGTGTTGCGCGCGGGCACGTACGTGACCGGAATGGTTGCGCCACTCGCCCCGTCTTCGGGGACGGCGATGGACGTGTCCGTCAGGGCCGATCCACCGAATGCGCCGAGGTCGATCTGCATGACGCGGTGTTCGACGGCGCCCAACCGGGCCGCCACTTTGCCGGCGGCGCCCAGTTCGGCGTGATGACGCTGGCCGTACTGGAAGCTGAGCGCGTGACAGCGGTAACCCTCGGCGCGCGCTATCGCGAGACAGGTCGCGGAATCGAGCCCGCCCGAAACCAGCACGATGGCCGGTCGCGGGGCATCAGCGCAGTGCGGGTCAGAGTCCTGCTGCGTCATCAGCGGCCCGGCTCGTTGCCCCAGAGGTACTTGTGCAACTGCACCTGCAGCCTCACCGGCAGGCGATCGGCAAGGATCCAGTCCGCGAGATCGCGCGGCTCGAGCTGACCCCACGCCGGCGAGAACAGCACCTGCGCAGGCAACGGCACGGCGCGCCTGCGCAGCAGGTCGCGGGCCCATTCGTAATCGGCGCGCGAACAGAGCACGAACTTGAGCTGATCGTGCGACGTCAGCACGTCGAGGTTCTCGAGTCGGTTGCGTCCGACTTCACCGGACCCGGGCGTCTTCAGGTCGACGACGCGACTGACCCGCGCATCGACCGCGGCGACGTCGAGCGCCCCGCTCGTCTCGAGCGACACCGAGTAACCGGCGTCACACAGTGCGGTCAGCAGCTCGAGGCACGTCTTCTGCGCCAGCGGCTCGCCGCCCGTGACGCAGACGTGGCGCACGCCACTCTCCCGAGCCGTCACGAGCAGTTCATCGAGCGCGCGCCACTCGCCGCCGTAGAACGAATACTGCGTATCGCAGTACACGCAACGCAGCGGACAGCCGGTCAGGCGGATGAAGAGCGTGGGCCAGCCGACGGCGTCGGCTTCGCCCTGGATCGAGACGAAGGTCTCGGTGACCTTGAGCCGGCTCACCGGCCCTCGGCGTTCAGCTTGTCGATCCGGGCCTGGGCCAGCTTGGCGGCGTCGGCTTCCGGGTAGGTCGAGATGACCTTGTTCAGCGTTGCACGCGCATTCCTGAACGCCTTCAGCTCATACTGGCAGAGCGCGACCTTGTACATCGCATCCGGCAGGCGCCGCGACTCGGTAAACGTGCCGACCGCCTGGAAAGACTTCAGGGCGGCATCGTATTGCTGCTGGACGAACTGCGCTTCGCCGAGCCAGTAGGTGGCGTTGTCGGCGCGCGGCCCGCGTGGATACTTCGCGAGGTACGTCTGGAAGCCGCGTGCGGCTTCCTCGTAGCGGCCGGCCTTCATCGCGGCAAACGCTTCACCGTACACGGCGGATTCGTCCGCGAACACGGCATTGGGTGCCTGGGTGGACCCGCCCGCCGCTACCGGTACGCCACCGGCGCCGTTCTCCATCACCAGCAGGCGCCGGTCCAGGTCGCCGTAGAGGTCACGCTGCTGCCGTTGCAACGACTCGAGTTCGTGCCGGGCCTCCTCGATCTGGCCGCGCAGCGTGCGCAGTTCCTGTTGCGACTTGTCGATCTGCTGCTGCAGGTCCAGCAGCGACTGGTTGACCCGGCTTTCGAGCGTGCCCAGGCGCTGGTCGCTGGCATCCGCCCGCGATTCGAGTTCCTTGTTGCTGGCGGTCGCATGGACCAGCGAGCTGGCCAGCAGGACCGACGCCGCGAAGACGCCACGCACGACGGTATTCATCGGATCACTGCACCTGCGCAAATTCGACGCGGCGATTCTGCGCGTAGGCGGGTTCGTCCGAACCCTCGACCGCAGGACGCTCCTCGCCGTAGCTGACCGTCGTGATCTGCGACTCAGCGACGCCCTGCAGCATCAGCGCCTTGCGCACCGTCTGTGCACGCCTTTCACCGAGACCGATGTTGTATTCGCGCGAGCCGCGTTCATCGGCGTGCCCTTCGAGGCGCACGCGCGCGGTCGGGTACTTGGTCAGGTAAGCCGCGTGCGCCGCGACGACGCTCACGTAGTCAGCGCGGATCTCGCTGCTGTCGTATTCGAAGTAGACGATGTTGCGGGACTGCAGGGCGGCGAGCGCCTGTTGCTGCGCCGCGCTCATCGCGCCCGCGGTCGCTCCCGTGGCTGGGCCGGTCTCGTTGCCGAGGCCGCTCGTCTGCGCGCCGCTGTCGACCGGCGCCTGGGTCGTCGTTTCCGGCTGCACCTGCTTCGGTTTGGAGCAGCTCGCGAGGCCGACGGCGAGCAGGGCGAAGGCAACGGCATGGGTCCATTTCATGGTCATCGAACTCCTGGATAGTCGGGGCCGCGCAGCGGCGGCCGGCAGATCTTCCGAATCATACCTTGCGTCGATGCGCGCTTCACCGCTCTGCGGGCCGGAACGGCGACCAGACTGGCTCGCGGACGTCGCCGGTGTCCGAGCTGAGCCGCTGCTGGAACCGGCCGTCGGCCGAGACCATCGCCAGCGTGCCCTTCGCACCGGCACGGGTCGCGTAGATGAGGGTCGCCCCGTTCGGCGCGAAGCTCGGCGCCTCGTCCTGCCGGCCATCCGTCAGCACATGCACGTTGCGCGTCTTGAGATCGTAGGTCGCGATGCGATACGCGCCACGGTCCAGCGTGACCAGCGCCAGCGACTCGCCGTCTGGAGACAGACGGGGCCGTGCGTTGTATCCGTTGGTGAAAGTGAGGCGCTGTGCCTCCTGGCCGCTGCCCGCGCCGACCCGGTAGACCTGCGCGCTGCCCGCCCGGTCCGACGTGAAATAGACCGATGCACCATCGCGCGACCACTCCGGCTCGGTGTCGATGGCGCTGTCGGACGTCAGGCGCGTGAGACCTTGCGTGGCCAGGTCCAGCACGTACAGGTCGAGATTGCCGTCACGCGACAACGTCAGCGCCAGCTTGCGGCCGTCGGGTGACCAGGCCGGCGCGCCGTTGATGCCGGCACGGGCCGAGACGCGCCGGCGGTCACCGGTCGCGAGCCGCTGCACGTAGATCGCGGACGCCTTGCCTTCGAACGAAACGTACGCGAGGTTCTGCCCGTCGGGCGACCAGGCCGGCGACATGATGGGTTCCGACGACTCCGTGACGACGCGCGGGCCGTAGCCGTCGGCGTCCGCAATCATCAGGCGGTAGCGCTGCGAGGGTGGCCGGCCATCGACCGCGACGTAGGCGACACGCGTCGAGAAGGCGCCCGGAATACCCGTGAGCCGCTCGAAAATCAGGTCGGCGATCCGGTGTGCCGCCGCGCGCAGTCCGCGCTCGCTGGTGACCAGGCGCTGCGTGAGCAACTGCTGGCCAGTCCGCACGTTGAAGAGTTCGAACTCGACGGCGAGCCCGCTCGCCTCCGGTGCGACACTGCCAATGACGAGGAAATCGGACTTGAGCAGGCGCCAGTCCTCGAAGCGAACCTGCGCGCCGCGCGTTGGACGCGCGACGAGATCGCGCCGCTCGAGCGGCGTGAAGCGGCCGCTCAGCTGCAGGTCGGCCGCGACGACGGAGCCGACGTCGTTCGGGCCGCCTTCGGCCTGGCCACCGAACGGCACGACGGCGATGGGCACCGCGTCGCGCACGCCCTGGGTGATGTCGAGGCGCAGCTGCGCGTGGGCGCTCGTCGCGAGCGAACCCGCAAGAACGAAGAACCAGGCGAATGCCGGGGCAAGACCGATCCGTGCGGGACGCGCCCGGGCGCGTTGAAACGTCATCTCCACTTCACTCCGTAGGCTTGAACACGATGACCAGCCGGCGTTCGAAGGCGCGCGCATCGCGCGGCGCGGGCAACGGCGTGGAACGATACACTGCATTGGCGACGGATTCGCGTACCGCCTGGTCGCCATTGCAGTCGCCGATCTTCACGTCGAGTACCGTGCCGCCCGTCGCCTGCGTGACGTACAGCGTGCATTCGAGGCCGGCACGCGCCGAAGGCGG
>JAOUGW010000230.1 GCA_029865465.1 Gammaproteobacteria bacterium
CATGCGCGTGGCGTAACCCACGCCCTGCGCGATCTGTGCGCGGCTCTCGGGCAGCATGCGCCACTTGGCGAACGTCTCGGCGAACGACTGCGTCATCGACTTGACGAAGCCCGCCAGGCTGCGCACCGTCGCCACGCCCTCGACCTGCCGCATCTGGAATTCGAAGTCCTCGATCTTGTCCATGACGTTGCGATCGACGCAGGGCGAATCGTCGTCGTTCTCCGGTTTCGCCTCGGCGATGACCTGCAGCAGGTCCACGCCGATGGCGAAGTGGCTCGTGATCATCTCCACGTCCTGGTTGTAGCGCGAGTCGGGCCGCAGCTCGGGCACGCCCTTGCCGAGGTCGCCGATGTGCAGGTGGCGGGCCTGCGACAGGCCGAACGCCAGCAGGCCGAGGCCCATGAGGATCGGCACCCAGGCGACCTTCTTCGTCGCGAGCGGACCGATGCGCTCCCAGAACCAGTCCCCCGCCGTCTCCTTGCCGGCCAGCTTCGAGGCCTGCTCGGGCGTGAACCTGTAGTACGACAGCAGGATCGGCAGCAGCATCTTGTTGGTGATGATCATCACCGTGACGCCGATCGTCGCCGTGAAGGCGAGCTCGCGCACGATCTCGATCTCGACGAACGCGATGACCATGAAGCCGAGCGCATTCGCGAGCAGCGCCATCGCCCCCGGGATGAACAGCTTCTGGAACGAATGCGTCGACGCGGTGATGCCGTCGGCGCCATGCAGCGTCTCGAGCCGCCAGGCGTTCGTCATCTGCACCGCGTGCGAGACGGCGATCGAGAAGATCAGGAACGGCACCAGGATCGACATCGGATCGAGTCCCAGCCCGAAGACCGGTAGCAGGCCGAGCAGCCAGATGACGGGCACTATCGCGCAGATCAGCGCGAGGGCCGTGATCATCAGCGAGCCCGAATACCAGTACAGCAGCAGCGCGGTGATCACGAACGCGATGCCGAAGAACACCAGCACGCCGGCCGCGCCCTTCGCGATGTCACCCACCGCCTTGGCGAAGCCGATGATGTGCACGCCGGTGTTCTCGTTCTCGTACTTCGCGCGGATCTGCTCGAGCTGGCCAGCAACGCGCTGCAGGTCGAGGCGCTCGCCCGTCTCCGGGTCGTTCTCCATGAGTGTCGCCACGACCATCGCGGAGGTCTGGTCGTTCGAGACCAGGCGCCCGACCCAGTCGGACTTGAGCAGGTTCTCCTGCACTTTCGCCATCTGTTCCGGGGTGCCCGCGAAATCGGCGGACACCACGTTGCCGCCGCGGAAGCCGTCCTCGACGACCTCGGTGTAGCGCACGTTCGAGGTGAAGAGCGAGGCCACCGAACTGCGCTCGACGCCGGGGATGTAGAAGACTTCCTCGGTCACCTTGCGCAGCGAGTCCATGAACTGCTTGTCGTAAATGGCGCCCTTCTTGTTCTGCAGCGCAACCAGCACCTTGTTGGCGCCGCCGAAGTCCGACCGGTACTCGAGGAAGGTCGCCATGTACGGGTGCTTCAGCGGGATCATCTTGGTGAACGCCGCCTGCACGCGCAGCTGGCTGGCCATCGCACCCAGCAGGATCGTGATCAGGATGAACAGGATCAGCAGCGGTTTGCGGTTGTGGAAGATCCAGTAGGAGATCTTGCCGACCCAGTCCGGCGTGAACTGCAGCTTCTCGATCTGAGCATCGTCGGCCCTTACGCCGGCTTTGAGGTCATGCGCCATGTTCATTGTCCTCGGGCGGTGCCGTTACCGGGTCTTGAGCCAGGCCGGGTCGAGCGGCGTGACACCACTTTCGCCCGCGAAGAGGATGCCGCCGCCGGGCTTTTCCACGAGCGCCGCAAAGCCCTTGCCGGGCTTGGCCGAGTGCAACACGAAACTCTGGCCGTTGTCGGCGCTTTCCGCGATCAGGCCGGAGTTGCCGACGAGCATCACGCGCCCGTCGGCGAGTTGCCGGCCCGCCATCAGGGACGTGGTAGTGCCGGTTTCGACCTTCTGCCAGGTCGTGCCGAGGTCGAGCGAGCGGTAGACGTTGCCGCGCATGCCGAACGCGAGGACGCTGCCGTCTTTCACCGCGAGTGCGCCGAAGTACGAACCCTCGTACGGCGAGGTCAGCGCCACCCAGGTGGCGCCGCCGTCGTCGGAACGAGCGAGAGTACCGGACTCCGCCACCATCAGCAGCGACGTGCCGACGACGATGACCTGCGAGATGTGACGGTCGAAGTCTTCCGTCAGCACGGTCGCGCGCTGCCAGGTCCTGCCTGCGTCCTGCGAATCGAAAAAGAGGCCAAACGCACCGTAGGCGATGAAGTGATCGCCGGCGACGTGCGTGACCCCGAGCAGCGAATCCGGCCCGGCTTCGTCCACGGTCACCTGCGACCAGGTGGCGCCGCCGTCCTCGGTACGCACGAACGAGCCGCCGTGACCCACGGCAACACCCACCTTGGCGTCCCTGAACGCGACTCCCGTCAGGGTACGCGTGACCGGGGTCGCAACTCCCTTCCACGTCTGGCCGCCATCGTCGGAGACGAGCGTGAAGCCGCGTTCACCGACCGCGGTGATGCGCTGGTCGACCTGCGTGATGTCGAGCAGCAGGATGCGGTCGCTGCGGACCTCGACGACGACGCGCTGCGCTGGCGTCGGCCCGGCCGCCTCCGTCTTGTCCTCGCCGCGCGCAGTCGCCGCGAGGCACAGGCTCGCGCCCAGCAGAGCGCAGGCAATTCCCGCCCGGTGTTTCATGCAACTTTCCCCCGCGGCGGGTCTCCCCCCTGCCGCAAAACAGCCGGCCCCGGGCAACACCGGAGCCGGCCATCGTCAGCTCATGCGAGGCATGGACGCCTCAAGGATTCCCAGCCTATTTCGTCCCCAGACGCCGCAGCGCATCGGGCTGGAAGTCGGCCCACCTGCCCTTCTGGTTCCAGTCCCAAGGCGTCTTGATCTCGTTGTCCAGGCCCGAGAGATAGTAGCCACCGCTGTTCAAGTCGTGCCAGTTGTTGGCCCGGAAATACGGGATCTTCACGTCGTAGAACTGGATCATCGGATGCACGCCGATGCGCCAGAGCTGCTTGCGCGTGTCGTAGGCATCTTCGTACACCACGGTCCACGAATCCTCGTCGAGGTAGAACACCCGCTTGCCGTAGATGTGCTTGCTGCCCGGCTTGAGGTTGGCCTCGACCTCCCACACGCGGTGCAGTTCGTAGCGCATGAGGTCGGAGTTGATCGTGTTCTTGCGGATGATGTTGTCCTTGTACTTGAGCTTCTTGTCGGCCAGCTTGTAGGCGTTGTAGGGGATGTAGATCTCCTTCTTGCCGATCAGCTTCCAGTCGTAGCGGTCCGGCGCTCCGTTCCACGCATCGAACTGGTCGGACGTGCGCATGCCCTCCGTGCCGTCCGTGAAGTTGTCGTACGCCAGGTCCGGAGCGCGGCGCACGCGGCGCTGGCCGGCGTTGTAGATCCAGGCCGAGCGCACCTGCTTCACCTGGTCGATCGGTTCGTGCACCAGGAACACCGTGCCCTCGAGCGTCGCGGGCGTGGTGAAGGCCGACTGGAACGTCAGCAGCAGGTTGTCCTGCGGCTGGTCCAGGCTGGTGTTGAAGATACGGTACTCACGGGCCCCGATCTTGTAGAAGTCACCGTTGGGCCGCACCGGGAAGCTGTTGTATTCGCGGAGCACGCCGGCTCCGAGGTAACGCTGCTGGTGATTGTAGATGGCCTCGATGCCGCTCTTCGGGATCGGGAACGGCACGTCCGCGCGGCCGCCGGTGATACCAAAGCCCGCGAGTTCCAGCTTCGGCGCGTTGTTCTTGACATCGGCATACACCGAATCCGGATAGCAGGCCGTGCGGCGCGTCTCGTAGACCGGCATCTTGAAATTGTCGTACTTCGCGAGCAGCGCGAGCGTGCCGGGCGTCAGCTTGTCCTTGTACTGCGCGGCGTTGGCCTTGGTGATGACGAATTTCGGCTTGTCGTTCGGAAACGGGTCCACGTAGCCCTTGGCCGGCGTCCAGCCTGCGGGCGGCGCACACAGGCCACCGGTCCAGGCCGGGATGGTCCCGTCCTTGTTGCCCGCCTTCTCGGCACCCATCGGCGTGAGGTCCGCGCCGAGGCGCGCGGCTTCGGCGGCCGTGAGCTTCGCGTACGCCGGCAGCGCCGTGCCCAGCAGACCGGCCGCCGCGATCGCGGTGGCGAGGATCCTGTTCAAGTTCTTCATCTGGTTCGTCTCCTGGATCCGGTTAGAAGGTCACGCTGACGGCGGCCGAGTAGTAGTCGCGATCGAACAGCGGATCGAAGTTGTCGTTGTCGTAGCTCACGTAGTTGAGGTCGAGCACGTATTTCTTGTTGTAGTTGAATTTGAGCCCGAGCCCGAGCGTCATGCGGTCCTCGATGAAGGTCGGGTCCATCGAGACGCCTTCCACGTCGTGCGCCCAGAACACGCTCGGCGTCACGGTCACACCGCTGTCCATGACGTTGTTGTAGTCCGCCGAGACACGCAGACGGTAGCCCCAGGCCACGTCCGTCACGAAGCCGTCGTTCCGGCAGCCGTTGGGTTGCGGGTTGTAGAGCGTATTAGCTGCAGGCACTGGCGCGCCCACCGCTGTCGGGGAACAGAGGTTGCCCTGCGTGCCGGCACCGGCCCCAGGTTGGCCTTCCGGAGCCCCCCCGGGCCCGTAACCGGGGCCGGAACCTGTTCCGTACATGAAGCCACGGCCGTAACGGATGCCGCCCTTGGTGTAGTCAGGCACGTTGTTCCATTGCGAACCGATCTCGCCGACGACGAGCAGGCTCTCGGCGCCGAGGACGTTGCTGAAGGTCTTGACCGCGTTGACCTGGAACTGGGTCTTGTTGAACCGGTCGTGGCCGATCAGGTAGGCGCCCTCGCTCTGGGCCTGGACCTCGCGCGCGCGTTCCCGGTACGGCCCGATGCCGAGCACGCCGGCACCGATCAGGTCGTTGCCGTTGGCCATGACCGGAACGTCGACCTGGTAGCTCAGTTCGGCGGACGTGGACCAGCTCAGGAGGTTGGTCGCGGCGCT
>JAOUGW010000231.1 GCA_029865465.1 Gammaproteobacteria bacterium
TCGGTGCCGCGATGTTCTTCATCGTGCTCGGCAACTACGCGCTGAACCTCGAACTGACCGGGGCACTCAGCGTCACCAGCCTGATGAAGAGCGTCGGCGAGGCGCAGGCCATCACCGCCGTCATGTCCTCGTTGCCGTGGGGCACGCTGGTGCTGGCGACGTTCACGGTCGTCGCCTTGCTGCTGCTGGTGACCACCTACGATTCCGCTTCCTATACGCTAGCCTCTGTCTCCACGATGCGCCTCCCGGCTGGCCTCGACCCGGAGCGCTGGAATCGCGTGTTCTGGGCCTGCGCGCTCGGCGTGTTGCCGATCACGCTCATGTTCATCGACGGCGGGCTCAAGGTGATCCTCTCCGCGACCATCGTCTGCTCGCTGCCGTTGCTGGCGGTCGGCGTGCTGATGGTGCTGTCGTTGCTGAAGATGCTGCGCGAGGACGAGGCACACGCCGGCCGGCCGGCCGGTCCACGACCATGACGAACCCAACGGCTGCCGGCAAGAGACGGCTTGGCATCATCACAGCGCCTGGCTGGATGGACCCCAACGCGCCCGACCTCGAGCGGTTGTATCCGGGACAGCTGCACCTGCAGCAGACGATCCTGCCGCCGCCCGGATTCGACTACAGCTTCGCGTCGATTGCGGCGTCCGAGCCGCGCCTGGTCACGGCCGCGACGATGCTGGCCGAAGCAGGGTGTGAGTTGATCATCCAGGACGGACCGGGTTTTGGGTGCCTGATCGGCAAGACGCCCGCGGGTGCGCGCGAAGCGGGCGAACGGATCAGCCAGGCCTGCGGCGTGCCGGTCGTGCTCAATGCGGTGGCGATCCTCGATGAACTCGATCGCCTCGACGCGCGCAGGGTTGCCGTTGCGGCTCCGTACTACAGCCCGCCATGGAAGGCGATGTTCACGGAATTCCTGCGTCACGGCGATTACCGCATCGAGGCGTTCCAGACGTTCGTCGAACAGGGCCTGTTTGCCGACCAGGCCAGCGTGAGCGCCCGGCATTACCGGTTCAGCGACGACGAGGTCCTGGCCAGCCTGGTCCGGACCCGGGCTGCCGCGCCTGACGCGGAGGCGATGATCGTCGTCGGCACCGGCATCCGCACGGCACACTGCATCGACCGTCTCGAACGCGAACTCGGCTTGCCGCTGGTGCCCGCGGACTCGTCGCTGTACCGGGCCGTCGGACGCCACTTCGGGCTGCACGAGGCCGTCCGGACGAGCGTAGCCATATGATTCACAAAGAAAAACTGTTAGTCTCGCCGCCCCCTGAACAAAGGATCGAGCATGTGCGGAATCGTTGGTGCCGTCGCGCGGCGTGATGTCGTCCCGATCCTGATCGAGGGATTGCGGCGCCTCGAATATCGCGGTTACGACTCTGCGGGTGTCGCCGTGCTGAACGGCACGGGCACCATCAAGCGGCTGCGTGCAGTCGGCAAGGTCCGCATGCTGCAGGATGCGCTCGACGCGGATCCCACCAGCGGATTGCTCGGCATCGCGCACACCCGCTGGGCCACGCACGGCGTGCCGAGCGAGCGCAACGCGCACCCGCACATCTCCAGGGACGGCATCGCGCTCGTCCACAACGGCATCATCGAGAACCACGAAGAGCTGCGCGCGGAACTGCAGGCCGCGGGCTACGAGTTCACGTCGGAGACCGACACCGAAGTGATCGCTCACCGCGTCCACTTCCATCTGCAGAAGACCGGCGACCTGTTCAGGGCGGTCCGCGCGACCGTGGCCGAGCTCGAAGGCGCGTATGCGCTCGCCGTGATTTCGCAGAAGGACCCCGAGCGCCTCGTCCTCGCGCGCCAGGGCTGCCCGGTCGTCATCGGCCTGGGTGACGGCGAGAACTTCGTCGCCTCCGACGTGGCCGCGCTGCTGCCGGTGACGCGCAGGTTCGTCTTCCTCGAGGAAGGCGACGTCTGCGAGATCCGCCGCGACAGCTACCGGATCCTGGACAGGGACGGCAACACCATCCAGCGCAAGGTGCACGAGAGCTCACTCTCGGCGGATGCGGCAGAGAAGGGCGACTTCCCGCACTACATGCTGAAGGAGATCCACGAGCAGCCGCGCGCCGTCGCGCAGACGCTCGAGGAGCGCGTGGCCGGCGGCAGGCTGCTGGAGGCCGCGTTCGGGCCGGCGGCACAGGCGGTCTTCGCCAGGACCGAGGCCGTGCGCATCGTTGCGTGCGGCACCAGCTTCCATGCAGCGTCCGTGGCCAAGTACTTCATCGAACAGATCTGCCGGCTGCCGTGCTGGGTCGAGATCGCGAGCGAGTACCGCTACCGCAATCCGGTGGTGCCGAAGAACACGCTGTTCGTGAGCGTCTCGCAGTCGGGCGAAACCGCCGACACGCTGGCCGCGCTCAGGCTGGCCAGGCAGGCGGGTTACCTGTCGCAGCTCGCGATCTGCAACGTTCCGGAAAGCTCGCTGGTGCGCGAATCCGAGCTCGTCATGCTGACGCGCGCGGGCCCCGAGATCGGCGTGGCTTCGACCAAGGCGTTCACGACGCAGCTGACCGCGCTCGGCATGCTGGTGGTGGCTCTCGCCAAGTTCCATGGCGCCGATGCGGAGCGTGAGCGCAGTCTCGTGCAGCTCCTGATCGGCATTCCGTCGCTGATCGAAGCGACGCTGAAGCTCGATCCGGTCATCAAGGAACTGGCGAAGCGCTTCGTCGACAAGCAGCACGCGCTGTTCCTCGGTCGCGGCCCGATGCACCCGATCGCGATGGAAGGCGCGCTGAAGCTCAAGGAAATCTCCTACATCCACGCCGAGGCCTACCCGGCGGGCGAGCTCAAGCACGGCCCGCTTGCGCTCGTGGACGAGGAGATGCCGATCATCACTGTCGCGCCGAACAACGACCTGCTCGAGAAGCTGAAGTCGAACCTGATGGAAGTGCGCGCGCGCGGCGGCGAGCTGTACGTGTTCGCCGATCCGGAGTCAGGGATGCATTCGTCGGACGGCGTGCACGTGATCGAGATGCCGCGGCATGTCAGCTACTTCCAGGCGCCGGCGGTGTACACGATCCCGCTGCAGCTGCTGGCGTATCACTGCGCCATTCTCAAGGGCACGGATGTCGATCAGCCGCGGAACCTGGCGAAGTCAGTGACGGTGGAGTAGTTCACTTATCGCCACGGCCAATGGCAGGGGCTAGTGGAAACGCCGTACGCGTCAGGCGTCGAGCAGCGCCGGCCGCATGGCGGGACGTTCAGACCCGACCTTGCCCCGCCGGATGGCCGCTGCCCGTTCGCGGATCGCCTGCTTCTCCGCGTGGCTCAGCCGCGCCACGTTCTTCACCTGCAGCGCCATGCGCGGATTCGCGGCCAGCTTCGCCTCGTGGCGCATCAGGAAGTCCCAGTACAGCGTAGTGAACGGGCACGCCGCGTCGCCCATGCGCTGCGCGGGGTCATAGCGGCAGCCCTGGCAGTGCGGGCTCATGCGCTGGATGTACTTGCCTGTGGCCACGTAGGGCTTGCTGGCCATCAGGCCGCCGTCGGCGTACTGGCTCATCCCCAGCGTGTTGGGAAGTTCGACCCATTCGACCGCATCGACATAGACCGCCAGGTACCAGGCATGCACCTGCTGCGGCTGTACGCCCAGCATCAGTGCATACAGGCCCGTCACCATCAGGCGCTGGATATGGTTGGCATAGCCGTGCGACAGCGTCTGCGCCAGTGCGTCGCGCAGGCAGGTCATGTCGGTGGCACCGTTCCAGTACCAGGTCGGCAGGTCCTCTTGCGCATCCAGCTCGTTGAGTTCGGCGTAGCCCGGCATGCGCGTCCAGTAGATGCCGCGCACGTACTCGCGCCAACCGAGGATCTGGCGCACGAAGCCTTCCACGCTCGGCAGCGGCGCATCGCCCGCGTGGTAGGCGGCCACGGCTGACGCCACCGCCTCGCGCGGGTTCAGCAATTTCAGGTTCAGCGCGGTTGCAAGGTGTGAGTGGTACAGCCACGGGTCGCCCGGCCACATCGCGTCCTGGTAACGACCGAACAAAGGCAGGCGCTCGGCGATGAAACGCTGCAGGGCCACAAGGGCCTGCTCGCGTGTCACCGGCCACGCGAAACTGTGCAGCTGTCCGGGATGGGTGGCAAAGCGCGCTTCGACCAGGGCGATCACCTCGCGCGTGATCGCGTCGGGAGCGATTGCAGCGCGCGGCGGCACGGTTCCGGGCCCGGTTGAGCCAAAGGCTTCGCGGTTCTCTGCGTCGAAGTTCCACCGGCCCCCTTCGGGCTCGTCACCCGCCTCGCCGGCCATCAGCACGCCATGGCGCTTGCGCATCTCGCGATAGAAGTACTCCATGCGCAGCGACTTGCGGCGCTGCGCGTGCGCAGCAAACTCGCGCACGCTGCAGTAGAAATGGCGGTCTTCGTGGATGTCCAGCGGCAAACTGTTGGCCTGTGCCACGGTCTTGATTGCCTGCAGCACCCGCCAGTCACCCGGTGCCGTCATCACGAGTCGGGCCGGGCGCAGGCGCTCGATGTCGCTCTGCAGCTGCGCCTGCAGGCTGCCGCGGTTGCCTCCGGCGTCCAGGGCCGTGTAGTGCAGCGTGCGCCCCGCTGCGCGCAGGGCCTGCGCGAAGTGACGCATTCCGGCCAGGAACATCACCGTGCGCGGTTTGCTCGACCAGACGTGCGTCGATTCCTCGGCCACTTCGGCCATCCAGGCGGCATCTCGCGCGGCGTCGAAGTCGTCGAACGCAGCGGCGTTCAAGTCGAGCTGGTCGCCCAGGACGAGGACCAGGTTGCGCAGCTCAGCGTTGCCGCGGAATCCGGGGGTGGTTGGTTGCATCGGCAATGCGAGTGCGCTGGGTCGGGAAAGCGGCTGAAAGTGAAAGCAGACACCGTGCGCGTGCTGGATGCAAGAGCGTGCCACGACGGGGTGCCTGGCTCACTTCAGTGAGACGAACAGCGGTGATGGTCGCTCTTGTGTGCGTTGGCGTACGAACACAGCGAACCGAAGCGCGCATTGTCGTGCGCCC
>JAOUGW010000232.1 GCA_029865465.1 Gammaproteobacteria bacterium
GTGCTTCTGATTCCGCTGGGCCTGCGGGCGGCGGGCGTGGTGATGATCTCCATCCCGCTTTCACTGTCGATCGGCCTGGCGGCGCTCTACTTCACCGGCTTCTCGCTCAACCAGCTTTCCATCGCGGGTTTCGTGCTCGCCCTCGGCCTGCTGGTGGACGATTCGATCGTCGTCGTGGAGAACATCGAGCGGTACCTGCGCGCCGGGTACACGCGGGTCGAGGCTGCGATCGCGGCCACGGACCAGATCGCGCTCGCGGTCATCGGCTGCACTGCGACGCTGCTGTTCGCGTTCCTGCCGTTGCTGTTCCTGCCGGAAGGCGCGGGCATCTTCATCCGCTCGCTGCCGGCGTCGGTCTTGTACACCGTGGCGGCGTCGCTGCTCGTCTCGCTGACGGTCATTCCCTTCCTGGCGAGCCGCCTGCTCCAAGCCGAGGGGCACGGTGCCGCGGGCAACAAGGCACTGCAGGGGCTGATGCGCGTGATCCACGGCATCTACGGTCCGGCCCTGCGCGTCGCGCTGGCCGCACCGAGGCGCACGCTGCTGGCCGCGCTCGCCTTCGTCATCGCGGCGTTCGGCCTCACTGCCCTGATGGGCTTCAGCCTGTTCCCGAACGCCGACATCCCGCAGTTCCGGATCGCCGTCGAGACGCCAACCGGCGCGAGCCTGGCCGATACCGATCGTGCCGTGCGCTTCATCGAGACCGAGCTGCAGCGGCACGAGGAAGTGAAGCACGTGTTCGCGAACGTGGGCCGCGGCAATCCCCGCGTCTACTACAACATCTTCCCCGAGGAGAAGAAGGCGAACGTCGGCGAAGTCGTCGTCGAGCTGCAGCAGTTCGACCCGCGCAGAACCCCGGCGCTGCTCGAAGGACTGCGGCAGACATTCAGCGGCTACGCCGGCGCGCGGATCATCGTCGAGAGCTATCGCAACGGCCCGCCGATCAACGCGCCGATCGAGATCGCCATCGTCGGACCCGACCTCGATGCGTTGCAGACGCTGGCGAACCGGGCCGAAGCGCTCATGGTCGCCACGCCAGGGACGCGCAACGTCGACAACCCGGCGCGCCGCCTGCGCACCGACCTCGACCTGCGCATCGATTCCGACAAGGCTGCGCTGCTCGGTGTCGCGCCGGTCGAGGCCGACCGCACGGTGCGTGCAGCCGTTGCGGGGCTCAACGTCGGCAGGTATCGCGAGCCGGACGGCGACGAGTACGACATCACGCTGCGCCTGCCGATGCAGGGGCGGCAGACGCTGCAGGCGCTCGACTACATCGTGGTGACCTCGGCGAACGGACAACCCGTGCCGTTGCGACAGCTGACCGATCCGGTATTTTCAACGGCGCCGAGCGCGATCCGCCGGCACGATCGTCTGCGCGAATACGTGCTGACGGCGTACCCGACCGCGGACATGAACGTGGCCGAGGTGACGCAGGGCGTGCTCAGGAACCTGCAGCAGCTCGAGCTGCCGCCCGGTTACTCGATTCGGGCCGGCGGCGAACTCGAAGCACAGCAGGAAAGCTTCGGCGGCATCGGCACGGCCGTGCTGGTCGCGGTGTTCGGCATCCTGGCGGTGCTGGTGCTCGAGTTCGGCAGCTTCCGCTCGATGCTGATCGTCGCTGGCGTGATTCCACTCGGCATGGCCGGCGGCTTCATCGCACTGTTCCTGACGGGCTACGACCTGTCGTTCACCGCGACCATCGGAATCGTGGCGCTGATCGGCATCGAGATCAAGAACTCGATCCTGCTGGTCGACTTCACCAACCAGCTGCGTGAACAGGGCGTGCCGCTCGACGACGCGATCACGCGGGCGGGCGAGATCCGCTTCCTGCCGATCCTGCTGACGTCCGCGACGGCGATCGGCGGCCTGCTGCCGCTCGCGATCCAGGGGTCGGGGCTGTATTCGCCGCTCGCGATCGTGATCATCGGCGGCCTGCTGTCGTCGACACTGCTCGGCCGGCTGGTCACACCCGTGATGTACAAGATGCTGCCGCCGTCGATCGTGGTCCAGCCCGAAGCCAAGGTCGATGCTTCGCTGGCCGTCACGCGGGCAGTCTGATGGGCGTTTGTTCCGGGTCTTCCCCGGGCGAGCGGAAAGGCAGACACGCTCGCCCGGGGAAGACCCGGAACAAACGCCTGATCGACCGCGCCTGAGCGACTTCCCGTCAAAGCCCGGGAACTCGCACGGCGCATGCAACGTCGGCGCGGCGCAGCCTGCGTGCCTCTGGTTTACAATTCGCTATCCCGATTGATCCATTCCATAGCCCGCGAGGAACGACGTGAGTCAAACGCAGCAGGACCTTCAATTGAAAGTCTGGAAAGAACTCGCCATCAGCAAGCAGATCCTGATGCGAGCGGCCACGGACGCGCTCAAGCTCCACCCGGAGTGCACGCAGGACGAGCTGAAGGAAGCACTCGAGGCCGCGCTGAAGAAGGTCGCCGAGGTGGATACCGAACTCCTCAACGCGAAGAAAGAGGCGACGGTCGCCATCAGTGCGCTCGAGAAGAAGTTGGCCGAGAGCGAGCAGGGCCTGGCAGTTGCGCAGAAAGCCGCTACCGAGGCGAAAGCCGCGTACGACGGCGCGGTCCAGCAGATGGCCAACCAGCGCGCTGCCGCCGCGACGGACCTGCAGAAGGTCAAGGACCGTCTGGCCGAGCGCGAAATGTCGCTCAAGGCGATCAACACCGCGCTGGCCGACTCGCCCGCAAACGTCCTGAAGAAAATGAACACGCTCAAGAAGCAGAAGCAGGAAGAAGCGGATGCTCGTCGCCAGGTCGAGTCCGCGCTGAATACGCTTCGCACCGAGAAGCGCCAGCAGGATCAGCGGTTGGCGGACGTGCTGCGTAATGGCGCGACCCTGGTGAGCCGTTATCGCGACCTGCACGCGCTGTCGCTGAACCTGCGTGAGCAGCTCCAGCCGCTGGTCGAGGATGCGAAGAGCCTGGCGGAGATTCCCGAGCTGGATGCGAATCTGCTGGAAGCCATCGAGCAGCCAGCGGAGAGAATGTAAAGTTCCCAGCGCGCTCGAGCCGCGGCCAGCCCTCACCCTGAACGCGGCGCGGCTCAGTGCCGCCCGCGGCCTTACAACGCGCCTGCCGTAGGTTCGCGCCGACTGTTTCACACGGCGCTGAATGCCGCTAACGACCTCTTGGAGGCAGCGGGCCTCGTGGAGCTCCAGTCGGTGCATTCTTGAACGTGCTCGTCGACCCGGTCGAAAGTCCGTTCCTGGCCGATCTTACCGTTCCCGAAAAGCGGACATCATAGGCGAACAAGCGACCCACTGCCGACGTAGCTCCTGTAGATCTGTGAGCCACAAAGTGGTCTTTGGGTGTGGCGTGCCGTGAACTCCATCGCCAAAATCCTCCAGGGCTTGATACGGTGAGGTTCCTGCCGACCCACCCCCCAAGAGCGAGGCTAAACCTGAGCGGATGCATCGGCGGCCAGGTTCAGCAGAACACGACCGCCCGCACCCCGCTCCACTTGCTCATGAGCCAACGCGATGTCCTGCAACGGCAGCCTGCCGGCTATGTCCGCGCGCAGGAGGCCTTCGAGCAGCGCGGCCGTCAGTTCGCGTGCCGCCTCGGCCTTCACCGCCGGCGGGAAGTCGTCGCTTCCCAGCAGGCGCAGCGAGACATCGGCGAAGGCCAGCTTCCAGTACGGGATCTCGGGGCGGTCGGTGGACGAGTAGTAGGCGCTGATGACGCCGCCGGTCGCAACGACCTGGGCATTGACGTCGATGTGCGCGGCGAAGTCGACTTCGGCGACACGATGGACACCCTCGGGAGCGGCAAGGCGGATCCGGTCCACCAGTGCCGGGTCGTCGGCCATCCAGGCCTCGGCTGCGCCCATTGCACGCACTGAGGGCAGCTGCTCCGCACGGCGCACCACCGCGAGCACGCGCGCGCCGGCGCGGTGGGCCATCTGCAGCGCTACCGCGCCCACGCCCGAAGCGGCGCCCCACACCAGCACATTGAGCCCGGTCACCGGGCCGGCAGCGAACACCGCGCGATGGCCCGTGATGCCAGCGATGCCCAGGCACGCGGCCTGCTCGAGGAGCCCGGGTTGCGAACGGGCCGCCTCGGGCAGGGGCACGGCCAGTTCGGCGGGCACCACGACGTGTTCGGCCGCGGTGCCGAAAGCACGATAGGACTGGGCGCCGTAACACCAGACCGTCTGGCCGACACGAGCAGCTGGCACGCTCGTGCCCACCGCGTCGATGACACCGGCGCCGTCGCTGTGCGGCACGACGCGCGGGTATGGCATCGGCGAACCTTGCCAGCCGGCGCGCTTCTTCACGTCGCCGGGGTTGATGCCGGAGAAGGCCAGCCGGATGCGCACCTCGCCCGCGCCGGGCCCGGGGGTGGGCATGTCGCCCACCACCAGAACCTCGCGCGCCGGCCCTCTTCGCTCGTACCAGGCTGCTCGCATGATGGGCCTATCGCTGCACGGGGGTGGCGAGGTCGGCGGGGTCGATCACGCCCACCAGCTTGCCGAAGACACGATTGTGTTCGAGGTCCGCATGAGCCCGCGGGATGTCGTCCAGCGTGTAGGTGTGCAGCGGCCCGATGGCCAGGTCGCCGGCAGCCAGACAATCGAGATACGCCTGCAGCACCGACACCGGCAGGTCGCCAGCACCGCCGGCGTAGGCCGTGAGCCTGACGCCGCGCGGGATGTAGTCGATGGGGTAGAACTCATCCACCGTCCACCGGTTGGACAGCATGCCGGTGAAGCACACCGTGCCGTGCACACGCGTGGCGCGCAGGGTGTCGGGCAAGGTCGGCGTGCCCACCAGTTCCAGCGCGGCGTCCACGCCTTCGGGTGCGATGGCGCGCACGGCGCGCGCGACCTGACCGTCGTCGATGATCACGTGATCCGCGCCCTGGGCGCGCAGTGCCGCAGCTCGCTCGGGCTGGCGCGTCGTGGCGAGCACTGTGGCGCCGCGGTCCTTGGCCAGCGTCGTAGCGGCCAGGCC
>JAOUGW010000233.1 GCA_029865465.1 Gammaproteobacteria bacterium
TCTGCAGGGCCACGGCTGACCGCGTCGATCCGGCCGTGCGCTTCATGACGATCTCGACGGTGCTGCACGAGGCTGCGCACAACCTTGGGCCCTCGCACGAGTACCGCGTAAACGGCTTGACCGACGACCAGGCGTTCGGCGGCCCGCTCGCTTCGACGATGGAGGAACTCAAGGCGCAGACGGCGGCCCTGTATTTTTCTGAGTGGCTCGCGGCGCGCGGGGTACTGAGCAAGGAAGACGCGCAGAGCGCGCACCTGCGCGACGTCCTGTGGTCGTTCGGTCACATCGCGCAGGGCATGCTCGACGCCCGCGGCAAGCCGAAGCCATACTCGCAGCTTGCGGCGATCCAGATGGGCTTCCTCCACCAGCGCGGCGTGCTCGAGTGGAAGGCCGGCACGAAGGCCGCCAACGGCACGGACACTGGTTGCTTCGAGGTCGATCTCGCGAAATGGCCAGCGGCCGTCGATGATCTCTCACGGCTGGTGTTCGGCATCAAGTCGCGCGGTGATCGCCTGCTGGCGGAGAAGACCCGCGACGAGTGGGTGACCGAGGGTACAGCCTGGGCGGGCCTGCGCGAAGTGGTCCAGGAGCGCTGGCTCCGCGCGCCCAAGGCTTCATTCGTGTACTCGATCCAGTCCGCCGGGAGTTGAGCCGGGAAGATCGCTGGCACCGCCAGACGTAACGCCCCCCTTACCCGCCGCCGAGCTTCGCGGCGTACTCTGCCCGAGCCTGCGTCGCATTCATACCGGATGCTCGAAGGCGCTTCAATTCTGCCACTGCGCGTCGCGGTTGGCGTTCAGCCGCGCGATCACCGGCACCAAGCGCGGGTCATTGGCGGTGCCCCACAACAACGGCAGCGACGTGGGGCCTATGGAGTAATCGCCGATGGAGCCCGTCTCGGCCATGCGCTGCAACGCATGGCACGCGAAGCCAACTGCAGCAGAATGCAATGCAGCAATTCATCAGCGCATGTCGAATGTCGGGCGACCAGCGCCGGATCGGCCATGAGCGGCGACTACCCGAAGCGTTCTCTCGCCCATTGTCGGCCAAGTCGAAGAAATCGGCTGCAATTCCCGATCTGCCTGCCCTCCGGTCGCCGCAGAGGAGCGTTCAGCAGCGGGGCCCGCCGGACGTCTTCACGGCCGCAAGCCCGCGGCGTAATTCTCAACCGTGGTCAGTTGCACGCCGTATCGGTCCGCTGTCTGCCGTGCCTTCGCCACAGGGTCGCCAAGTGCGTAAGCCATCATCAGCGCGGCAAAGGTCTTCTGCAGCGGATCGGCCGACTGATGCTGCACTTCGAGAGCTTGAATCGGAACGTGCTCGAGCGAAAAGCTGCGCCCTGCCGTACGCTCGAAGACGGCGACGACGCCTAACTGTGAGACGGGCTCGGGGCCGCCTATCTGCAGTACGTCTTGAAGCTCTCCCGGGGCCGTCGCCGCCGAGACGGCAAATGCCGCAACATCTAGAGCGGAGACGTAGCTAACGCCGGCCTTGCCGTCGCCATATATGCGTGCCTGCGCCCGGGCGGCGTCGAATCCCAGATGGGGTCCGAGCCAAATCTCCATGAAGAACGAGGGTTGCAGGATCACACTCTGGACTGAGCTTTCGGCGAGTCGCGCCTCGCACGATCGCTTGGCCAACGTAAGCGGGGAGTCGACTCGTATGTTGGAGGAGAAGGACGTATATACGAACCGGCGAACCCCGGCGCGCTCGGCAGCACCGATAAGTCCAAGCACCCCGTCCTGGTCGACTCGCTGCAATGCATCGCCACCGGCGGCCGGCATTGACGTGGCAGTGCAGACGATTGTATCGACGCCCCTGCAGGCGCCCGCCACCGCCAGCGGGTCCCGGAGGTCGCCGGCAACGATGCTGACGCCGGCCTGCGAAAGGGACCTGGCTCCTGGGTGAGCGGCTCCGCCACGGACCAGGGCTCTCACGTCGCAGGCCCGCTTGCGGAGTTGCTGCGCTACCGCTCGACCGACCAGTCCCGTGGCCCCGACGACCAGATGCATGGGTGCCTCCGCCTTGAAGCCTAGTACCACGCCCTTGACACTGGCAAGCCGATCCTTTTGAACGCGAGAGTGTTGGCCGAGGCGAATGCTCTGGCACTTGCAGGCGGCGGGTGGAGATCCGGTAGCCACCGGTCCGCGCCGGGTGTCATGGAGCGCCGGTCCCCGGCGTAGTCCGCGTGTCGAATTCGCATTCGGGCGTATATTCCTGCCTGACCTGTTCCGCCAGCGACGGGTGGCGCAGGGCCCGACAGGCAGGAGACCGCGATGTACCACGACGGCAACCGCTCGCTGCAGGATCGATTCGATTCCCGCCTCATCGCCGATCGACTGGTGGAGGTGCTGCACCGGACTCGCTTCAGCGACGAAGACCGCGAGTTCATCGAGTCGCGTGCCATGTTCTTCCTGGCGACGGCCGACGCGGACGGCTGGCCAGACTGTTCCTACAAGGGCGGCCGGCCCGGTTTCGTGCGGGTCGTTGCCGAGGACACGCTGGCCTTTCCAAGCTACGACGGCAACGGCATGTTCAAGAGCCTCGGCAACGTGCTGCGCAATCCGCGGGTCGGTCTGCTCTTCATGGACTTCGAGAAGCCGAAGCGACTGCGGGTGAATGGCGTCGCGAGCATCGACTTCGCCGACCCGCTGGTCGGCTCCTTCGTCGGCGCGCAACTCGTCGTGCGCGTGAGGGCCGAGCACATCTTCCCGAACTGCCCGCGCTACATCCACCGCATGACGCTCGAGGAGGTTTCCGTCTACGCCCCGGCACCGGCGCATGAACCGCCGGTGCCCGAGTGGAAGAAGATGGACGCGTTTCGCGACTACCTGCCGCGACGGGCGCCCTGAACTGTCAACCGGCGTCGCGGATGGACCAGCGTCCGGCGTCCAATGTTGACCATGCGACAGAAAAGACAGGCTCACGATTCTCATCGAGAAATGTCTCTTGAATCCTGGTCAGTCTTCGACGCCTGTCAGGCCAGAATTCTGGTCGAACTTCAACGCCTCTTCACAATTACTCGATCACGCCACGATCATGCCACGGCTCGCCGAAGGTCCCGCAACGGGATCAGTTCGTCCCGGATCCATTACTTGCGGAACACAAGCAGCACCGGCGGCGACAAGGTTCGGCGCTGAGCTGAGCCCGTGCGGAAGCGCGCTGCCCGCTCAGGGCAGCGCGTTCTTCGACGGGTCGAGCGCCATGGCCTGCTTGATCCAGTCGATGTAGCTGGCGATACGCGTATACGCGCCGGGCTGGCCATCACCCGCGCACTTCACCTTGCCCCAGCTGACTACGCCCACCACTTTCGGCGCGCCGTTGGTGAAGGTGAGTCCGCCGCCACTGTCGCCGCGACAGGTGGAACGGCCGGGATCGGCTGCACAGATCACCTTGTCGTGGACCTTGTCCGGGCCATAGCCCGGCAGCGCCGCGCAGCGATCGGTGGCCATCACTTTCATGTCGACCTTCAGCAGCACGGCATTGGGTTCGTGCGCATCCACCGGCATCGTCTTGCCCCAGCCGGTGGCGCTGACTTCGGCGCGCGGCTGCGCAGGGCCTTCATAGAGCGGAATGGGCTGGATCTGCGCGGGGTCGATCCTCTTCGGCGGCCCATCCTGCACGATGTGGATCAGCGCGATGTCGTTGTAGTAGCGGTTGGGCCTGGCGGGCAGCGGCTTGTCGTCGTACTGCGAGTGCCGCACGATGCGGTCGATCTTGAAGCTGACGCCCTCGTCCTTCGAGATGTCCTGCACGCCCAGGCGCACGCGATAGCCGGCCTTCACATCGTCTTCATCGATGCAGTGCGCGGCGGTCAGCACCCAGTCCGGCGCGATCAGCGTGCCGCCGCAGCGGTGCTGCAGCTGCCACAGCGGTTTGCCGGCCTGGAGCTGGGGTTCCCATTGCGGCGCGCGGCGCGGGTAGTAGATCTGCGCCTGCCACGGCGCGCCGTGCGCCCGGATTTCCAGGCCGCCGTAGGAATAGGGCGTATCGTCGTCGGGCTGGGCTGTTCTTCCCGGTGTGGTGGGCCTGGGCGCGGGGAGGCCTGACGCCACGCGCCGCGGCGTGCGCACCACGGGAAGATCGCCGGAGGGTCCGGTGAGGTCGCCAGCGGTGCCGTCGGGAATGTCGACCCTGCCGTCGCCCACGGAATCGTATTCCACCACTTCCCACACGGCATCCGAGGAATCGAGATCGGTATCGACGGGAATGGCGTCGTCGGAGTAATCGGCGGACAGCTCGCCGCCCCAGTCTTCGTCATCGCGCATGGGCTCGGCGTCGAACGCGGTGGAGGCGCTGTCATCGTTGAGTTCTTCGTCTTCCGCGAAGACATCGTCGGCGTCGGCATCCTGCGCAACGGCAACGTGGCTTGTGATGAAGGCGGAAGCCAGAACAGTACAGGCAACCAGCGTCAACCATCGAATCTGAAGCAAAGTCATATCCCCCTCCCCGGCCATCGAAGATGACATGCTGGCGAGTGTACTGAATTGCGAAGGTAACGCCATGGCCCTTGGAGCAACGATCCACGTGTTCACCGTGCGGCTGTAGCACGTGGATCGCGGCATCTACGAAACGCTGGACCTGCTGTGCTCCGCAATTACTCGATCACGCCAATGCGGGCGCCGGCGGATATTGGTGATGCAAGCCACCCAGCACCGATCTGGCGCGCACCCCGAGGCGCTCGCCGATCCGATGGCGGGTCAGTGGTGTCGCGGACGGCACGACCTCCGATGGAGGGTCCGGCACACCTGGACCGAGCGCCACGTGCGGGCGTCCATGGTTGTAATGATCCGCCCATGCCCTCGGGATCGACCGCAGGTGCGACTCCGACAGGCTTCTCGCGAAGATGCTGTCCCGGTCGTGAATCAGGTACTGGTGGGCACGGTCAAATCCAACGACCTCCCGCAACTACCGCAGGGCCCATGCCGCAGTCGGATGC
>JAOUGW010000029.1 GCA_029865465.1 Gammaproteobacteria bacterium
CCGCGGCTACCTGCTGCGCTCGGCCAAGTTGCGCGAGAGCGTGACCAGGATCCTCGGCAAGCTCGGCCGGCTGGTCGACGGCAAGCTGCTGATCCCCGAGGAGGTCGTGCACTACTCCGAGTGGCTGCACGTGATGCGCGGCCAGGTCGCGAATCACCAGGAGATCGACTGCAGCCATATCCGGGCCACGATCCATCCCGCGTGCCACGTCTACAAGATGGTGCCGGAGGACGTGGTCTATGACGACGACGTGCTCGACGGCAACCGGGTTGCCGTGTCCACCGGCATCATGCAGTCGCTCGGCACCCAGGTCATCGACTACAGCACCTGGTACGACTGCTGCGGCTTCGGCTTCCGGCACATCATCTCGGAGCGCGAGTTCACGCGGTCGTTCGCCATCGACCGCAAGCTCCGTGTGGCGCAGGACGAGGCGCACGCCGACGTCATGATCGGCCACGATACGGGTTGCATCACGACGCTCGACAAGAACCAGTGGATCGGCCAGGCCACCGGCAAGCCGGTCGACGTGCCGGTGCTGGCCGACTGCCAGTTCGCGGCCCTGGTGTGCGGCGCGCATCCGTACAAGATCGTGCAGTCGCACTGGCACGCATCGTCCACCGAGACCCTGATGGAAAAAATCGGCATCGACTGGCGCGCGAAGAAGGCCGAGTTCGAGGCCTACCTCAAGGAGGTGGCGGCCGGCCGGTTTGAATCCCTCTATGACCCGCGACGGATGATCACCTCGGGTCCAGGCTACAAGCGGATCGAAGCAGCAAAATGAACAAGCCAATCCTGATCGTCGGGGGCGGGCCGGCGGGCCTCGCGGCCGCGCATGCGCTTGCGCGTGTCGGACAGACGAGCGTGCTCGTCGAGAAGGAAGATCGCCTCGGCGGCGCGCCGATCCTCTCCGGTTACGCCAAGCTGGTGCCGTCCGGCGAGTGGGCCCGTGATGCAATCGGCGGCATGGTCGATCGCGTGCGCGGCGACCCGCTCGTCGATGTGCAGACGAGCGCACGCGTGGAATCATTCGCGGGCCAGCCCGGCACCTTCAGCGCCCGGCTCAGCAACGGCGCCAGCGTCGATGCGGCTGCCGCGATCCTGTGCACGGGTTTCACGCACTTCGACTCGGTGAACAAGCCCGAATGGGGCTTCGGCACGTTCCCGGACGTGGTCACGACCACGCAGGTCGAGCAGATGATCTCCTCCGGCAAGGGCGTGCGCTGCCCGTCGGACGGCCGCAAGCCGCAGCGCGTGGCGATCCTGCTGTGCGTTGGCTCGCGTGACCGCCAGATCGGCCGCGAGTGGTGCTCGAAGATCTGCTGCACCGTGTCGGCCAACATGGCGATGGAGATCCGCGAGGAGCTCCCCGACTGCCACGTCTACATCTATTACATGGACATCCGCACCTTCGGCCTGTACGAGACCAAGTACTACTGGCGCAGCCAGGAGGAATTCAAGGTCAAGTACATCAAGGCGCGCATCGCGGAGGTCACGTCCGACGGCGACAAGCTCGTGGTCAAGGGCGAGGACACGCTCGTCAAGCGTCCGATCACGATCCCGTTCGACATGGTGGTCCACGCCATCGGCATGGACCCGAACGTGGACAACAAGTCGATCGCCGCGACGTTCGGCATCGACCTCGAGCCTCACGGTTACGTTGCGCGCGGCAACGCCTACGGCAACACGGCGGAGACCTCGCGTGCCGGCGTGTTCGTCGCCGGAGCGGCATGCGGGCCAGAGACGATCGACGACTCCATCTCGCAGGGTCATGCGGCCGCGCTGGCTACGCTCGGCCTGCTGCAGCCGGCTCGCGCGCGCGCCTGAGGACGGCCGGCGAAATGTTCGGACGTTCATCCCGCGCGAGCGTTCCGGTGGTGCCGGAAGGGCCGCACCTCGACCTGAGCGGGCCGCGCCTGCGACGGGCGTTCGCGACCCTCGTCCAGGGCGCCGAGGCTCACGGCGGCGTCGAGCGCTACGTGGACGCGTTGAAGCTCAAGCAGACCCTTTTCCGCGAGGCGCTCCTCTCCCAGGACGGGCAACGTGCACGGCAGATCGAAGCGGCGGCACTCATGCCGCTTTGCGCATTCCTGCCAACCGTGCGGCGGCGGATCGTTCCCTGGTTCGCGGAGCCCCTGTTCAGCGGCTTGCGCAGCGCAATTGCTGCCTTGCTCGAACCGGCTGACGACACGTCCGGGACGGATGCGCGAATCCGCGCGTTCTGCGCCGGTTTTCCCCAGGACGACGCCCACCGCTGGACGCGCGACCTCGCCGCCGAGTTGCTGCACAACTGCGATCCGGAACGCTATCCGCTCATGACCCGCTGGGTCTGGGATGCCGGCACCAACACCGGCGTGCTGCGTGAGATCTGGCACGGCCCCGACGTCGACCACGTCACGATTGCCGCGCGCGACGATCACGCGACGTTCCTGGTGCTGCGCGCGGAGCTGAGCCAGTTCCTGAGCGGCAACGGCGTGTTCCGCGACGTGCTGCAGTTCGTCGACATGCTCTGCGCGCAGGTCTATGCGGGATACATCGGCGAGCAGGGCAGCAGCTACCTGCGCACCGATTTCACTGCGCCGGAGGACCCGATGCTGCACGCGCGGCGCCTGCTAGGGCTCGACGGCATCCGTCCCGGCAGTGGCCGGCTGCGCATCAAGACCATCGACGGCGAGGCGCTCAGCGTCGCCGACCCATCCAGCCCGCCGGTCTCCGGCTGAGAAGGCAAGCCCATGCCCATCCATGAGCAGTCACTGATTCGCCCGGAAGACCTCACGACGCACGAGCAGCTCGTGATCGACGGGGTGGACGTCTCCGGCCACTGGAGCACGTTCATCACGTCCCGGGCCGTCACGGACTACAACGAGGCGATGCAGGACGAGGTCGCCGCGCTGCCTGGCGGCGAGCACATACATCGCTGCTGGCAGTGCGGTTCCTGCACCAACTCCTGCACCGTCAACGCGCTCAACCCGGAGTTCAACCCGCGTCACTGGATCTACCTGGTCCGTATCGGGATGGAATCCGAGATCCTGCGCGACAAGGACATCATCTGGCAGTGCGTCTCCTGCAACAAATGCACCTACGCATGCCCGCGTGACGTGGTGCCGGAAGGCGTGATGAAGGCGCTCTCCCACTGGCTGGAACTCAAGGGTCACGTCAAGCCGTCGCCCTCGATGGTTTTCGACGAGGTGTTCTCCGAGCAGGTCTTCCGGCGCGGCAAGATCGAGGAAGGCCGCGTCATGCAGCGCTTCTTCAGGCGCACGGGCCAGAGCCTGAACCAGCCATGGCTCATCGAGATGATGCGGCGGATGCTGCGGCACCTGCCGCTCGGCATGCTGACGAAGCTCGGGCTCGCGACGCTGGTCGCCCCCAGCACCAGCGGCTGGTCCGGCGCCCGCGCCGCGATCGAGGAGTACGTCCACGAGCAGGAGCACAAGCGGCGCCGCGCGCTCGGCCTGGACGCGTTGATCGAGGCGGCGAAACGCGATGCCGGGCCGGCCACGGCAGGCGAAGGAGCGCGCTCATGACCACCGCGAAGGACAAGTACCAGAAGGTCGCTTATTACCCGGGCTGCGCGCTCGAGGGAACGGCGCATGCCTACAACCGGTCGACCCAGCAGGTCGGCAAGGCGCTCGGCCTCGACCTCGTCGAGGTCAAGAACTGGAACTGCTGCGGCGCGATGGAAGTCAAGAACATCGACCCGAAGCTGCAGACCTACCTGTCATCGCGGGTGATGGCGATCGCGGCTTCCGAAATGAAAATGGACGTGGTGATGGCGCCGTGCAACGGCTGCTACCACAACCTGAAGAAGGCCGAGTACGACCTGGCGCACGACCCGGCGAGCGTGGAAGTGGTCGACCGCCTGTCGCAGAAGGCCGGGCACGCGACGTACCAGGCCGGCCAGGTCGAGACCATCCATGCGCTCGACTGGATCATGCACGGCATTGGCGAAGCAGGGCTGAAGCAGCGGCTCAAGGGCTCGCTGCAGGGGCTGAAGGTCGCCAACTACTACGGCTGTATGTACACGCGGCCGCGGCATATCTTCCCGGAGAAAGACAAGGGACCGGGCACCGAGTCGACGTCGAAGCCGCATTTCATGGATGACCTGCTCGGCGCCGCCGGCGCCGTCAACGTCGAGTTCCCGCTGAAGACCGCCTGTTGCGGCGGGGCCCACACGCTCTCGGACAGCGACACGTCGACCAAGCTGGTGCTGAACATCCTGCGCACCGCGGAAGCCGCCGGCGCCGAGGTGATCGCGACCGAGTGCCCGACGTGCCACTCCGGCCTGGAAATGCACCAGGTGCGCGCCGAGAAGAAATTCAACCAGCCGACGAAGGTCAAGATCCTCTACTTCACGCAATTGCTGGGGCTTGCGCTCGGGCTGTCCCCGCGACAGGTGGGCGTGCACGAGAACATCTCCGATTCGCTCGGATTCCTGCGCGAGAAAGGCATCGCGTGAAGTCGCTCGCGGAGATCGAGCGACGACTCGACGCACTCGAGGCAGCTGCGAGCGGCTCCGGCACGGTCGCCGCAGCGGAACTGGTCGAACTCGGCGAGGCCGTGCTCGAGCACTGGGTCAGTGCCAAAGGCCTGGCGCCCACGCAGGAGACACGCGAGGGTTTTCGCCTGCTCGCGCTGCACCGCCAGGGCTGCACGGACGACCCCAGCTTCAATGCCTGCCGCGAAACCTGCCGCGAACTCGCCTACCACCACAACCTGGTCACGTCGGATCCGCAGCATCCCGCGACACCGCAGCGGCTGCTGATGATGGCGATGGTCGCCAGGCACCTGTTCCTGTTCGTGACCGGCAAGATGCAGGTCGCGGCGCTCGGCGACTTCTGCTGCGCGTCGCGACCGATCCGGCAGCAGGCGGAACCGCAAGAGATCGACTGAGGGGAACGCAGTCATGCGAATCCTCGTGCTGGGGATCGGCAACCCGCTGATGTCCGACGACGGCGTGGGCCTGCGTGTCCTCGAGGCACTGTCCGGGCAACAGCCGGCGCTCGAGGACGTCGATTACGTCGATGCAGGCACCCTGAGCCTGCTGCTGCTGCCGCGCTTCGAGCATTGTGGTGCATTGCTGGTGCTTGACGCGGCGCAGCTCGGCGGCACCCCGGGCGACCTGCGCGTGCTGCATGACGCGGACATGGATACCTTCTTTCGCAACGCCCGGGGCTCGGTCCACGAGGTCGGCATCCGCGACCTGCTCGATGCGGCCCGGCTCATGGGCACACTGCCTTCGCGCAGAGCGTTCGTCGGCGTGCAGCCGCAACGGGTCGCGATCGGCTCGTCGCTCAGCCCGTCGCTGCTGGCGTCGATTGCGCCGGCGGCGGCGCACGCCCGCGCGATCCTCGAGGCGTGGCAGGCGGGCGCCCCCGGCGACTTGCCTGGCCGCGGCGGCGGTGCCGCTTCGGCAGCTACGTACAGCCGCACGGGGACACATCAGGGCAAGCTAATACGCCCCTGACGGACCAAGCCTATCCCCCTCGCACGGCGGCGAGCCGGGGAGCGCCGACAGGAGCGTTGAGGGAACGCGTCATGTCGTCACCGTTGCTCGGCGAATTCCTGCGCTCGCGCGGAGTCACGCGCCGCGACTTCCTGCAGTTCTGCACCACGACTACTGCGCTCATGGGACTGTCGTCGACGATGGTGCCGCGGGTCGCAGCCGCACTCGAGCAGGCACGGCGACCCTCGGTGATCTGGCTGCCGTTCCAGGAGTGCACTGGCTGCACCGAGTCCATTACGCGGGCGCACGGCTCGACCCTCGAGAGCCTGATCTTCCAGGGCATCTCGCTCGACTACCAGCACACGCTGCAGGCTGCCGCGGGTGACGCGGCAGAGCGTGCGCGCGAGACGGCGATGAAGGAGAACTGGGGCCGCTACCTGCTGATCGTCGACGGTTCGATCCCGACCGGCAACAAGGGCTTCAGCACCGTTGCCGGGCGCGACAATCTCTCGCTGCTGCAGGAAGTCGCGCGCGGCGCCGCCGCGATCGTCGCCCTCGGCAGCTGCGCAGCGTTCGGGGGCATTCCCGGTGCCGATCCAAACCCCACTGGAGCGGTCGCCGTGTCGGCGGTCGTCAAGGACAAACCAATCATCAACGTTTCGGGCTGCCCACCCATCCCGGTGGTCATCACCGGCGTCCTCACGCAGTACCTGACGTTCGGCAAGCTGCCCGAGCTCGACGCGCTCGGCCGGCCGCGGTCGTTCTACGGCCAGACGATCCACGACCGTTGCTACCGCCGCCCGTTCTACGAGCGCGGGCAGTTCGCCGACAGCTTCGACGACGAAGGCGCTCGGCAGGGCTGGTGCCTCTACAAGCTCGGCTGCAAGGGACCGACGACGCACAACGCCTGCGCCACCGTGAAGTGGAACGACGGCACCAGTTTCCCGATCGAGGCGGGGCATGGTTGCATCGGGTGTTCCGAGCCCGGGTTCTGGGACAAGGGCGGCTTCTACCAGCCGCTGTCCACCGGCCAGTGGGGCTCGGCACGGACGGTCGGCACGGCGGTCGGCGTGGGCGCCGCGCTCGGCCTCGCGTCCGCGGCGCTGGCCCGCAAGCGGCAGAAGGACGCGGAGGGTGCCTGAGATGAGCCTGCTGGATTTTGCCCGGGGCCCTGCGCTGCAGTGGTCGATCGTCATCTTCGTGGTGGGCGTGCTCTGGCGCCTGCTCGGCGTGCTGCTGCTGCGCACGCGCAAGGACCACTCTGCGCCGCGCAAGGAAGCGGCCTGGAAGGGACTCAGGTTGATCGCGCTGCGATCCTGGCCGCGCAAGGAGTTCCTGGGCGGCACCGCGTTCGGCGAGGTGATGGGCTACGCCTTCCACATCGGCTTCCTGCTGGCGCTGTTCTTCTTCGTGCCGCACGTGCTGTTCTTCGCCGACATCGCGCGCGGCCTGCTAGGCACGGACCTGCACGGCCTGACGGGGCTCAACTGGCCGACGCTGCCGAACGGCGTCGTGACGTTGCTGAGCGCCATCTCGATCGCTGCGCTCGTGGCGGTGCTGATCCACCGCATCGTGAGCCCGGTCAAGCGCCTGATCTCCAACTTCGACGACTACTTCAGCTGGCTGGTCACCATCGCACCGCTGGCGACCGGCATGGCGGCATTCGCGCACCTGGGCGGGTGGCCTTACGAGCAGCTGCTGGCCGTCCACCTGCTCTCGGCGGAACTGCTGCTGGCGTGGTTCCCGTTCGGCAAGCTGATGCACGCGTTCACGATCTTCGCCGCACGCGGCTCGACGGGCATGCTCTTCGAACGCAAGGGAGCCTCGCTGTGACCGAGACGACACCCACCACGCGCGAGCCCGATCCGCTGGAGTTCGACCAGCCCCGGGTCTCGATCCGCAAACCCGAGCATCGATTCGACACGCAGGGCGAGGCTCCGGACGCTGTACGCGTCGAGCGCGCGATGAACAGCTTCGTCCGCGATTTCGGCCGGACGGCGGCCATCTACATGGAGTCGTGCATCCATTGCGGCATGTGCGCCGAGGCCTGCCACTTCTACGAAGTGACGCAGGACCCGCAGTACACTCCGATCTGGAAGCTCGAGCCGTTCAAGCAGGCCTACAAGCGCGAGTACGGACCATTCGCGTTCGTGTACCGCGCGCTGAACCTGAAGCCGAAGGTGACCGTTGATGAGCTGCAGCAGTGGCAGCACCTCATCTACGATTCCTGCACCGTCTGCGGCCGCTGTTCGTTGATGTGCCCGATGGGTATCGACATCGCCAGCCTGGTCTCCCAGGCGCGGCACGGCATGTTCAAGGCGGGGCTCGTGCCCCACGAACTCGCCGCGGTGACGGAGCGTGCGCGACGCGAGGGCAGCCCGCTGGGCGCCACGCCGAAGGTGTTCGCGGACCGCTGTGAGTGGCTGGCGGACGAGCACGAGGTCGAGATCACGATCGACAAACCGCGGGCGGACGTGCTGTGCGCCATGTCCTCGATCGAGATCATGAAGTACCCGGAATCGATCGTCGCGACGGCCCGGATCATGCGGCACATCGGCGCCGACTGGACCTTCCGGCTGGACGGTTACGAGGCAACGAATTTCGGACTGCTGACGGGCGACGCGGCGACGCAGAAGGAACTGACGCTCAAGATCATCCATGCGGCCGTGGCCTGCGGCGCCCGGGTGGTCGTGCTGCCGGAGTGCGGCCACGCCTACACGGCGCTGCGCTGGATGGGCGCGAACATGTACGGCAAGCCGCTGCCGTTCAAGGTGATGCACATCGCCGAGTTCCTGGCCGAGCAGGTGCACGCCGGCAAGCTGCGGTTGCGCAAGGTGAACAGGACCGCGACGTTCCACGACCCGTGCCAGCTGGTGCGTCGGGGCGGCGCGATCGAGGCGCCGCGCGAGGTACTGCAGGCGCTGGGCGTCGAGCTGCGGGAAATGTATCCCACGAAGGGCGCGAACTGGTGTTGTGGCGGCGGTGGCGGCGTGGTCGCCATCCACCGTGCCGATGAGCTGCGGCACAAGGTGTTCAGGATCAAGATGGAACAGATCGAGGAAACCGGCGCCGAGCTGCCGGTGACCTCCTGCGCCAACTGCCGGCAGACCTTCGACGACGGGCAGGCGCACTTCAAGTGGGACAAGACCATGCACAGCCTGCTCGAACTCGTCGCCGACAACCTGGTCGAGGATGAGCAATGAGCGCCGAAGCACGCCGCGTCGTGGTGGACCCGGTCACCCGCATCGAGGGGCACCTGCGGATCGAAGTCGCCACCGACGCAGACCGCCGCATCACGCAGGCCTACAGCTCCGGCACCATGGTGCGGGGCCTCGAGATCATCCTGCGCGGTCGCGACCCGCGCGACGCCTGGGCCTTCGCACAACGCATCTGCGGCGTCTGCACGCTGGTGCACGGCATCGCATCGGTGCGCGCCGTCGAGGACGCGTTGCGCTGGGAGATTCCGCAGAACGCGAACCTGGTGCGCAACCTGATGATCGGCGCGCAGTACGTGCACGACCACGTCATGCATTTCTACCACCTGCACGCGCTCGACTGGGTGGACGTGGTGTCGGCGCTGCAGGCGGACCCGCAGGCCACCTCGACCCTCGCCCAGTCGATCAGCAGTTACGCGCGCTCCTCGCCCGGGTACTTCGCGGACGTGCAGAAGCGGGTGAAAGGACTGGTCGAGAGCGGGCAGCTCGGGATCTTCGCCAACGGCTACTGGGGGCACCCGGCTTACAAGCTGCCGCCGGAAGCGAACCTGATGGCCGTGGCGCACTACCTCGACGCGCTGGCCTGGCAGCGCGACGTCGCCAGGCTGCACGCCATCTTCGGCGGCAAGAATCCGCACCCGCATTTCGTGGTCGGCGGCGCGCCGAACCCGATCGACCTCGAGTCCGATTCGGCGATCAACGCGAAGCGCCTGTCCCAGGTGCAGGACATCATCGTGCGCATGCGCGAGTTCGTGGACGAGGTCTACGTGCCGGACACGCTGGCCATCGCCGGCTTCTACAAGGAGTGGGCGACGCAGGGCGAGGGTCTCGGCAATTTCATGTGCTACGGCGACTTCCCGGCGAAGTCGATCTTCGAAACCGCGGGTTTCCTGGTGCCGCGCGGCGTCATCCTGAATCGCGACCTGTCGCACATCGAGGAGGTCGACCTGCACGATCCGGCGCAGATCGAGGAATTCGTGAGCCACGCGTACTACGACTACGACGGTGGCAAGGATCGCGGCCTGCATCCGTACGCGGGCGAAACGACTCTGACCTACACTGGCCCACCCCCGCCCTATACGCAGCTCGACGTCGCGCAGGGCTACTCCTGGTTGAAGTCGCCACGCTGGCGCGGCAAGGCCATGGAGGTCGGTCCACTGGCGCGCATGCTGATGCTGGTCGCCACCGGGCACGTCCAGGCGAAGGAACTCGTGGACCGGACGTTGTCCACGCTGCAACTGCCGCTCGCGGGCCTGTTCTCGACCCTGGGTCGCACTGCCGCGCGGACCCTGGAGACCAAGATCTTCGTGGACGCGATGCAGGGCTGGTATGACCGGCTGCTGGCCAACGTCAAGGCAGGCGACACGCAGACGTTCGATGACCGGTACTGGGACCCGGCAACCTGGCCGGCGCAGGCCCGGGGCGCCGGTTTCATGGAAGCGCCGCGCGGTGCGCTGGGTCACTGGATCGTCATCGAGGACGGCCGGATCGACAACTACCAGGCAGTGGTGCCGAGCACCTGGAATGCCGGCCCGCGCGACGCAACAGGCCAGCCTGGCGCGTATGAAGCCGCGCTTGCCGGGCACGTGCTGCACGACCCGGACCAGCCGATCGAGATCCTCCGCACGATCCACAGCTTCGACCCGTGCATTGCCTGCGCGGTGCACGTGCTGGATCCCGACGGCCCCGACGCGCTGTCGGTGCGTGTTACCTGATGCTGACCGCGCCGTGGTGAATGCGGGCAGCCGGGCAGCGTCCGGGCGCGAACTCGTCTAACATTAGCAACTGGTCATAGTGGATCCGCAGCCGCACGCAATTGCGCGGCGCGCTCCGGACAGACTCGAGGAGGCTGGATCATGGCGACGGTGAAAGGCTGCAATCTCCCGGACGACCTGCTGTACGACGTCGAGAATCACATCTGGTTCAAGGAACTGGGTGATGGCACGCTGCGTGTCGGCATGACGGCCGTGGCCACTGCCATGGCGGGCAAGCTGGTGGCCTTCACGCCCAAGGGCGTCGGCAAGGAGGTCAAGGCGGGCAAGTCGTGCGCCACCGTCGAGAGCGGCAAGTGGGTGGGTCCAGCCAAGGTCGCCGCCGCCGGCTCTGTCGTGGCGATCAACGACGCCCTGGTCGCGACGCCCAGCATCGCGAATGCAGATCCTTACGGCGAGGGCTGGTTGATCATCCTCAAGCCGGAGGACTGGGACAGCGTGAAGGGCGGGCTCGTGGCTGGGTCACAGGTAGCCGGGCCTTATGAAGCAAAGATGACTGCCGACGGGTTTGCTGGATGCGGGTGAAATCGCGCAGCGTTGCACGGGCGACAGCCAGCCCGGCAGTGGCCATGGATCGTGTCACGGTGCGGCGGATGGAGAAGAACGCGACGCGCGCCTGTGGCGTGCTCGGTGCGATGTCGAATCCTTCGCGCCTGCTGATCCTCTGCTACCTTGCGGAGGGCGAGAAATCGGTCGGCGAACTCGAGCCGCTCATCGGCCTCAGTCAATCCGCCTTGTCGCAGCATCTCGCGGTGCTGCGCGGCAAGCACCTGGTGCGGACGCGGCGCAAGGGGCAGTCGATCCTGTACAGCCTGGCGAGCAAGGAAGCGACGGCGCTGATGCACACGCTGCACGACCAGTTCTGCAAGTGCTGAAGGAAGAGACAGCGCTCACCTGTTTCGCGAGACAGGTGAGCGCGCCCTGCTTCATTTCTTCAGCGGCCTTCTTTCTTCTTCTTGCGCGGGGCGATGCAGCGGACGCCCCCGGAATCAAGAGCGCAGGGCGCTGCGCCAGGATTGAACAAGCGCATCGGCCGCGACCACGATGTCGGCGGCGGTCGTCCCGCGGCCGAGCGTGAGCCGAATCGAACCGACCGCGTCTTCGGCAGCGATGCCCATTGCGAGAATGACGGCAGACGCGCTTTCTCCTCCGGCGTGGCAGGCCGAGCCCGTGGAGGCGGCGACTGCCGGGGCGCCTGCCAGGATTGCGTTGCCGGAGGCGCGAGGAAAACGCACGTTGAGCGTGTTCGGGAGCCGCAGCGTGCGGTGACCATTGAGCTTCATGCCGGGCACGGCCGTTTCGAGCCGCTGCCAGAGTTCGTCCCGCAGGGCGGCAACGCGCGCAGCGACGGCCTCCATGTCGCGGCCCGCGATCTCGCACGCCACGCCGAGTCCGACGATAGCGGCCACATTCTCGGTGCCTGGCCGCAGGCCTCGCTCATGGCCCGCACCGAGCACGAGGGGGACCATCGGCGTGCCGCGCCTGACATACAGCGCTCCGACGCCCTTCGGTGCGTAAAGCTTGTGGCCGGCGACGGACAACAGGTCGACGCCCGGTTTGTGCACATTCAGCGCCACCTTGCCGGCCGACTGGGCGGCGTCCGTGTGCAGGATTGCGCCCACTGCGTGGGCCAGCTCGGCGAAATCGGCGATGGGCTGCAGCACGCCGGTCTCATTGTTCGAATGCATCACCGTGACCAGGGCGGTGGCCGCATCGATCGCCGTACGTGCCTCCTCAACGCGCGCCCGGCCATCGACATCCACCCCGATGCGCGTCACACGTGTTCCGTGCCGCTCCAGCCAGGCACAGGGCCGCTCCGTCGCCGGGTGCTCGATTGCCGTCGTCACGACGTGTCGTCGATCGCTGCGGGCTTCGACCACGCCGCGAATGGCGAGGTTGTTGGCCTCGGTACCCCCTGAAGTGAAGATCACCTCGTCATCGTCGCAACCGAGCAGCGCCGCGACCTGACCCCGCGCCCGTGCGACGGCACCTTGGGCGCGCCGGCCGTAGACATGACCGCTCGACGGATTCCCGAAGTGCTCACGGAGGTATGGGAGCATCGCGTCCACCACCTCGGGAAGTATCGGCGTGGTGGCGTTGTGGTCGAGGTAAACGGGCATCTCTGCTGTCACGTGTGTTCCCTGAGCCGTCCGGTGGCCGCCTGCAGTCAAGAAACCGGCGCCTTGTCCGCCCAGGCCGTCCACTCCGTCAGCTGGCTGAGCGTGCCGCGCTTCGTTCCTTCGGCAAGCTCGCCATCGGCAATGCCGCGTGCATCCATGCAGGTACCGCAGACCCCGACCTCGACACCATGGCGCGTCGCCGGGCCCTGCAGCATCAGCTCGACGTTGTAGTAGCCCGGCGGCACCTTCTGGTTGGCCTTCGCACAGCTCGCCGCGTCCCCCATCAGGAAGATCTTCACTTCCTCATCGGGCCTTCGCGCGAGCGAGCCGGCGAGCCGCAGCGCGTTGTAGCTGCGTTCCGTGCCATACGGCGGATCGTTGAGGATGATTAACGTCCTCGTCATGGATCAGACTCCTTGAGCGGCATGCTTCTGCCAACCGTCCGTTCCGCCGCACAGGGACCGCACCGACTTGAAACCCCGTGCACGCAGTTCCTGCGCTGCGCGATCGGAGCGCCCTCCTCCTTTGCCGCAGACCGTCACGATCAATCGGTCGCGCGGCAGGCCGGACTCATGCGAGCCGATCGTTTCGAGCGGAATGTTGACGGCACCCTCGACGTGGCCCGCTGCGAATTCTTCCGCGGAGCGAACGTCCACGATGAGCAAGCGATCACGCAATGCGACCGCGTCAAGCTCGGCCGGCTCGATGCACGTCGATTCACTGGAATGCGTCGCAGGTGCTGGCGCGCGGTGCAGCGTCTCGGTCATGCGCAGCGCCACCAGCAGGCCGGAGACGAACGTGAGCGCGGCGACGACCCACATCGCGGCCCGCAACCCGAATGCATCGGCGGTGATGCCCGCCAGCAGCGCTCCCACCGCGTAGCCGAGATCGCGCCAGAGCCGATACACGCCGACCGACGAGGCCCGCCACGAGGGATGGGCGACATCCCCGATCGCCGCCAGCAGTGTCGGGTAGACCATCGCGGTGCCGACGCCCAGCAGTGCGCCGCCGGCGGCGAAACCCGCGAAGCCCCTCGCCATGATCACCAGGGCTATGCCCAACGCCTGCACCCACATCCCGCATGCGATGAGCCACTTGCGACCCACCCGGTCGGACCACGCGCCCGTGAACAGTTGGCCGATTCCCCAGGTAGCCGGGTAGACGGCGGCGAGCGTGCCGATCTGCTGCAGAGTCATGCCGGCGGCAACGAAGAACAGCGGGAACAATCCCCACGCCATGCCGTCGTTCAGGTTGTTGACGAGACCGGCCTGGCTCACGCTCGACAGGTTCCGATCCGTGAGCGTCGTGCGCCGGAAGATCTCGCGCTGACTCGGCAGCTCGTGCGACGCAAGCTCGCCGTGCAGCCTCGACTCGTGCGCAACGTGATGCGTCGTCTCGCGCACCAGCAGGATCGACAGCAGCAGGCCCGCGGCGACGAATGCCACGCCGAGATAGAACGGCTCCGGACGCAAGCCATAATGTGCGGCGATGTATCCAGTAGCGAGCGCGCTGGCCGCGACGGCGAAATAGCCCGCGAACTCGTTGAGCCCCATGGCCAGTCCCCGATTCTTCGGACCTGCCAGGTCAATCTTCATGATCACGGTCGTCGACCAGGTGAGGCCCTGGCTGACGCCGAGCAGCGCATTGGCGACGAGCACCCACGACCAGGTCGGCGCCCACATCAGCAGGAACGGCACCGGGGCCGCGACGACCCAGCCGGCCACCAGCACGTGCTTGCGGCCGAACCGGTCCGAGAGCCTTCCTGCCAGGTAGTTGGTGAGCGCCTTGGTGATGCCGAACACGACGATGAACGAGAGCACCGCCGTCTTCGCCACCAGGTGAAATTCCTGTTCGGCGATCGGCGGCAGGATGGATCGCTCCATACCGACCATCGCGCCAACGAACGCGTTGACGACGACGAGCAGGGAGAACTGCGTCAGGTTCTCGCGTAAGCCGAGACGGACCATCGATCGAATATTCGCCCTTGTGCGTGATTACTCAAGTGCGGGGGTTGCCATGCCCCCCGACGGCAGTCGGCAGCCGGTCCGTATATTAGGAAGTATTCATATTGCCGCGGGCGTGCTACACAGGTTGACGGATCCAACCGCAGTCTCCGAGGAATCCTGCCATGACGCGCAACCCCCGTTCGACGTCGCCCCGCTTTCCCCGCCGGCCGCCATCGGTGTCGGTCGCCCTGGGCCTGGTCTTGACTGCGTCGCTCGCCGGCTCCGCCGCACAGTCCGCCGAGCCCGCCTTAATGTCAGGCGAATGGGGGCCCGCCGCCTGCGCAGCCTGGAACACGGATCCCGTGCTGACCAGGGACCTCGTCGACAGCGGCTGGATCAAGAACGACAAGGGCCGCGGCTACAAAGTGCTGCAGGTCTACCGCTCGGACTGCGGCGACCAACCGACGGTCGAGCTGCGCGTCGCGCTGCAGGATGGCAAGGCGCAATGTGTCTATGGCGGACCCGTGCAGACGCACAAGCTCGACAAGGGCGCGGACTACGTCATGCATGCCACCAGCAAGCGGTGGCAGGAAATGGGTGCCGGCAAGTACGGACCGATGAAGGCGATGATGCTCGGACGCCTCTCGTTCAGCGGCCCGTACGGCGAGGCGATGGGAAACATGGGTCCGTTCGGCAACTTCCTGCTGCTTGCTGGCAAGGTGCCTGGCGCGACCAGTTGCCCCTGACCGGGGCGTCTCGCCTCCGCTCGAGTCGGCGGTGAGCGGCGAGCGTTGCGACCGGACGGCTCAGGCCGGTCCGCCGGCCTCGAGATCGGCGAGCCGCTGCTCCAGCGCCGCCAGCTTTTCGCGTGTCCGGCGCAGCACGGCGCTCTGCACGTCGAATTCCTCGCGCGTCACGAGGTCGAGCCGCGTGAGCTGCGACTGCAGCACGCCCTTGAAGTTCTGCTCCAGGTCGCGCCGCAGTGCACTGACGTTCTCGGGCACGGCACCGGCCAGTCTGCGGGCCAGGTCGTCGATCAATCGGGGGTCGAAAGCCATGGTGTCTGTCTAGCTCGTTGACGAGACCCGTAGTGTAGCGGCCGGCGCGGACAACAGCGGGCAGCCGGCGGCGTGATTCGGTGCACGGCACCCCGCCGGCGCTCCATCGTGGTGCACCGGTTCAAGCCGGGCGGACCATTTCCGCGATCACGGCGAGCCGCGGCCCGTGGCACGCTTCCTGCATTGAGGGTTTCCGACATCTACGCGCGACAGCCGTCGCCGAGGGAGACCCGCGATGAAACTCATCACCGCCGTCATCAAGCCTTTCAAGCTCGATGAAGTGCGCCAGGCCATTGCCGACATCGGCGTGCAGGGCGTCACGGTGACCGAGGTGCAGGGCTTCGGCCGGCAGCGCGGACACACCGAGCTCTATCGCGGCGCCGAGTACCGCGTCGACTTCCTGCCCAAGACCAAGATCGAGATTGCCGTCGACGACACGATCGTCGAGCAGGTGATCGAGGCCATTACCAACGTCGCCCGCACCGGCAAGATCGGCGACGGCAAGATCTTCGTGACCCAGCTCGCCCAGGCCGTGCGCATCCGCACCGGCGAGTCCGGCGCCGACGCCGTCTAGGTCGCGTTTCGAACCACCACCCCCCGACCTGCTGCACAGACTCATCGACAGGAGAACACCAGTGAAGACCTTGACCGCCGCGCCAGGCCGCCCGTGGGCAGCCGCGCTCGCACTGGGCGCCATGCTCGCGCCCGCCCTGGGGCTGGCCCAGGACACGCCCGTGCCCGACAAGGGCGACACGGCCTGGATGATGACCTCGACGGTGCTGGTCATCCTGATGACGATCCCCGGCCTGGCGCTCTTCTACGCAGGCATGGTCCGCCAGAAGAACGTCCTGTCGCTGCTGATGCAGGTCTTCATGACGTTCTGCCTGATCTCCCTGCTGTGGGCGATCTACGGCTACAGCCTCGCCTTCACCAACGGCAACGACTTCATCGGCGGCCTCGACCGGCTGTTCCTGCAAGGGCTCACGTCAGCTTCGGTGGCGGCGACGTTCAGCAAGGGCGTCTACATCCCCGAGTACACCTGGTTCATCTTCCAGCTCACTTTCGCCTGCATCACGCCCTGCCTGATCGTCGGCGCGTTCGCCGAGCGCATCAAGTTCAGCGCTGTGCTGCTGTTCGTGGTGATCTGGTTCACCTTCGCCTACCTGCCGATGGCGCACATGGTCTGGTGGTGGGCCGGTCCGGACGCCTACACCGACGCCGCTGCCGGCGCGGCGGCTGCGGAAACCGCGGGCTTCCTGTTCCAGAAGGGCGCGCTCGACTTCGCCGGTGGCACGGTCGTGCACATCAATGCCGGCATCGCGGGCCTGGTCGGCGCGCTGATGATCGGCAAGCGCATCGGCTACGGCACCAGCGCCATGCCACCGCACAACGTGCCGATGGTGATGATCGGCGCCTCGCTGCTGTGGGTTGGCTGGTTCGGCTTCAACGTCGGCTCGGGCCTCGAAGCCAACGGCTTCACCAGCATGGTGTTCGCCAACACGATCCTCGCCACGGCTGCGGCGGCGCTGGCCTGGTCCTTCGCCGAGTGGGTCCACCGCGGCACGCCGACGATGCTCGGTGCAGCCTCGGGTGCGGTCGCCGGCCTCGTCGCGATCACGCCGGCCTGCGGCTGGGTGGGACCGATGGGCTCGATCGTGATCGGCATCGTCGCGGGCCTGCTGTGCCTGTTCGCGGTGGTCGGCCTCAAGTCGAAGCTCGGCTACGACGACTCGCTCGACGTGTTCGGTGTGCACTGCGTCGGTGGCATCGTGGGAGCGCTGCTGACCGCGGTGTTCTGCGATCCGGCGCTCGGCGGAACCGGCGTGTACGACTACGTCGCCAACGCCGTCGCCCCGTACGACATGGTCGCGCAGTTCAAGGCGCAGTCGTGGGGCGTGCTGACCGCGCTCGTCTGGTCGGGCCTGGTCGCGGCGATTGCGTTCAAGCTGATCGACCTCGTGCTGGGGTTGCGCGTGCCGGAAGAATCCGAGCGCGAAGGCCTCGACACGGTCTCGCACGGCGAGCGCGCATACAACTGAGTCCAAAGGTGTCTGTGGCGGGCGACCGGATCCTGGCCCGGTCGCCTTCCCCCCCGCTTGCGGGCGCCCCGGCGCCCGCTTTTTTTTGCGCTGAATCCTTGAACTCGGTCAGGGTTTCCGGCGCCCAAGGAGCAGGTCCCACGAGTGGGCTGCTGCTAGAATTGAAGGGGTTAGGGGATAGGGGTTGGGGGATAGTCGATCCGAGAGCGGCCGCGGTGCGGCCTGCCGACTATCCCCCAACCCCCATCCCCTAACCCCTGCCCCCCCCGGAGTGCGCCATGCAAAAGTTACTTCTGCTAGTCGCGTCGCTGGTCGTGCTGGGCTCCGCCCAGGCGAGCGAAGTGTTCGTCACCAGGGACGCCCAGGGCCGGCCGATCTATACCGACCGACCGGAAAGCCTGCCCGCGCAGAGGGTCAACGTCGCGACGAAGCAGACCGACACGGTCGAAGTGCAGCAACAGCACGACGGGGCGATGAAGTCGTACGCAGAGGCCGACAAGGCCAGGGCAGAGGCCGCGAAGAAATCGGCCGACGTGCAACAAGCGACGGAACTCTCGGCCGCCGACAAGGCCAAGCGCTGCCAGGAGTCGCGCACGCGCTACCAGAACATGATGAATGCGCGCCGGCTGTACGAGCCCGGCTCGACGCCAGACGAGCGTCGCTACCTCGACTCGAACGAGATCGATGCCGCGCGCGAAAATGCGAAGAAGGTGATGGACGAGTTCTGCGCAGGCCAATGACGCAGTGACTGCCGCCCAAGCCGGATTCGCAGGCCTCGGCGCCATGGGCCGGGGCATGGCCCGCAACCTGCACCAGGCGGGCCTGCTGCGTGCCGTGTGGAACCGCACCACGGGCCGTGCCCACGAGCTTGCCGCCGAACTCGGCGTCGTCGCAGCCGCCAGCCCTGCTGCGCTCGCCGGCGATTGCGACGTCGTCGTGCTGTGCGTTGCGGCCGACGCCGACGTGCTCGCCGTCGTCGACTCGCTCCTGCCCGGCTTGCGAGCCGGAGCGCTCGTCATCGACTGCTCGACAGTCAGCGCCGACACCGCCCGCGAGGCCGCGCGCCGGCTCGCCGCGCAGGGCGGCGAATTCGTCGACGCACCGGTCAGCGGCGGCGTCGAAGGCGCACGCGACGGCACCCTGGCCATCATGGCCGGTGGCACCGAGCGCGCGTTCGCCAGGGCGCAACCCGTGCTGCAGGCCATGGGCCGCACGGTCACGCATTTCGGCCCGAGCGGTTGCGGCCAGGCTGCCAAGGCGACGAACCAGATCATGTGCGCCGGCGTGATCCAGGCGGTGGCGGAAGCGATGGCGTTCGCGAAAGCGCAAGGCCTGCCGTTGCCGCAGCTGATCGAAACGCTCGGCAAGGGCGCGGGCTCCAGCTGGTACTTCGTGAACCGCGCCCCGAACATCGTGCGCGATGCGTTTCCAGCAGGCTTCCGCGTGCGACTGCACGAAAAGGACCTGAAGATCTGCCGCGACATGGCGGCGCAGCTCGGCGTCGAGCTGCCGGTGGTGGAGGCAACCCTCGCCCAGTACCGCGAACTGATCGCCCAGGGTCACGGCGACGAAGACATCTCCGTGCTGTTCCGCCTCAAGGATGCCCTGTTCGCCGCGGCCGCGGCGCGGTCCGGCGGAAGCTCCCCCAAACGCGCATGAGCGTCCCGGCGTCCACGCCGGAGCGCAGTCGCGTCGACGAACGCGACTTCTTCCTGCCCGACTTCTGCCAGCCGCTGGCCGTGCTTGCGATCGTGCTGATCGCGGCGCTGCTGGGCCTCGTGCTGGCGCTGGCGCGCCAGTCCAGTCACGGCATGTTCTGGTTCGACCTGGCGCGCACTGCGGCTTTCCTGCTCTGGGCCGGGCTGCTGTGTGCCGCAGTGCTGTGCCGCTCGCGGCCCTGGCTCGCGGGGAAATCTTTGCGCGCGGGTATCGCCTGGTCGCTGCTGCTGATGGTGGGAACGGTGGCCGTGCTCTCTGAAGTTGTCTACGTGCTGGGCTGGCTGTGGGCCGCGCGACTCGGCGCGCCATCTGCGATCTTCCCCGACACGCACTGGCGGTTCGTGCTGCCCAACGTGCTGATCGCGGCTGTGGTCGGCGCGCTCGCCCTGCGCTATTTCTACGTATCGCAGCAGTGGCGCCGCTCGGTCGAACTCGAGGCCCGCGCGCGCTTCCTTGCGCTGCAGGCACGGATCCGGCCGCATTTCCTGTTCAACAGCATGAAC
>JAOUGW010000234.1 GCA_029865465.1 Gammaproteobacteria bacterium
CCGCGTACGGCCAGAGCGTCCGCTGGACCAATCCGAACACCCGCGTGACCTACCAGCTGACCCCGCTCGACACGGAGCAGGGCAGTGACGGATGCCGCCAGTTCAGGCTCATCGCGCACGGCTCCTTCGGCCTGAGCGAGGGTCGCACGGTCGCCTGCACCGATGGGCGCGGCGTCTGGCAGCTCGAGGACGACCGTCTGAGCCGACGCTGAGGCTCAAACCCCGGGTCGTTGATGCCCCATCGGGCGCATGCTAGCGTGCGCCCGCTTCCTGGGGAATCGATGAAGGGCACCCGGCCGACGTCACGCGATATCGCCCGCCTCGCGGAGGTTTCGCAGGCCACGGTGTCGCGCGCCTTGCGCAACAGCCCCCTGGTCCGCCCCGAGACCCGCGAACGCATCGAGTCGATTGCGCGCCAGCTCAGCTATCGCACGGATCGTCGTGCGGCTGGCCTGCGCACGCGCAGCTCGAGCACCCTGGCCTTGCTGTTGTTCGAGGAATCTTCAGAGGACGGCCAGATCAACCCGTTCTTCCTGTCGATGCTCGGTCACATCACGCGTGCGACGGCCCGGCGCGGCCTCGACCTGCTGGTCTCCTTCCAGCAGTTGAGCGACGACTGGCACACGGAATACGAACTCAGCAATCGCGCCGACGGGCTGATCCTGCTCGGCTACGGCGACTACATCTCGTCGATGCCGCGGCTGCGGAAGCTCGCCGACGCTGGCGCCAATTTCGTGATCTGGGGACCGGACGTGGACGGCACGCCAGGTCGTTACGTTCGCACCGACAACGCCGCGGGCGGGTTGCAGGCCACTCGCCATCTGCTGCGCCTCGGGCGCACGCGCATCGCCTACCTCGGCAGTTCCTCCGATCACTGGCCGGAATTCCAGGCGCGCTTCCGCGGCTACGAGCGGGCCCTGCGCGAGGCGGGCATCGAGCCCGACCCGCGCCTGTCAGTCGCAGCGCAATCGAGTGAGCAGGCGGGCCACGAAGCCGCCATGGGCCTGCTCGACGCGGGCGTGCCGTTCGATGCGGTCTTCGCGGCGAGTGACCTCATCGCGATGGGCGCGATCGGCGCGTTACGCGACCTTGGCTGGTCGGTGCCAGGCGACGTCGCGGTCGTCGGGTTCGACGACATCGCAGCGGCGGCACATTTCATTCCGCCGCTGACGACGGTGCAGCAGGACACGCATCGAGCGGCCGACATGCTCGTCGACAACCTGCTGAAGATGACCGCGGGCGAGCCGGTCGAATCCGCGCTGATCGAGCCGAAACTGGTGGTCCGCGGGTCCTGCGGCGGTTCAGCCAGCGCGTAGTTTCGGCGCGAGCTTCGCGGCCTCGCTCGCGAGGGTTTCTGATAGCACGAGGAAGTCTGAGACGTGGCGCATCACGCATTCCCAAACAGTGACGCGCTCGCGCGCAATCTAGCCAACGACGTCGCCGCAGCGCTCAGGCGCAGACTTGCTGCAGAAGGCGCGGCGGGCCTCGTCGTGTCGGGTGGCCGCACACCGGCGGCTTTCCTACGCGAACTCGCGTCGCGCGAGCTCGACTGGTCGAATGTACTCGTGACGCTCGCCGACGAGCGCTGCGTTCAGGCGGACGATCCGGCCAGCAACCTGCGCATGGTGCGCGCAGCCCTTGCGAACGCTCCGGCGTCCCTCGCGATGCTCGTCGACATCGAAGCGACCGCAACCAATGCCGCTGCGCGCTGGAGCGAGGCACTGGTACGGATCCCGCGACCCTTCGCCGCGGTCATTCTCGGCATGGGTGACGATGGGCATTTCGCTTCGCTGTTCCCCGGGATGCCCGGGCTCGCTGCGGCTTTGAATCTTTTGAATACGACGAACGTGGTCGAGGGCATTGCGCCAGTCGAACCCAAGGCCCGGCTCAGCTTGACGCTGCCGACCCTGCTCGACACGGACCTGCTGGTGCTGCACATCACCGGACATTCCAAGCTCGCGACGCTGCAGCGTGCATCCTGCCCAGGCAGCGCAATCGAGATGCCGGTGCGTGCGCTGCTGGCGCAGCGCCGAGTTCCGCTGGAGATCTACCATAGTCCCTGATGACGCATTCGCGGAGCTGCGACGCTCATCATCAACGTGGATCGCTAGCCCCGGTCTTCGTGATCATCCACGCGCAGGGTGGCCAGCCCCGCGAGGACCAGCAGCAGCCCACCCAGCGCCAGCGCGTTGATGCTGTGCCCGCCGAACAGCACACGCACCAGGATGCCGAGCACGCTGGCCGCGAGAATCTGCGGGATCACGATGAAGAAATTGAAGATCCCCATGTAGATTCCCATCTTCTTCATCGGCACGGCCTGCGACAGCATCGCATACGGCAGCGACAGGATGGAGGCCCAGGCAATGCCAACGCCGATCATCGACACCAGCAGCAGGCGCGGGTCCTCGATGAAGCGGACCGAGACCAGGCCGAGCGCACCGAACCACAGGCAGACCAGGTGTGCCCTGCGCCGGCCGAGCATTTCGGCAAGCCGCGGGATGAAGAGCGCGGCGAGTGCGGCAAAGCCGTTGTACGCCGCGAACAGGATGCCCACCCAGTTAGCTCCCTCGTTGTAGGCCGCCGAAGCTGCATCGGTCGTGCCGTAATGGTGCTCGGTGACCGCCGCGGTCGTGTAGATCCACATCGCGAACAGCGCAAACCAGGACAGGAACTGCACGACTGCCAGCTGCCGCATCACCTTCGGCATCAGGTACAGGTCGTTGATCACGTTATGCAGCATGCCGGCGGTGGCTCCGCGCTGCTGCCGCGATGCGACGACAATCTGCAGCAGGCCGAACGCGACCAGCCCGCAGCCGAGCACGTAGAGCTGCTTGTCCCACCCGAATGACGCAACGGCTGCCGCGAACGCCGCTCCCACGACGATCCAGCCGGCGGCGGACCTGCGGTACCACCCCGGCGTCCGCGCGTGCGGTTCGGTGCCAGCCGCGTCGTCACTCGCTCGCTCGTCGAATTCCGCGAGCTCCACCGGCGAATACTCGCGCGTGCGGAAGATCGTCCAGAGCACGGCGCCCAGGAACGCGACTGCGCCGAGGTAGAACGCCAGTTTCACCGACTGCGGCAACTCCCCGGCGTCCGCGACGTTGCTCACGTCGAACACGTTCGTGAGGATCCACGGCAGCGCGGAGGCGACGACCGCGCCCACACCGATGAACCAGCTCTGCATCGAGTAGCCGCGGCAACGCTGCCGGTCGGGCAGCATGTCGCCCACCAGCGCGCGGAACGGCTCCATCGAGATGTTGATCGAGGCGTCCAGGATCCACAGCATGCCCGCAGCAATCCACAGGTAGGGGCTGTTCGGCATGACCACGAGTGCCGCGGTGGCGAGCAGCGCGCCGACCAGGAAGTACGGGCGGCGGCGGCCGAGACGGCCCCAGGTGCGGTCGCTCATGTAGCCGATGACCGGCTGCACGATCAGCCCGGTGACCGGCGCCGCGAGCCAGAGGATCGGCAGGTCGTCGATCGACGCGCCAAGGGACTGGAAGATGCGGCTCACGTTCGCGTTCTGCAGCGCGAAACCGAACTGGATCCCGAGGAACCCGAAGCACATGTTCCAGATCTGCCAGAAATTCAGCGTCGGCTTCTGCTTGCGCACTATCTGCCCTTCCCGAGTCGAAGATCGAGCCACACGGCGAGCGCGAGCACGATGCCGCGCGCGATGTACTTGGCCTCCGGCGAGACCGCCATCAAGGTCATGCCGTTCAGCAGGCTCGCCATGATCAGCGCGCCGAACAGCACTCCGAGTACGGTGCCGCGCCCGCCCCGCAGGCTGGTACCACCGATCACGCAGGCGGCGACGGCATCGAGTTCCATCAGGGAGCCGACGGTGGAGGTCGACGCACCCGAGTACGCGGTCTGCATGAAACCGGTCAGCGCCACGATGCCGCCCATGAGTGCGTAGGCACCGATGATGGTGTTGCGCACGGGCACGCCGGACACCGCTGCTGCTTCCTCGTTGCCACCGATCGCGTACAGGTAGCGGCCGAAGGGTGTGTTAGTCACCAGCTGGTGCACCAGGACGGCGACGAGACCAAGGATCACCAGCGCGATGGGCACGCCGCGGTAGCCGTTGGTCACGATGACGACCAGGAAGACGAACTGCGCGAGCACGAACAGCTTCAGGAACGTGAGTTCGCCGTCGTCGACCGGGAAGCCGTAGGACTGCCGGCGCTTCCGTGCGCCGAGCGCCGATGCGACGATCGCGGTCACCGCCAGCCCGGCCAGTGCGTAACCGGCGACGTCCGGCAGGTAATACGTCGTGAGCAGCGAGTACACGTTCTGGCTGCCGCCCTCGACGACGGGCACAGTCTGGTTCTCGATCACGAGCCAGTGCAGGCCACGGAACACCAGCAGGCCCCCCAGCGTCATGATGAAGGCCGGGATGCGCTCGATTGCGATCAACGCACCCATCGCCGACCAGACCAGTACCGCACCGAGCGTTGCGATCAACAGCGCGACGGGGGCCGGCACGTCGTGCCAGAACACGAGGACGGCAGCGACGGCACCCGCGAGTCCCACACCGCTGCCCGCCGACAGGTCGATCTGCCCGGGCAGCAGCACGACGAGCATGCCGAGGGCGAGCACTGCGGTGACGGCCAGTTCGACCGAAAGCAGCGACAAGTTGCGTGCCGAGAGGAACACGGGTTCCTGCCACGCAAAGAACGCCCAGATCACGACCAGCGCGACCAGCATCGACAGTTCGCGGGTAGCGAAGCGATTCATGCGGCACGCTCCAGGCGACCCATCGCGGCGGCCAGCAGTCGTTCCTGGGTGGCTTCCGACCGCTCGAAGGTGCCGCCGACGCGTCCTTCGCAGAGCATCACGATGCGGTCACTCATGCCCATCAGCTCGCCGAGTTCGCTCGAGA
>JAOUGW010000235.1 GCA_029865465.1 Gammaproteobacteria bacterium
CAGGATGGCGAGCGCGAGCCGTTGCTGCAGGCGCATGGTCAGTTCCGCGGCACGGTCTTCTCGAAGATCTGGTTGATCTTCGACTGGATGGCGGGAGTCGGGCGCTGTATTCGCTCCGCGGCCGCGAGGTCGCTGGCCCGCGGATAGATCGCCTCGTCGTTGCGGATCGCGGGCGCCAGCAGCGCCAGGGCGCCGACGTTCGGCGTCGCCGCCTTCATGAAAAGCGACTGGCGCGCCGCGTTGGCCGGCTCGCTCAGGAACTGCAGAAAAGCGTACGCCAGCGGCTTCTGGGCTGAAGATGCCAGCACGACCACGTAATCGGCGAACAGGATCCCGCCCTCGCGCGGCATCACGAAGCGGATGTCCGGATCGAGTTCACGCAGGCGCACCAGATCGGTGCCATAGATCATGCCCACCGAGGCACGGCCCGTGACCAGCGGTGCGTCCGCGTCAAAGGCTGTGGTCAGGTAGGTCGCCACGCAGGGCTTCTGGGCGCGCAGCAGGCGCTCGGCCCGTTGATAGGCCGCCGGATCGGTGCTGTTCGCCGAGTCAGCCCCCGCCTTGAGCGCCGCGGCTACGAGCTCGCGTGCGTTGCCGGACACCTGCAACTTGCCGCAGGTCGTCGCATCCGGCTGGAACAGGTCCAGCCACGAGTCCGGAACCTTTCGCACCAGGTCGGCCCGGTAGCCGATGCCCACCATGCCCCAGGCATAGGGGAACGCGTGCGTGGCGGTGGCTTCGGCACCGCCGCCTCGCCACTTCGAGTGCATGTTGGCGAGCCCGGGAACCAGCGACTCGCCGATCGGCGCGAGCCAGCCGCGGTCGCGATAGACGGCGACCTGCCCCGTATCGACGATCGCCAGGTCGAAGCCTTTCCCCTTGCCATCCGCGAGGCGACGGTCCCGTTCCGTGTCTGAGTCGAAGTAGGTTTCCTCGATCTTCACGTGGTGCCGGCGGCTGAATTCATCGACCAGTTCCGGATCCAGATACGCCTCCCAGTTGTAGATGCGCAGGACCGGCAGGTCGACCGCGAGCAGCGGACGCGGCAGCCCGATGGCTGCCAGCGCCAGCAGCAACCACAGCAGCGCACTGCCGAACCGACGATGCAAGTGCATGCTCATTGCTTGCGCGTGAGTCTCGCCACGATCTGGTTGCGCAATGCCACGACGGCCGGCGGCGCAATGACGATGAGCTCCGAGGCCTCCAGCGCCGGACCCTTCGGGTAGATGATGGCGTCCTCGCGGACCGTGGCCGGCAACCGCGCCAGGGCCTTGCTGTTGGGTGTCGCTGCCTGGTTGAACAACGCCACCCGCGCTGCGATGCCGGGATCACTGAGGAACTGCAGGAAGGCGTACGCCAGGGATTTCTGCTTCGACGATGCCAGCACGGTGAAGTAATCGACCCAGATCAGGCCGCCCTCGGCGGGCAGGACGAAGCGAACGTTCGGCTCGAGTGCGCGCAGCTGTACTGCGTCGCTGTTGTAGCTCATCGCGGCCCAGGCCCTGCCGGTGATCAGTGCCGAGTCCTCGGTCACGCCCATCGTTTCGTAGCCGGCGACGCAGCGTCGCTGCGCCTTCAGCATTTGTTCCGCCCGCGCGTACGCGCTGCGCTCGACGGCATTGGCAGACTGGCCGGTGGCCTTGAGCGCGGTCGCGACCAGCTCGCGGGCGTCGCCGAAATCGAGGACCTTGCCGCACAGGCTGGCGGCGGGCTGGAACAGGGCCAGCCATGACTCGGGTGGCCTGGACAGCCGATCCGCCCGGTAGGCGATGCCGACGGTTCCCCACGCAAAGGGAAAAGCGTGGGTGGCAGCCCCTTCGACGATCCGTCGCCACCGGTTATCGAGCTCGCGCAGGCCCGGTACGCGGGATTCGCCGAGGGGCGCGATCCAGCCCCGGTCCCGATAGACCGCGACCTGGGCGGCGTCCACGACGGCCAGGTCGAATCCGGTCGCACCATTGGCCGCGAGTATGCGGTCGCGCTCAGAGTCTGACTCGAAGAGGGTCTCCTCGACCCTGACGCCGTGCCGACGGCCGAACTCGGCTATCACCTCGGGATCGAGGTACTCCTCCCAGTTGAGGATGCGCAGGACCGGCCGCTCGGCGGCCAGCAAGGATCGAGGCAGGCCGATGACCGCCAGCAGCAGCATCACCGCGAGGCCGAGGGTCCTGGCCCGATGACCGTGGCGAGCCCGCTGGCGGGAATTCATTTTCACGTGATCGCCTCGACTGAGCAGGGTTTGATCGTCAGGTTCGCGCCATCCCGCAGCAGCTCCTCGAGCTGCGCCGCTGGCAGGGGCTTGCTGAACAGGAAGCCCTGGATCTGGCTGCAGCCATGGTCGCGCAGGAATTCCAGTTGCTCGATGACTTCGACGCCTTCGGCCACGGTCGTGAGGTTCAACTCCCGCGCCATGGCGATGATGGCGGCACAGATGGCTGCATCGTCGCTGCTGACGTGCAGGTCCTTGACGAAGGATCTGTCGATCTTCAGGGTGTCGACCGGGAACTGCCTGAGATAACCAAGCGACGAGTAGCCGGTGCCGAAGTCGTCGATCGAGATCTTGAGCCCCGCTCGGCGCAGTCGCGTGAGCTCCGTGATGACCTCTTCGATGTTGCGCATCAGCAGGCTCTCGGTAATCTCGAGTTCCAGCCGCTGCGGCATGATCTCGTACTCCCGCACGGTGCGCAGCACGGACTCGACGAAGTCCTCGCGCGCGAATTGCCGCGTGGACACGTTGACCGAGACGCAGAGATGCCCGAGTCCCCGGCTCGCCCAGGAACGCAGCTGCATGCATGCCGCGCGGATGACCTGGTCACCGAGCGGCCCGATCATTCCGGTCTCCTCGGCGAGCGGGATGAAGATGCTGGGCGAAATCCAGCCGCGGGTGCGGTGGTACCAGCGCAGCAGACCTTCGACGCCGTCGATGGCGCCGGTCTGCGCATCGACCTTCGGCTGGTAGTGCAGCGTGAACTCGGACGTCGCGATTGCCGAGCGCAGGTCGCTTTCGAGATCCAGGCGCTCGAGCGACCGGCCGCTCGTCGTCTCCCGGTAGAAGTTGTGCCGGTTGCGGCCCTGATCCTTGGCCTCGTACATCGCCATGTCCGCCTTGACCAGGAGGTCCTCGATCTCCGTGCCATGGTCCGGAAACACCGAGATGCCGATGCTGGGAGTCACGACGAACTGGTGACCGTCCGAAGTGAACGGTTCGGCCAGCGCGTGCCGCACGCGTGTGGCCACCATGGCCGCCTGCTGCGGGTCGTCGAGGTCGGCGACCAGGATCACGAACTCATCACCGCCCAGTCGTGCGATGCGGACGTTCGCAGATTCACGGTCCGGAGTGCCGCGGGCAACGAAGTCCTGCGGCCGCACGCAGGTGTCGAGGCGCCGGGCAACCGACTGCAGCAGCGCGTCCCCCACCGCGTGGCCGAGTGTGTCGTTGATGCGCTTGAAGCGGTCGAGGTCGACGAACAGGATCGCCACGCGGCTGCCCGTGCGCTTGGCCGCACGGATCGCGCGCCGCAACTCGCGGACGAAGAGCTGGCGGTTGGGCAGGGCGGTCAGCGTGTCGTAGTAGGCGAGGTACTGGATGCGCGCGTCCGTCCGCCGGCGTTCCGTGATGTTGCGCACGATGAACAGGAAGGTCCCGTCCGGCTGCGGCTGCAGGCGCGTCTCGAAGGATTGCTGGGCGTCGCCGCTGCCGACGTCGAATTCGAAACTCTGGGCCGAAGCGGTCCCCGCCGCCGTCTGCATGCACTCGCGTGCCTTGCGTGCAGTGTCGGCCGGCAGTGTATTTTCCAGCGTCTGGACGGCCGCGTCGTTGCTCCTGCCGTGCGCGTCGCCGCTGAGATGCTCGAGCACGATTCCCCGCGCATCACTCACGAATGTCCAGTCCGGCAGGGCCTGCAGCAGAGCCCGGTTCTTCTGTTCGCTCTGGCGCAGGGCGTGCGCGTTGCGGTGGGCGCGGATCAGGTAGGCGATCCGATGCGGCAGCACGGCCCAGAGGATCGGCTTGTTGATGAAATCGGTTGCTCCCGCCTGGTAGGCGCGCTCGATCGACGCCGTGTCGTTCCGGCCCGTGACCATGACGATCGGCACTTGCCCGCCCCGGGGGCGCTTGCGGATCTGCTCGCAGAGGGCGAAGCCATCCGCTTCGGGCATCTCGACATCGAGCAGCACGATGTCGGGCAGGACCTGGTCGAACGCGGCGAGGACAGCGTGGCCTTCACCGACGACCGTCGCCTCGAAGCCGGCCGGGATCAGCGTTTCGGTCGCCAGTATGCCGATCATCGGGTCGTCGTCCGCGATCAGGACCCGAAGCCTGGGCAACACTGCAGCTGACGATGTCATGCCGCGGGCCATGGCCATCGGTACCAAGAGTTTCGAAGCAGCTTGCTCATTTGTTTTTTAGAACGTCCTGACCGCACGGCAGCGCGTGGCGGCCGCATGTGCGCACACGCCTTCCGCTGATCCCACGTTTCGGTTTCGGCCGAAGCGGATGGATAGTGACGCGCGGCGGTCGGCAAAAGCACTCAAATCGAGCTGAATCCGCGACATCGCTCACAAAGCCCTGCCTGCGACGCGAACCGGCGACGAGACGGACGGCGTCGTGGTGGTCGCGATGGTCGCGATGGTCGCGATGGTCGCGTTGGTCGCGATGGTCGCGATGGTCGCGATGGTCGCGATGGTCGCGATGGTCGCGATTTGACACCCCGGTTATGTGCGGCGGTTCACGCTTTCGCCCCGGCCGACCGTCGCACCGAGCGACGCGCCGCCACGCGTCCTGCGGTGAACTACGCCCAGGCAAACGCATCACCCCATTGAGGGCGCACAGATGACAACCCGCAAGATCGCACTGACCACTCTCGCCGCCGTGACCAGCCT
>JAOUGW010000236.1 GCA_029865465.1 Gammaproteobacteria bacterium
CGGCGAAACACGGGGATGCGATTGAACGGCGGCACCGGAGTGGCCCGCCGGTACGCGTTGACGATCCTGTCCACGATGCCAGCGCCGCCACGGAGCGGCCGCTGGAAGATCAGCACGGCACCGACGTGCCGCGGGTTGTCCCGGCTCTCCGTCAGGAAGAACATCAGGTCGAGCATCGGTATCGGGATACCCATGGTCTCTCTCCCGTCACGCCGCCGGCACGAGGTCAACCCGGCGCTGCCACGAGCAACCTTGACTCCACTTCGTAGCAGGACCCGTCCAGGGCCACGAGATTGAGCTCCCACAGTTCCTCGTCCGCAATCTGCGTGCGTTCGTGGCCCGGCAACTCACGCTCGTCGTCGACCTGCAGGCCCCAGACTCGCACGCTGCGGATGTCCCTGACCGGGATCCGCCGCGGGTCGAACCTGGCGCGCAGACCTGCCGGGACGTCGTCGCCAGCCCAGATCGCGTAGCCGCAGTCCCGGATGGCCTTGACGGCCTCGGGCATGCCGGACATCGCCGTCTTGTCGTCCATAGGGGTTCCCCTCGTCTGCTCGACACGAAACACGGAATCACTTCTCATGCCAGGCCACGGCTCGTCCCATGCGGGACCAGCGCTCGAAGTTGCTGGCGAACATGTCTTCGATGCGATTGCGCTCGACCGTCAAGCCCGCCGCAGCCGGCCACGCCCGGTCAGCGGGGATTTCCTCCGGCCATGTCCTGCACCGCCGCAGGCGCGGTGCTCAGCGGCGGCCGGCGCCACCGCAGCCGCGGATTGCTCGCTATCCAGCCCCGGGCATCCGCGACGGTCGTGAAGTCTGCGACGCAATACGGGGAGACACCGAGCGACTCGTAGTAACGGGCCAATGCCACGGTCCTCGGGTCCGTGGCGACGATCGCGTGCACGGTGTCCGGGCTGCTGAAGAAGTACAGCCTTTCGAGCTCCGCGTACGCCTTCAGGTCCCGCTCGGTGATGTCCGGGGCCGGCCGGGCTTCCAGGTAATCGGAGATGATGTAGCGGATGCCCTCGTAGCGCACGTCGGTGCGCATCTCCCTGTTGGCCTCGCGAAACTCCGCAAGGGTGATCACGCCGAAGAAGCGCCGGTAGACGCCGTGTCCTTCCCACCTGATTCGACATGGCATGGTGGTCCCCTCTCGCAACCAGACCGATCCTCTGTTTCAAGGTTGGTCCGACGCGCCACGGAGTCAATCCGTAATTGAGGAAGCCGGCCGTCAGGCCTGGACGAAGGTCGTGAGCCGTCGCCTGGTGCGCTCGCGCAGCGAACACTCACGCAGCGTATCCGCCAGTTGCTCGAGGTTGGGAATGCCGTACAGGATGACGGTGGCCGAGCTGGTGTCCGACGAACGAAGATCCAGCAGGCAATGCCCCAGCAGGCGCATCCCCAGGGGCTTGTGCAGGTCGAAGTGATCGATGCGGAACACCTCGATGCTGTCTTTCGTCTTCGAGAGAATGCCGCGCTCGATGCGCACGCGTTGCGACGTGATCTCGTAGCGCGTGCCGATGGCCTTCAGCCAGTAATAGATCCAGGCCAGGCCCAGCGTGAACACCACCACGATCCACTGCGACGCGCTGTAGATGACGGCCGGGTGGCCCGTGAAGATCATGGTCTCGACTTCGGCTTCCTTCGCAGCGGCCAGCGCCCCCAGGTCGGTGTTGCAGAACCGGCACTTGATGGCGACCGCCTTGATGGTCTCGCCGCAGACTGGACAGGCCTTGGTATCGTCGCTCATGCCGGATCCCCGTCGTTCCCATGGGAGGGGGCGATTATGCGCCCGTGTCCTCCCTGCGCAGGTTTACGGATGCCTCGGGAATCCGCAACCCGCGTATCCTGAGATTCCTGGCGGACTCGACAGGCAGCTCGAGCACGAGGCACGACGGCGCGATGAAGCCCTTGAGCGGACTGGACGGCCTGTTCCTGCACCTGGAGACGCCGGCAACGCCCATGCACGTCGGGTCGCTGAGCCTCCTGACGCTGCCGGCGAATCATCGTGGCGACTTCTGCAAGGCCGTCCGGCGTCTCTACGCCCGTCGACTGGCCCTGGCTCCGGTGCTCAGCCGCACGCTGGCCGGGATGCCGCTGCAGCTGGCAAACCCGGTGTGGGTGCAGGCCGACGACGTCGACATCGAGTATCACGTCCAGCGCGTCGTGCTCCCGCGTCCCGGCACGCAAGCGCAACTCGAGCAGTGCGTCGGTCGCCTGCATTCCATCCTGCTCGACCGGGCCCGTCCGCTCTGGCGGGTGTACGTCATCGAAGGATTGCAGTCGGGCCAGGCCGCCTACTACACGAAGATCCACCACGCGCTGGTCGACGGGCAGGCGGCCATCGCGCTCGCGCGCCTGCTGTTCGACCCGACACCCAGGGGCAGGCGGATTCCGCCCGAAGCGTCCAGCCAGGTGAGTCCCGGCGAGCACCCCGGCCTGGGCACGCTGGCGGCAGCGGCGATCAAACACGATGCCGCGCAATACCTGAAGTTCGTGCGCACGCTGCCCGACATCGTCAGGACGCTGACCGGCCTGCGCAGCAGCGGCGAGGCGTCCGCACAGATCGCGGGCACGTCTGGATTCGCCCCCCGCACCCCGCTCAACGTCGCCATTACCGGCGAGCGTGGCTTCGCCGGCATCTCGGTCCCGCTCGACCAGGTGAAGGCCATTGCCGCGGCGCACGACGCGAAGGTCAACGACGTCGTGCTGGCGATCTGCAGCGGAGCGCTGCGCCGCTACCTGAAGGACCAGGGTGCCTTGCCGGGCGTGCCGTTGCTCGCCGCGGTGCCGATCTCGCTGCGCGAACCCGGCAACACGGAGTACACGACGCAGGCGACCATGGCCCGGGTCAGCCTGGCCACGGACATCGCCAACCCGGTGCGGCGGCTGCGCGCCATCCGCGACGCGGCCGCGGCGGCAAAGTCGGCCACGGCCCACGCCAGGGCCATCCTGCCCACCGACTTTCCGTCGTTCGGCATGCCGTGGGTGCTGCACTGGCTGGCGTCGCTCTACGGGCAAGCCGTGCTCGCGAACCTGGTCCCGCCGCTGGCCAACGTCGTCATTTCCAACGTGGCCGGTCCGCAGGTGCCGCTCTATTTCGCGGGTGCGCGCATGACCCGCTACTGGCCACTGTCGATCGTGGCGCACGGGCTGGGCGTCAACATCACGGTGGACAGCTATGCCGGCGCGATGGGATTCGGCATCACGGCCGCGAGCAGCGTCGTGCCCGACCCGCGCAAGATCGCCGGGTACCTGCAGGCCGCGCACAAGGAACTCCTGCCGCGCTAATCCCAGCCCCGCCGCCACTGCGTGGCGTCAGCCAGGTCGCGCCACGGCATCACCTGGACCCGCTTCGAGTGCACCGCCTCGATCTCGATCGACACGACCGGCGATCCCGGCGGTTGCGGATCGACGATCCCGGTCACGAGGAAATGCTTCTCCTTGTTGCGCGGATTCACGGCCGTCCACTTGGAGTGCAGCAGCTTCCTCGGATTCAGCGGAATGGAGCGGGTTGGCATGACGCTGGCGGCGGCGACTACGGCGCCGCCACTCGCGCTGACTGCTGCAGCGTCTTTTCAGAAGTGCGGCACCGCCATCGTCGTCGTGGCGTCCAGCGACGGCCGGTTCCAGCCCCGTCGCGGATTGCTCGCAATCCACCACCGCGCATCGGCGACGGTCGTGAAGTCCGCGGTACAGTAAGGTGAAACGCCGAGCGACTCGTAGTACCGGGCGTATTGCACGTTCTTCGGGTCCGTGGCGACGATCGCCTGCACGACGTCAGGGCTGTCGTAGAAGTGCAGCCTCTCGTGCCGGGCGTATGCCCGCAGGTCCTGTTCGGTGATGTCAGGGGCCAGCTGGGCTTCCAGGTAATCGGAAACGATGTAGCGGATGCCCTCGTAGCGCAAGTCACTGCGCATTTCCTTGTTGGCTTCACGAAACTCCACGAGGGTGATGACGCCGAAGAAGCGTCGGTAGACCCCATGGCCTTCCCACCGGATGCGATACGGCATGGCAATTGTCCCCGCAATCAGACCGATTCTAAACGACCCAAGGCTCGCGCGAATTGCAGCTGTGTCAATCAGTACTTGATGCAGGCGGCTCAGTCCTGCGGCTTCCTGGGCTTCTCCATCGCCTCCAGGCGGACCATGGCCGCCTTGAACATACCGGTCGCCTCGGCGCTCGAGAGGCCGCGGGCCGCCGCTTCGCGCACTGCCTTCAGCAGCGCCGCCTCGAAGCGGATCTGTGTCGCATCGCCGACGTCCGTCTCACGCCCCCTGCTCGTGATGCAGAGGTTACCGTCCGCGCGTTCCTCGAGAAACCCGGCGGCGAGCAGGCGCTGGTACGCCGCCTGGACGTCAGCCGGTTCGATCGACAGTTCAGCCGCCACGCGTTCGCTCGCCGGCAACAGCGCCCCAGCCGGCAACTGCCCCGCGTCCACGTCCTGGCGGATCACCTGGTAAAGCCGCTCTGCCAGCGAGGGCGCCTGCTGCTGGTGCATCGCCCGTCGCCAGCGTCCCGTCCGCGTAGCCCAGTATTCCTCCATGCGCTGTCACCTCGAGTCGATTGCCGATACTTTCCCAGTCCAGGGCCGCTCGCACAACCCGCCGCCAAGTCTCCCCCAACCCGGCAGGAATTCAACAGGGCCCCACGGCGTTCGCTGCGCCGTCACGAAGAGCCTAAGATCGAGTACAGCCAATCGAGGGAATCCGACCATGACGACGCGACGCACCCTGGCGCTCCTGCTTCTCGTGCTGCCACTTGCCGTCTTTGCCGGCGTCGACGCCATAGCGCCCAAGGACAGCGTCGCAGGGCTCAAGACGGCCCTGAACCAGGGCGCGGACCGTGCGGTGGC
>JAOUGW010000030.1 GCA_029865465.1 Gammaproteobacteria bacterium
ACACGGAAAGCGCTGTTGAGCACGACATTCGCCGTCTTGCGGCCCACGCCCGGCAGCTCTTCGAGGGCCTGCCGATCCGCAGGCACGTCGCCGCCATGACGCTCGAGCAGCAGCCGGCACGTGGCGAGGATGTTCTTGACCTTGCCGGGATAGAGTCCGATCGTCTTCACGTACGACGTCAACCCGTCCGCGCCCAGGGCGAGGATCTGCTCCGGCGTGCTGGCGACGGGGAACAGCTTGCGCGTCGCGATGTTCACGCTCTTGTCGGTGGCCTGCGCCGAGAGGATCACGGCGATCAACAACTCGAACGGCGAGGAATGCTCGAGCTCCGTGGCCGGATGCGGATTGAGCGACTGCAGTCGCGCGAAGAGTTCGCGGACCTGCGCCGGTTTCACGACGTGGCCTCGCCCGGCTTGCCACCGGTCACGGCAGCGCCGGATGCCGCGGCCGGGTCGGTCGCCTTGCGTGCCTGGCGCCAGGCCAGGCCGAGCCCGAGCAGGATGAACGCGCCAGGCGGCAGCAGCGCGAGCAGGAACCCGTGCTGCTCGCCGAACAGGTGCAACCCGTACGTCGGGCCGCCGCTGCCGAGCAACAGGTGCAGGTCGCCGCCCAGGCTGCCGCGGCCGAGCACTTCGCGCACGCTGCCCAGCGCGACCAGCACGACCAGGAATCCGCCACCCATCGCGAAGCCATCGAGCAGCGCGTTCCCGACCGGTTGGCGCGAGGCGAACGCTTCGGCGCGCGCTAGAACCAGGCAGTTCGTGACGATCAGCGGCAGGAAGATGCCGAGGGCGGTGTGCAGCCCGGGCAGCCAGGCCGCGAGCGCGAGTTCAACGGTCGTGACCAGCGCAGCGATCAGCAGTACGAACACCGCGATGCGGATCTCGGCAGGCAACGACCGGCCCACCAGCGAGACCAGGCCGTTGCTGGCGACGAGGACCACCATGGTCGCCAGCCCGAGCCCGAGGCCGCTGCCGAGCGACGTGCTCACCGCCAGCAGCGGGCACAGCCCGAGCAATTGCACGAGACCCGGATTCTGGTCGCGGAAACCGGCGCGGACGATGGCGGCAGGCGTCATGGCTCGATTGTAGCCGGGGCTGCCAGCAACTCGTCGCGATGGCGGGCGAAGAATTCCAGCGTGCTCCCGACGGTCCCGACCACCGCGCGCGAGGTGATCGTGGCGCCCGTGTACTGGTCGAATTCGCCGCCGTCCTTGCGGACCCGCCAGCGCGCCGCTGCGCTGCTGCCCGCGGACTTGCCGGTGAACTGCTGCATCCAATCCGACTTGCGTGTATCGATGAAGTCGCCGAGTCCGGGAGTCTCGCGATGGCTGAGGGCACGTACACCCAGGATCGTGCCGTCGGGCGCAATCGCGATCAGCAGGCGAATGGCTCCCGCATAGCCGTCGGGCGCGACGGGCTCGAGCACGACTGCGACCGGTTGGCCGTGGAAGCGGGCACGGTACGCGGTGACGGCCTCCGTCGAGCCCGGCAGTTCCGCGTCGCGCAGCGTCAGCGTGTCGGCGAGCAGGTCGTTGTCGTGCGGGAGCCCGGCCAGCACCTGGTCGAAGCGGGCGAGTTCGCGCGCGCGTTCCGTCGCAGCGATCCGGTCGCGCGTCAACTCGTGCACCACGGCCACGAGGCCGAAGGCCGCGATGGCCACGGCCGCGAGCACCATGGCGGCGCGGATGGTCCGATGCGCCGGGCGCTCAGGGCTGGCGGCCATAAATCCTCGGCACCGTGTAGCGGTCGATGAAGGGCACGGCGAGGTTCATCAGCAGCACGGCGAATGCGCAACCATCCGGGTATCCGCCCCAGGTGCGGATGATCCACGCGATCAGTCCGATGCCGGCTCCGTACCACAGCCGTCCGCGATCGCTCGTTGCGGCGGAGACCGGGTCCGTTGCGATGAAGAATGCGGTCAGCATCGTCGCGCCCGAGAAAGCCTGCAGCGTCGGTCCCAGGGCGATGCCCGGATCCAGGCCGTGCGCGATGAATGACGGCACGAGCAGGCCGCCGAGCACGGCCACCGGGATATGCCAGCGCACGATCCGGCGGCTCACCAGGTAAAGACCTCCTGCAAGCGCCGCGAGATTGATCCAGGCAAAGCCGCGCGCGCCGAACGTCCCGGCAATGTCGCCGCGTGCCAGCAGTTCGGGCAGCGTGTAGCGCAGACCGAGTCCGTTGCGAATCGAGTCGAGGGCCGTCGCCCCGGTATAGCCGTCCCAGCGCGCCGCCAGGTCCGCGCCGCAAAAGCCCGCGAACGACATCCGCGCCAGTTCGGACCAGGTGCGGGTGCCGTCGACGTCCATCGGCACGGGCCAGCGCGTCATCTCGGCAGGAAACGCGACGAGCAGGATCGCGTAGCCCACCATCGCCGGATTGAAGGGATTCTGGCCGAGCCCGCCGAACACGTGCTTGCCGAGCAGCACGGCCAGCGCCGTGCCGAGCGCACCGAGCCACCATGGCAGCAGCGGTGGGATCGAGAACGCCAGCAGGAACGCGGTGACCAGCACGCTGCCGTCCCTGAGTGCAGGTGCTGCGTCGCGACCCCGCCAGCGCAGCGCCGCGGCTTCCGCGAGCAGGGCCGTGACGCAAGCGACGGACAGTTGCAGCAGCAGGCCGGGACCGAACAGTGCGACGTGCGCGATTCCCGCGGGAGCCAGGGCGAGCAGCACCTGGAACATGACGCGCGGCACGGTGTAACCGGCGATGACGTGCGGTGCGGGCGAGGTGTCGAATCGCATGTCAGTCCGCACCGTCGGTCGGATCATCGCCGGGTTGGCGCACCCGGCGACGCACGTCTTCAAAGGCCCTGTGTTCGGCCGTCGCGGCTTCCTGCAGCCGGCGCATGTGCAGTTCGTGACGCTGCCGGGCATCCGCCGCCTTCTGCGCCGTGGCTGCGGCCTCGTCCAGGCGACGCTTCGCGTCACGAAAACGATCGGCGAGCGGAATCTGGCTCGGGCAGACGTAGTCGCAGAGCCCGCAATCGATGCAGTCGCGCACGCCGAGATCGCGCAACGCGTCGTGAGCGTCGGCGAGCGCCGCCCGGTGCAGTTGCTGCGGCAGCAGTCCGGCGGGGCATACGCTGGCACAGTCGCCGCAGCGGATGCACGGCAACTCGACGGCCCCTAGCCGTGCACCGATATCGTCCCGCGTCGCGACGAACACACAGTTCATCGCCTTGGTGAGCCCGACCTCGTCCGATGGCAATGCGCGACCCGTCATGCTGCCGCCGGCGATCAGGCGCAATGGCGTACCGCGATAGCCGCCGGACGCTGCGATGAGCGCCGCGAGCGGCGTGCCGATCGGCGCGCGCACGTTGCACGGGCGCTCGACCCCGCTGCCCGTAACGGTCACGACGCGAGAGAGAAGGGGCTCACCGCTCGTGGCCCAACGCGCGACGGCCGCGGCGGTCGCAACGTTCTGGCAGATGACCCCGGCATCCGCGGGCAAGCCGCCCGAGGGCACTTCGACACCCGTTACCGTCGTGACCAGCTGACGCTCGGCGCCCTGCGGGTACACCGCTGGGATGACCTCGAGCGTCAACGCATCGTCACGCCGGCGTCCGATGGCGCCGGTCACGGCGGCGATGGCTGCCGGCTTGTCGTCCTCGATCGCGATGACGCAACGCACGGCGCCGGCCGCGCGCCTGAGGATCAGCGCGCCGAGCACGACGTCGTCCGCAGCGGAGCGCATCAGCGCGTCGTCGCAACAGATCCACGGCTCGCACTCCGCGCCGTTCAGCAGCAGCGTCTGCGCCCGTCGGTCGCGTGCCGAGGCCAGCTTGGTCGCCGTCGGAAAGCCGGCACCGCCGAGTCCCGCGATGCCCGCTGCGCGCAATCGCTGCGCGAGCTCGTCCGGGCTCAGCGCGTCGGCGTCTGGGACGGGCGTGACGCCGTCATCGACCCGGTCCGAGCCGTCGCCCGCGATCACGATGCAGACGCTGCGACCGCCTGCGACGGCCGCTGCGCGCGTCTCGATCGCGACGACGGTGCCTGCGAGCGGCGCGTGCAGGGCCGAGGCAAACGGGTGGTCGGTCCGTGCGACGAGCGTGCCCATGGCCACGGCAGCCCCCACGGCCACGACGGGTTCGGCGCCGTAACCCGTGCCCTGATCGAGTGCGAGCACCACCTGCGCGGGCAGTGCCAGTTCGACGATCGGTGTGCCGCACGCCTGCTGCTTGTGCGTGTCGAGCGCGAGGCCGGCGGGGAACCTGGAGCGAGCGGCCATCACGCGGCACGCGGCTGGCGGTAGCGCAGCGACACAGCCGGGACAGGGCGCAGTTCGATGCAGTCGACGGGGCAGGGCGGCAGGCAGAGCTCGCAGCCGGTGCACTGCGCCGCGATCACCGTGTGCATCTGCCTGGGTGCGCCGACGATCGCGTCGACCGGGCAGGCCGGCAGGCAGCGCGCGCAACCGATGCACCTCTCTTCGTCGATCCATGCCACCCGTGCCGGCTTCGGCCCGCCGAACGCCGGATCGAGCGGACGCGGCGGACGATCGAGCAACGCGGCGAGCGCGCGTACCGTGGCGGCCCCGCCCGGAGGACAGCGGTCGATCTCGGCTGCACCGGCGGCGATCGCGGCCGCGTATGGCCGGCAGCCCGGGTACCGGCACTGGCCGCACTGCGTCTGCGGCAGCAGCGCGTCGATGCGTTCCACGAGCGAGTCGGCGTCGGGTTCGATGCGCGATGCCGCCCAACCGAGTGCGACGCCGAGCGTGACGGCGAGGGCCGCCGCCACCAGCACCGCCATGACGACCGCGTCGGTGCTCACCGCGCGCCCAGCCCGGCGAAACCCATGAAGGCGAGGGCCATCAGGCCCGCCGTCACGAGCGCCACGGGCACGCCGCGGAAGGCTTGCGGCACGTCGGCCGTGTCCAGCCGTTCGCGCAGTGTCGTGAACAGCAGCAGGGCGAGTCCGAAGCCTGCGCCGGCGCCTGCACCGAAGACGAGCGACTCGAGCAGGCCGTGCTGGCGGTCGACGTTCAGCAGCGCCACGCCGAGCACGGCGCAGTTGGTCGTGATCAGCGGCAGGAAGATGCCGAGCAGCTGGTGCAGCAGGGGGCTCGTCGCCCGCACCATGATCTCGGTGAACTGCACGATCCCCGCGATCAGCAGGATGAAGACCAGCGTGCGCAGGTACTCGAGACCCAGCGGCACCAGTACCCATTGCCACAGCGAGAAGCTCAGTCCCGAGGCGATCGTGAGCACGAACAGCGTCGCGAGGGCCATGCCTGCGGCGGCCTCGAAGCGGCGGCTCACGCCGATGAACGGGCAGAGCCCGAGGAAGTTGGACAGGACGAAGTTGTTGACCAGGCTCGCTCCCAGCGCGAGCAGCAGCAGCTCGGTCATGGGCTCCTCGTCGCGGGCGTCACTTCACCTTCATGCCGGGCGTCGCGCCCGCATCGGGGGCGAGCACGAAGATCTCCTGTCCGCCGGGCCCGGCCGCGAGCACCATGCCTTCGGACAGCCCGAAGCGCATCTTGCGCGGCGCGAGATTGGCGACCACGACCGTCAGCCGACCGACGAGCTGCGCCGGCTCGTACGCCTCGCGAATGCCCGCGAAGATCTGCCGCTTGCCGAGTTCGCCGAGATCGACCCCCAGCCTGAGCAGCTTGTCGGCGCCTTCGACCCGTTCGGCCGAATCGATTCGAGCGACACGCAGGTCGACCTTCATGAAGTCGTCGATCGACAGTTGCGCGGGCGCAGCGGCGGGCTCGGCCGGCTTTGCCGCAGCCTTCACGGCGTCTTGCGCGGGCTTCGCCGCAGCCTTTGCCGCGACCGCTGCGCCTGTCGTGGCGGCCGCCTGCGGCACGCCCGAGGGCTTCAGGCTCTCCGACGAGGCGGCGAGCAGCGCCTTGACCGCGGCCGGGTCGACGCGCGTCGCGAGCGGTTCGTAGGCGTTGATCGCCGTGCCGAGCAGCGGCATCGCCGCATCAGCCCACGCCTGCGGCGGCAGCCCGAGGAATTTCTCGGCACCCGCGGCGAGCTTCGGCATGACGGGCTTCAGGTACACCGCGAGCACACGGAACAGGTTGATGCCCTGCGTGCAGACGGCCTGCACTTCGGCGGCACGCGCCGGATCCTTTGCCATGAGCCAGGGCTTCTGCTGGTCGATGTAGAGATTGGCGCGGTCGGTGAGCGCCATGATCTCGCGCATCGCACCTGCGAGGTCGCGGCCCTCGTAGAGCGCGGCGACGCGCTCGCCGGCAGCGGCGAATTCTTGCTGCAGGGACGCATCCGCAAGCGTGGAGGCCAGCTTGCCCGCCGCGCCCCGCGCGATGAATCCGGCACAGCGGCTCGCGATATTGACCAGCTTGCCGACGATGTCCGAATTGACCTTGGCGACGAATTCGTCGAGGTTGAGGTCGAGGTCGTCGACGCCATCGCCGAGACGCGACGCGAAGTAATAGCGCAGGTATTCCGCCGGCAGGTGATCGAGCCAGTTGCGCGCGGAGATCAGCGTGCCGCGCGACTTCGACATCTTGAGCCCGTTCACGGTCAGGAAGCCGTGCGCGAACACCGAGGTCGGCGGCCGGTAGCCCGCTCCGGCGAGCACGGCCGGCCAGAACAGCGTGTGGAAATAGACGATGTCCTTGCCGATGAAGTGGTACACCTCGGCGTCGCTGTCCGGCTTCCAGTACTGCTCGAAATCCCGCCCGGTGCGGCGGCAGTACTGCAGCAGGCTCGAGAGGTAGCCGATCGGTGCATCGAGCCAGACGTAGAAGAACTTGCCGGTCTCGCCCGGGATCTCGAAGCCGAAATACGGTTCGTCGCGCGAGATGTCCCAGTCGCGCAGGCCCGCGCCGAACCACTCGCCGAGCTTGGCAGTGACGGCGGACTGCAGTCGATCGCCACCCGTCCAGGCGCGCAGCATCGGCTCGAAGTCGCCGAGCTTGAAGAACAGGTGCTCCGATTCCTTCTGCACCGGCGCCGTGCCGCTCACGACCGAGACGGCGTTCAACAGGTCGGCGGGCGTGTAGGTGGCGCCGCAGACTTCGCAGCTGTCGCCGTACTGGTCGATCGCGCCGCACCTGGGGCAAGTGCCACGCACGTAGCGATCCGGCAGGAACATCCGTGCCTGCTGGTCGTACGCCTGGACGATCGTCTCGCGCCGGATGTGGCCGCCCGCGACGAGCCGGCGATAGATCTCGTAGGTGACCTCGCGATTCTCGTCCGAGTGCGTGGTGTGGAAGTTGTCGTACGAGATGTCGAACTCGCCGAAGTCGCGGCGCTGTTCGGCGCCGACGCGCTCGATCAGCTGCTCGGGGGTGATGCCTTCCTGCCGGGCCTTGAGCATGATCGGCGTGCCGTGCGCGTCGCTCGCCCAGATGAACAGGCAGTCGTGGCCGCGCATGCGCTGGAACCGCACCCAGATGTCGGTCAGGACGTACTCGAGCATGTGCCCGAGGTGCGGCGCGCCGTTGGCATACGGCAACGCGCTGGTCACGAGCAGGCTGCGCTTGGCGGGGGCGGTCATGGGGCGGCGGGGTCCGGGTCGATGGACCGTCGATTATGCCAGTCGGGCCACGAAACGGCTTGGCTCGAAGAGCGGCCGGTCGAGCAACAAGAGCCGCTCCTTGCCGGTTGCAAGCGACCGATCCGGAGCCTTTCCCCGAGCTTGGAAAGGCAGACACGCGCTCTGGGGAAGGCTCCGGATCGGCCGCTTGAGTGGCGGCGCCTGAGCTTGCACTCGCCGTGGGCGAGCGCTCGCACGGCGCAAGTCACCGCAGCAATGAATCCGCTGCCACCGCACGTGAGGCCCATCGACCGGGTCTCGGGGACGTCTCCCGCGCCGCGTGTCTGCCTTTCCAAGGCGCGGGAGACGTCCCCGAGACCCGGTCGATGGGCATGCGGCGCACGGACGGTTAACGGCGTCCAATCGAGACGCCCCTGGGACCCGGGGGCGGTGTGCAGGCTGCCGATCTGTCGAGGCCGGCGCCGTCGACGCTGGGTTCTAACCCATGTCCTTGAACTGCTCGAACTGCGGCTTGTTGATGGCTTTTTCGTAAGCCGAGCGGCCGCTGATCACGCCCTTGTCGAGCAGTTCCTTGATCGCCGAGTCCATGACCCGCATGCCGTGGGCGCCACCGCTCTGCATCGCGTTCTCGAGCTGGTCGAGCTTGCCCTGGCGGATCAGGTTGGAGACGGCCGGCGTGTTGATGAGGATCTCGAGCGCGGCGACCCGCCCGCGCTTGTCGGCGCGCGGGATGAGTTGCTGGGAGACCACGCCGCGCAGCGAGGTCGACAGCATGGTCCGCACGTGCCCCTGCTTGTCGGAGGGGAAGGCATTGACGATGCGGTCGACGGTGGGCGCCGCGCCGTTGGTGTGCAGGGTGCCCATCACGAGGATGCCCATCTCGGCCGCCGTGACCGCGATGCTCATCGTCTCGTGGTCGCGCAATTCGCCCACCAGCACGATGTCCGGATCTTCGCGCAGGGCCGAGTGCAGCGCCTCCGCAAACCCCGGGCTGTGCAGGCCGACCTCGCGCTGGCTGACCAGGCAGTTCTTGCGCGGATGCACGAACTCGATCGGGTCCTCGATCGTGAGGATGTGGCCTTTTTCGCGGGCGTTGATGTCGTCGATCATCGCGGCGAGCGTCGTCGACTTGCCCGAGCCGGTCTTGCCCGTCACCAGGATCAGGCCGTTGTTGACGCGGCACAGGCTGCGCACGGCCTGGGGCATGTTGAGCTGCTCTAGCGTCAGCGCCTTGGACGGGATCGCCCGCAGCACCGCGCCGAGCCCGCCGATGTGCCTGAACACGTTGACGCGGAACCGCGAAACGCCCGGGATGGAATAGGCGAAATCGGCGCCGTCCTTCTCCTCGAGCTGCTGCAGGGCGCGGCGGGTGATGAAGTCCATGATCGTTTCGTGCACGAACTGCTTGCCGAGCGGCGCATCGCGCAGCGACCGCAGTTCGCCATTGTGGCGGATGCGCGGCGGGTCGCCGGCGACGAAATGCAGGTCGGAGCCGCCTTGCTTCAGCACCTCGTGCAGGAACTCGTCGATGCGCCGCGGCGTGTGCTGCGGCGAGTCGGGACCGGCGATCTGCGTCGTCGTACCGGTGGACATCAGATTCCCTGCGTCACGTCGGCCTTGAGGATCGCCGTGCCCTCGGGGACGTAGCGGGCGAACGGCTTCTTGTCCATGGCGTAACTGAACGCGTCCTCCGGATCGACCTCGCGCGCCTGGACGGCGGCGAGCAGCGCCTGGTCGAGCGTCTGCATGCCGACCTCGCGACCGGTCTGCAACTGTGACGGGATCATGTGCGACTGCTCGGAGGTGATGAGCTTGCCGATCGCGCGGTTCATGACCATCACTTCGCAGATCGCCTTGCGGCCACGCAGGTCGGGCGTGCGCACCAGGAACTGGGTCACGACGCCGAGCAGGCCCTGCGACAGGAAGCTCTTGGTCTGCTCGCGCTCCTCGGGCGGCAACGCATCGACGATGCGGTCGATCGTCTTCACGGCGCTGGTCGTGTGCAGCGTGCCGAGCACCAGGTGTCCGGTTTCCGCCGCGGTCATCGCCCAGCGCACCGTCTCGGCGTCGCGCAGTTCGCCGACCAGGATCACGTCGGGGTCCTCGCGCATGGCGGCCCGCACGCCCTCGGCGAAGGAGGGCAGGTGGGTGTGCAGCTCGCGCTGTATCACCTGCGACTGCTTGCTGCGGTGGACGAACTCGATCGGGTCTTCGAGGCTGATGATGTTCAGCCGGCGCGTCCGGTTCAGGTGGTCGATCATCGCCGCGAGCGTCGTCGACTTGCCGGTACCGGTGGAACCCGTGACCAGGACCATGCCCTGGTGGAAATCGCAGAACTTCGTGACGACCGGCGGCAGATTCAGCGAATCGAGCGACGGCACCTCGTTCGGGATGGCGCGGAACACCGCGCCGACGCCCGTCTCCTTGCGGAAGACGTTGACGCGGAAACGCGTGTTGTCCTCGGAGACGTAGGAGAAATCCACGTCGTGGCCCTTCCTGAACTGCTCCTGGTGCACGGGCGTGAGGATTTCCGTGACGTAGCCTTCCAGCTCGGCCTCGGCCAGGTTGCGGAACTTGATCGGCAGCAGGTCGCCGTTCATGCGCAGCATCGGCGGCACGCCGACCGCGAGGTGGACGTCCGAGCAGCCTTGCGAGGCGCCGAGCTTCAGGAATGAGTCGATGCGAGCCAAGGCGGCCTCAGAGGTAGTGTTCGAGCGCGCCGCGCAGCTCGTCCATGGTCTGGAAGCGTCGCGCCTTGTCCACGGTCATCGCCTTCATGACGATCTCCGACAGGCCCGGCGGAATGGCGGGATTCACATCGATCGGTGGCTTCGCCTTGCCCTGGACGTGCTGGTACATGACCGCCATGTGGTCGCCGCGGTGGTAGGGCGGCTCGCCCGTGAGCATCTCATAGAGGATCACGCCGAGCGAGTAGACGTCGGCGCGCTCGTCGACTTTCTTGCCCAGGATCTGCTCGGGCGCCATGTATTTCGGCGACCCGATCACGTAACCGGTCTTGGTGAGCTGGGTGTCGCCCTGGTGCTGCGCCGCGGCCACGCCGAAGTCCACGATCTTGAGCAGGCCGGTATCGTCGATCAGCACGTTGGCCGGCTTCAGGTCGCGGTGAATGATGCCCGACTGGTGGGCGACGGCCATGCCGGTGGCCACGTCCATCGCGAAGCGAACGGCCTTGCTGATCGGGAGCGGCTTGTCGTTGATCTCGTGGCCAAGCGTATGCGACGGGAAGTACTCCATCGAGATCGCGTAGTTGCCGCGGATGAACAGGAAGTCGTAGATGCGGATGACGTTGCGGTGCGTGATCTTGCGCGAGTAGCGCAGCTCGTGCACGAACCGCTTCATCATCTCCTCGTCCTGCGAGACGTTCGGGTTCAGGAACTTCAGCACCAGCCGTTCGTCGACGACCGTGTCCTCCATCAGCAGCACGGTGCCGAAGGCCCCCTTGCCGATCTTCTGCACGTACTTGTAGCGGCCTTCGAGCACGTCGCCCGGCTTGAGGTCGGAGATGTCGAGGCGCAGCGCCGGCGCGGTCTCGCGCGCGATGCGGTCGAGGTCGACCTTCTCGGCGAGCAAGGTGCGCGCGGGCTCGGTCATCCGGGTCGCTCCCCGCTGCGCGTCGCGCACGCCCGTCGAGAATCGCGCGTCCATGTCCTCGACCGCACGCAGCGCCGCATGGCTCACCGTGGGGTCGGCGGTTTCCGAGCTGAACGACTCCAGCCGCGCACGCACGGCATCGGCGGAATTGTCGTCCACGAGGCGCGCGAGCGCCGTGATGACCTCGAGCCGGGCTTCCTTGGAAGGGCTCGTCAGCAACGGCATCAGCCGCGGGATCACGGACGGATCGCCGAGCTTGCCGATCGCGCGGGTCACGGTCGGCAGCGATCGTTCATCGCCGGTGCGGAGCAGGTCCAGCAGCGAGGGCAGGGCTCGCGGGCTGCCGATCTCGGCGAGCGCGTCGACGGCGCGTTCGCGTACCCACCAGTCGCTGTCGCGGGTGGCTTCGATGAGGAAGCCGATGGCGCGCTCGTCCTTGGTCTGGTTCAGGATCTCGATCGCGGCGCGACGGATGTCCTCGTCCTGGTCACGAATCAGCTCGAGCGCCGCTTCGATCACGCGCGGGCCGCCGATCTTGGCAAGCGCGTCGGCAGCGCGGCTGCGTACCCACCAGTCGTCGTCCTTGATCGACTGCAGCAGTTCCTTCACGTGGGCCGCCGTGCCGATCTCGTTCAGCACTTCGACCGCAGCCCGGCGGGCATTCTCGTCTTCATCCCGCAGCACGGCGATGAGGTGCCGCATCGTGTCGGGGTGGTTGGCCCGCACGACGGCGTCGATCGCCTTCTGCTGCGTTTCGACGTCCGGGTCGCGCAGGACTTCGCACAGCAGCCCGACGTCGACGTTGCCTTCGAAGCCGGCCAGGGCGTTCAGCACGGCCTGCCGCACGAACTTGTTGGTGTCCTTCAGCTGCCGCTGCAGCGCCTCGGCGACGTTGCGCTGGTTGAAGCGCGCCAGGATGTGGATGATGTGCGTGCGCGCGATCGGGTCCTTGCCCTCGAGGCGGCTCAGCAGTTCAGGGACGATGCTCGCGTCGGCGATCTCGGAGACGATGCGGAACATGGCCGCCTTCTCGGCCGCGTCCTGGTTGTACGCCCGCTGCAGCACGTCGCGCGCATTGAGGCGCGCCTTCTGTGCCGTGAGGATGCCGACGACCGTGCCCTTCGGCATCGCCGGCTGCTCGAGCAGGCCGAACAGCAGGTTGGCGGCGTAATTGCGCGAATTGGACAGCGCGGCAGCAGCCCCGGCAACAGTGCGCTGGTTGCCGTCGGTGAGCCCGCTGGCCACGGCCGGGAACGCCTTGTTGTCGAGCAGGGCCGTGAGCACCGCGACGAACCCGGCGGTCTCCCGGTTGTCGGCGCTCGCCAGCGCGTCGAGGATGCGAGGTATCGCCGAAGGTCCGAGGCGCGCGAGCTTCTCCAGCGAGGTCTTGTGACCGTCGCTGTCGTCGGCCGCCTTGATCTCGGCGATCAGGCGGTCAGCGCGCAGGTTCGTGAAAAAACTCATGGGCGACGTTGATGGATCATCTGCTCTTCACGGTCGGGGACGTTTCTCGTCCGGTGAATACGGTTGAACGTCGCGCCGTCGCCTCCGGTTGGGCGAAAGTCGACGCATTATGCCACGCGGGCCCGGCGCCCCGCGGTCTGCCGACCCGGCGCTGAGTGCTGCCCGATTCCGCTACAATCCTCGCTTGCCGGCGCATGCCGCTCCCACTGTCTCGATGGATTCCCGAATGCTGGATGATCGCCTCGCCCAGGCCCGCCTCTTGGTCGCGAATTATGTCGAACCCTATCTGGGGATGCCTCTTGGGGCAGCAAAAGCTGTGAAGTCCGTTCGGTTGGAGGCCGGTCGACCCCTGGTGGAGGTCGAACTCGGCTTCCCGGCGGCGGGGTACGCCCGGACGCTGGCTGCCGAGCTCCAGGCGCTCCTGCGGCAGGCTCCGGGACTCGCGGACGCCACGGTGACCGTCGGCTGGCAGGTCGCGCCCCACGTCGCCCAGGGCCAGCTGCAGCCGCTGCCCGGCATCCGCAACGTGATTGCGGTGGCCTCGGGCAAGGGCGGGGTCGGCAAGTCCACGACCGCGGTCAACCTGGCGCTGGCCCTGGCGATCGACGGAGCCCGCGTCGGTCTGCTCGACGCCGACATCTACGGGCCCAGCCAGCCCCGCATGATGGGCCTGCAGGGCGAAAGACCGGTCAGCCATGACGGCAGGCGCATGCAGCCGCTCGAGGCGCACGGCGTGAAGGTCATGTCGATCGGCTTCCTGATCGAGGAAGAGCAGCCGATGGTCTGGCGCGGTCCGATGGTGACGCAGGCCCTGCAGCAGTTGCTCAACGATACCGACTGGGGCGAACTCGACTACCTCATCGTCGACATGCCCCCGGGCACCGGGGACATCCAGCTGACGCTTTCCCAGCGCGTCCCCGTGAGCGGTGCAGTCGTGGTGACCACGCCGCAGGACATCGCGTTGCTCGACGCCCGCAAGGGCCTGCGGATGTTCCAGAAGGTCAACGTGCCGGTGCTCGGGATCGTCGAGAACATGAGCACGCACGTGTGTTCGAGCTGCGGCCACGAAGAGCCGATCTTCGGCAGCGGCGGCGGTGCGCGCATGGCCGAGCAGTATGGCGTCAGCCTGCTCGGCCAGTTGCCGCTCGACATCCGCATCCGCGAAGAGACGGACGGTGGCCGTCCCACGGTGGTTGCCGATCCGGGTGGACGCATTGGCGCCGCCTACCTGGACACCGCCCGCCGCACGGCGGCCAGGCTTTCCGTCGCCGCGCTCGGCGCGACGGGTTTTCCAAGGATCACCGTCGAGGACACCTGATCGTGAGCATCAAGTCAGACCGCTGGATCCGCCGCATGGCCGCGAGCCACGGCATGATCGAGCCCTTCGAGCCCGGCCAGGTCCGCATCGTCGACGGCCAGCGCATCGTTTCCTACGGCACCTCGAGCTACGGCTACGACGTGCGCTGCGCGGCCGAATTCAAGATCTTCACCAACATCAACTCGACGATCGTGGACCCGAAAGACTTCGACCACGGTTCGTTCGTCGATTTCGACGGCCCGGTCTGCATCATCCCGCCGAACTCGTTCGCGCTGGCGCGCACCGTCGAGTATTTCCGCATCCCGCGCAGCGTGCTGACCGTGTGCCTCGGCAAGTCGACGTACGCGCGCTGCGGGATCATCGTCAACGTCACGCCGCTCGAGCCCGAGTGGGAAGGGCACGTGACGCTCGAATTCTCGAACACGACGACGCTGCCCGCGAAGATCTACGCCAACGAGGGCGTGGCGCAGATGCTGTTCTTCGAGTCGGACGAAGTGTGCGAGACCTCGTACAAGGATCGCGGCGGCAAGTACCAGGGGCAGCGCGGCGTGACGCTGCCCAAAGCGTAGCTTTGGGCGCGTCAGTCAGGGGATAGGGGTTAGGGGATGGGGGATAGTCGGCAGCGCGTTCGCGCAAGAGACTTTCTTCGCACGCAGTGCGCTGCCGACTATCCCCTATCCCCTAACCCCTATCCCCTTTTGAGCTTCACCAGTTTCATCTGCACTTCGGGGTTGCCTTTCCGGTACTGGATCGCCTGCACCGGCACATAGCCCAGCGACGCCGCGTGCCACGTCTTCGTGACGCGGTTCGAACCGGTGCGCTGACTCGCCCAGACCTCGGCTTCGACCTGCCCGTACGGCGTCATGACCTGCTGGGTGCCTTCCGGCCAGTAACGGTATTCGCGCAGCTTGCCGCCGGTGATGATCTTGAAGCCCTGCGGCTTCCGGCCGGCCAGCAGTTCGAGGATCATTGCGGCCTGCACGGACGACGTATCGTGCGTCCCGGGCGTGATCGCCAGCGCTACCGGCTTGCCCTCGACGCTGCCGGTCACCGTCAGCTCATTCCAGTCGTAGACCAGCCGGACGTCCTTGGCAGCGCTGGCCGAACCGTCGTCGAAGTTGAATGACAGTGGGCGAATTCCTGCCGCGTTCGCCTGGATCACGCTCAGTTCGTGCGCCTGCGAACTGATCGCGATACGGGCGAGCAGGGTCGGGAACACGCGTGTTTCGTACTGCCATTGACCGGGCGCGGTGCCGCGCTTGAAGTTCGATTCGATCTCGCCGCCATTCAGGCCGCGGTAGCTGACCTGGTAGCGGGCGGCGTACGGCTGGAGGCTGGACAGGGCAGTCGCAGGATCGCCCAGGGCGGCGCCTGGCGCGGCGGACAACCACGCTCCGGCCACCACGGCAACCCGGACGCACCAATTCGAAACCTGCCTCATCACTCACCTTCCTTCGTGTCGTTGCCATGCACCACCGGTGCCTCCAGCCTGGCGCCGTCGAGCCAGGCCGCCCCGTCGCGGAAGGCGAGGCGACCCGCCGCAAACCAGCCGATGCAGCGCGGGTAGATCACGTGCTCTTCGTGCAGGACGCGCGCGGCGAGCGACTCCGCGTCGTCACCCGGCAATACCGGGACCCTGGCCTGTAAGACCACCGGGCCGCCGTCGAGTTCGGGAGTGACGAAATGCACGCTGGCCCCGTGCTCGCGATCGCGGGCCTCGAGCGCGCGGCGGTGCGTGTGCAGGCCGGGATATTTCGGCAGCAGGGAAGGGTGGATGTTGAGCATGCGGCCCGCGAAACGCAGCACGAACTCGTCGCTCAGGATGCGCATGAAGCCGGCGAGCACCACCAGCTGCGGCGCATGCGATTCCACGATGTCGCCGAGGGCGCGGCCGTAAGCCTCGCGATCGGCGAAGTCGCGCGGCGAGAGCACGGACGTGGTGATGCCCCGTTCACGGGCCCATTCGAGCGCGCCGGCGTCCGCACGGTCGCTGACGACGGCCTCGATGCGCACGGGCAGTTCGCCCGCATCGGCGCGTGCAGCGATGGCCTTGAGGTTGCTGCCGCGCCCCGACACCAGCACGACGACGCGCAGCGGCGGGGTTGGGGCCGTCATTCGACGATGACGACCTCGTGGCCGCCGGAACGGACCTCGCCGATCACGGCTGCCGTTTCGCCACAGGCGCGCAGGATGCCGAGCGCGCGCTCGGCTTCGCCCGCGGGCACGCAAATCGTCATGCCCAGCCCGCAATTGAAGGTGCGATACATCTCGTCGCGCGCGACGTTGCCGACGCGCTGCAGCCAGTCGAAGACGACGGGTCGCGGCCACAGCCTGGCATCGATCACGGCCTCGAGCCCGGGTGGCATCACGCGCGGAATATTGCCGGTCGGGCCGCCGCCGGTGATGTGCGCGATGCTGTGCACCGGCACCGACTGCTGCAGCAGCTGCAGCACCGACTTCACGTAGATGCGCGTGGGTTCGAGCAGCAGGTCGTACAGCGGCCTGCCGTCGAGTTGCGTCGCCGGATTGGCGCCGCTCAGCGCAAGCAGCCGCCGGATCAACGAATAACCGTTCGAGTGCGCGCCCGAGGAGGCGAGGCCTATGATCGCGTCGCCGGCGCGCGTCCGGGTGCCGTCGATGATCTGGTCCTTCTCGACGAGACCGACGCAGAATCCCGCGAGATCGTAGTCCTCGCCCTGGTACATGCCCGGCATTTCGGCGGTCTCGCCGCCTACCAAGGCGCACCCTGCCTGCAGGCAGCCTTCGACGATGCCCTTGATCACGCGCTCGGCCGTGTCCACGTCGAGCTTGCCGGTCGCGTAGTAGTCGAGGAAGAACAGGGGCTCCGCGCCCTGCACGACCACGTCGTTGACGCACATCGCGACCAGGTCGATGCCGATCGTGTCGTGCCGGCCGGTCTCGATCGCGAGCCGGAGCTTGGTGCCCACGCCATCGGTGCCCGAGACCATGACGGGCTTCCTGTAGCGGTCCAGCGGCACTTCGACCAGCGCGCCGAACCCGCCGATGCCGCCCAGCACCTCGCGGCGCATCGAACGCCTGACGGCGGGCTTGATCCGGTCCACGAGCGCGTCGCCCGCTTCGATGTCGACGCCGGCGTCGCGATAGGTGGTGCTGCTGGTCGGGCTCTCGGCCATTTTTCTGATGCTCCCGGGGAATGGCGCCCCGGGGTCTGGCTCGAGGCTGTGGTATTTTACACACCGGCCGACGGCGCCGACTTCCTCCATCACATGACTGCCCAACGCACTAACGTCGTCACCGAGGGAACGGCGCGCAAGTTCGCGCGCGGGCTGCTCTTCGTGTTGTCGGTGGCGTCGCCCCTGGCCTGGGGTGACGTGGCGCTCTACCAGGCCGCGGTGCCGCTGAAAGGCACGGCCGAGGCCGACCGGGCCGCCGCCTTCGGCGAGGCTCTCAGGATCGCGGCGGTGCGTGCTTCGGGCCGCAGGGACGCCGGGAGTGTCGCGGCAATAGCCGCTGCGGCGGCGGCGCCAGCCCGCTATGTCCAGCAGTATTCGACCACCGCCGACCGGATGCTCAAGGTCGGTTTCGATGGCCGTGCCATGGAGCAACTGCTGCAGCAGGCCGGCTTGCCGCTGTGGCCGTCGGAGCGGCCCACGACCACCGTGTTCCTGTTCGTCCCCACGATCGCAGGCGGCGCCCGCGCGGTGACCGCAGCGGAGCGGCCGCCGGAGCGCCGGGAAATCGAATGGGCGGCCCAGTTGCGGGGCGTGCCTGTGACCTGGCCGGCCGCACCGGTCGACGCAGACACCGCACGGGCCCGTGCGACCAGCGCAGGCGTGACCGGGGCCGTGCTGCTGGGAACGGCGGGGGCAGGAGGTTACGAGTGGGTCTTCGGGCACGCCGGCCAGTCCGCGAAAGGTAAGGGTGGACCTGCGGCGGGCCTGGGACTGGCGGCCGACACCCTGGCAGCGCGCTACGCGCCAGGCTCCACTCGCGGGCTGAGCACGACAACGGTCCGTATCGGTGGGCTGGAGGACGTGCGCTCCTATGCCGCCCTGACCACGTATCTCGACGGCCTGAGCCTCGTGCGGAGCGTGTCGCTACGCGAGCTGTCCGGCAGCACGGCGCTGTTCGACCTGGGCGTCCGCGGCGATCTCGAGTTGTTGCGACGAATCTTTGCGCTGGACGGGCGACTCGCGCCGGCTCCGCGCACCGAAGCCGCAACGGCCAGGCAGGAGTCACCGGACTTCGTCTGGCAACCATGAACCTGCGACACCTGCCTAACCTGCTGTGCGTCCTGCGCATCCTGATGGTGTATCCCGTCGCGCACTGGATCCTGCAGGAACGCTATGCCGACGTGATGCTGCTGTTTGCCCTGGCCGCATCGACCGACGCGCTCGACGGCTTCCTCGCCAAGCGTTTCGGCTGGACCAGCCAGCTCGGCAGGTTCCTCGACCCGCTCGCCGACAAGCTGCTGCTGCTCGCGGTGTTCATCTGCCTGAGCGTGAACGGCGACGTGCCCTGGGCCCTGACCGCACTGGTCCTGTTGCGCGATCTCGTGATCGTCTTTGGCGCGCTGACGTACAAAGTGTTGTTCGGTCCGGTCAATGGCAACCCGACCATAGCGAGCAAGATCAACACGCTGGCGCAGATCGTCTACTGCCTCGCCGTCGTTGCCGCGGCGGCGTACCTGTGGCCGCCGCAATGGGCGGTGATCACGCTCGGCGCGTTCGTCCTGTTCTCGACCTGCGTGAGCGGCATCGACTACACGCTGATCTATGCGCGCCGCGCGCAGGCCGTCGCGCGCGAACGCTCGTCGCGGCGGCACTGAACGGTTGCCTGCCGCAATGATGGAGCAACTGCCCCTGCGCATGCGGCTGCGCGACACCGCGCGCTTCGCAAGTTTCGTCGCCGGTTCCAATGCGCAGGCGTGCGCCGCATTGCAGGGTTCGCGGCCGGCGGCGCCACCCGTCGTCTGGCTGTGGGGCCGTGCAGGCACGGGCAAGACGCATCTGCTGCAGGCTGCATGCGCGGCTGCGGGCGAGCGTAACGAAGCGGCGGCTTACATCGACCTGGCGCTGGCGCCATCCAGCGCAATGCTCGAGGGGTGCGACACGCTGGGGCTCGTCTGTCTCGACGGGCTCGAGGCCGTCGCCACGGATCCGGCCTGGAACGCGGCGATCTTTCGCCTGCATACGCTGTTGCAGGACGGCTCGGGCCGGCTCGTCGTAGCGAGCAATGCTCCGCCCGCGAGCCTGCCTTTCACGCTGCCGGACCTGCGTTCACGACTGCTGGCCGCCGACGTGCACCAACTCACCGAACTCGACGAGGAAGGGCAGTGCGAGGCATTGCGCCTGCGTGCAGCGAGTCGCGGGCTCGAGTTGTCGGAGGAGGCGGCGCTGTACCTCGTGCACCGCCTGCCGCGCGACCTGCATTCGCTGTTTGCAGTGCTCGATCAGCTCGACGAAGCCTCGCTCGCGGCGCAGCGCAGGCTGACGGTGCCGTTCCTGCGAAACGCGCTCGAGAAGGGGTTGGGGGACAGGGGTTAGGGGATAGTCGGCGGCGTGCATCGCAGGGCTTCCGCGCGGCCCTCCGCTCCCGCTAGTAGGTGTCGTATCCCGTCCGGCTGACGTTGGTACTGCACGCGGCCAAGCGTGCCCACAACTTCGCCGGCACGGAGTCCGGATTCCCCAACGCGTCGCGCCACGTGTCCCACGCCTTGCCGAAGGCCGCGGCGTTCGCGCTGCGTCCGACCCAGAAGACTGT
>JAOUGW010000237.1 GCA_029865465.1 Gammaproteobacteria bacterium
GCACCACCCGATCCGTTTCGAGCGCGGCGTCATGCAAGTGCCGGATCCCGCGCTCTGGGGCTGAGCACCGCCACTAACATCGGGGGATCGCTGGCCGACTGGTGCAGCAACCAGCCCCTGAACGCTTCGATGTGGCGCGCAGGACTGGAAAGGAAACATGGATCGCTTGTGGCATGGCTGCCGACGTGAGTAGGGTTCAGGTACCTGATGTGGAGAGTCTGATGGCACAAGCGCCAGTAATCGTCATTTCCGGGGCCGCGACGGGCCTTGGCCGAAGGATTGCCGAACGCTTCGAGGAAGGCGGTTTTCGCGCGCATGTCTGCGACGCGGATCCGGCTGCGGTCCAGGAATTCCGCGCCTCGCACCCGAAGGCGGCGGCCAGCATCGTCGACGTGAGTGACGCGGGGCAGGTCGACGCCTGGTTCGACGAGATCGCCGCGAAATACGGCCGCGTGGACGTCCTGGTCAACAACGCCGGCATCGCCGGCCCCACGGCACCGGTCGAGAAGATCGAGCCGGTCGACTGGGACCGTACGATCGCCGTCGACCTGAACGGCCAGTTCTATTGCACGCGTCGCGCCGTGCCGCTGCTCCGTGCCGCGGGCGGCGGCTCGATCGTCAACATCGCGTCGAGCGCGGCGTTCTTCGGCTTTCCGTTGCGTACACCGTACGCGGCCTGCAAGTGGGCGCTGCTCGGCCTCACCAAGACACTGGCGATGGAACTCGGACCCGAGGGCATCCGCGTCAATGCCATCTGCCCGGGCAGCATCAAGGGCCCGCGCATCGACGGCGTCATCGAGCGTGACGCGGTTGCGCGCGGGATGACGGTGGCGCAGATTCGCAAGCTCTACGAGCGACAGGTGTCGTTACGGCAGTTCGTCGACGCCGAAGACGTCGCCAACACGGCGTATTTTCTCGCCTCGGCGCAGGGCCGCATGATCTCGGGCCAGATCATCGGCGTGGACGGCCACACGGAATCGCTCTCGAACTGGCTCGACGACTGAACCGATGCAGTGGGGAAATCGATGAAAGCAGCGTGGTTCGAGAAATTCGGCGCCGCACGCGACGTGCTCGTGATAGGCGAGAAACCGACGCCCGTGGCGGGCCCCGGCGAAGTGCTGGTCAGACTGCGCACGAGCGGCGTCAATCCGTCCGACGTGAAGAAGCGCGCCGGCTCGTTCCCCAACCTGCTCGACGACGGCTACGTGATCCCGGACAGCGACGGCGCCGGCGTGATCGAGGCGGTCGGCGCTGGTGTCGACTCGAAACGGGTCGGCGAAAAGGTCTGGGTCTACCAGGCGCAGTTCGGTCGTCGTTTCGGCACGGCGGCGCAGTACGTGGCGCTCGACTCGCTGCGTGCCGTCACGTTGCCGATCGAAGCCGGCTTCGACGTCGGCGCATGCGCCGGCATCCCGATCATGACTGCGCACCGTTGCGTGCACGCGGACGGCCCGATTGCGGGCCAGACCGTGCTCGTGACCGGTGGCGCCGGGCGGGTCGGCTACTACGCGATCCAGTGGGCGAAGATGGCCGGTGCCAGGGTAATAGCGTCGGCGAGCAATCCACGCGACGAGGCCGTGTGTCGTGAAGCCGGCGCGAAGCACGTCTTCAATCATCGCGAGACCGGATGGAGCGAGCGGGTCAAGTCGTTGAACGGCGGCAAGCCGGTCGACCGCGTGATCGACGTCGAGTTCGGCGCGAACCTGCCGGAAGTCCTGAACTGCATCCGCACCAGCGGAGTGATCGCGACATACTCGTCGACGCAGGTGAAGGAGCCGCAGCTGCCGTTCTTCCGCATGATGTACCTGGACGTCACGGTCCGTTTCGTGATCGTGTATTCGATGCCCGAGCCGGCCAAGAAGCTCGCGATCGCCGACATCACGCAGGCATTCCGCGACGGCATGCTCCAGCACCGCATTGCAGAACGGGTGCCGCTGGCAGAGATCGCGCGTGCCAACGAGCTGGTGGAGCAGGGCGGCTCGAACGGGTGTGTCGTCGTCACCATCGATGCGTGACACGGCCATGACGGCCCGGCGTGGGGCGCTGGTCGCTGCCGCGGCGCTGTGGCTGGCGTTCGCATCCGGCCCGCACGCGGAATCTGCTGCCGGCGCGATGCAGCAGGCCCCGCGCGTCGTGGCTAACGGCGAATCGCTGCACGGCGCCTACGCCGCAGAGTCTCCGACGGTCGCTGTCTTCAAGGGCATTCCATTCGCGGCGCCGCCGGTCGGCGAGCTCCGCTGGCGCGAACCGTTGCCGCCGCGCCCGCGTACCGGCACGCTGCCGGCCACGGCATTCGCGCCGGCGTGCTACCAGGACACCTACCTCACGGACTGGTACCGGAAGGTAGGCGCAGCGTTCGGCGCCCCGGCAAGCGCCTTCGTCGATCCCGCTGTCAGCGAGGACTGCCTGTACCTGAACGTCTGGACGCCGCAACTCGACGGCAAGGCGAAGCTGCCGGTGATGGTCTGGATCTATGGCGGCAGCAATCGCTCCGGCTGGTCGTTCGAGCCGAATTACGAAGGCTCGCGCCTGGCCCGGCGCGGCAACGTGGTCGTCGTGACGATCGCGTACCGCGTGGGCATCTTCGGCTTCTTCGGGCACCCGGACCTGCGCGGCGCGGAGTACCCGACGAACTTCGCGCTGCTCGACCAGGTCGCGGCACTGCGCTGGCTACGCGCCAACGTGGCAGCCTTTGGCGGCGACCCGGACAACGTGACGCTGTTCGGCGAATCCGCCGGCGCCACCGACATCGGCTACCTCGTGAACTCGCCTCTCGCACGCGGACTCTTCCACCGCGCCGTGAGCCAGAGCGGCGGCTTCCAGATGCAGGATCGGCTCGACAAATCCCATGCCGAGGCGGCCGGCCGGGCGTTGAGCGCGCAACTTGCCGGCAAGCCGGACCTGGCGGCGCTGCGCCGGCTCCCGAGCCGCGAGATCTGGGATGCCACCCTGCGTTACGTGCCCGACCATCGCTACACGCCGGTGGTCGACGGCAAGTCGGTCCTTGCGACCCCGGCGCAGGCTTATGCGCGGGAGGGCATTCCCTACGACCTGCTGATCGGCAGCAACGAGGACGAGTGGTACATGTACGTCGATGCGGATCCACAAGGCCTCGCAAAGGACCTGGCGGACATCGCGCCGACCGTCCGTCCGCAGCTCGAAGCGCGGGCAGCGAAGGAACCCGACCTGCGCACTGCGCGCGACAAGGTCGTGACGCTGGTCAACATGGTCTGTCCTTCGTACCTGATGGCAGAAGCCGCGCGCAAGGCCGGTCGCAACGCATGGGTGTATCGCTTCACGCGCGTGCGTCCCGGGCCGGGTGGGGTCACGCTGCGCTCGTACCACGGCGCCGAGATTCCGTACGTGTTCGGCACGCCGGATGACTGGCTCACGCGCACCGAGACCGACGATGCCCTGACCGATCGCATGATCGATCTCTGGGCCAGCTTCGCCCGCCACGGCGATCCAAACGGCCCCCGCGGCGGCGAATGGCCCCTGTTCGACCGGACCGGTCCCCGAGTCATGGAACTCGGCGACCGGGTGGCGCCGATGGCTCCGGCCGACTACGAACTGTGCCGCAACCTGGCCGACGACCTGTATCCCGGCTGGCAGCCGTAACCACGGCGCGACGACGCCACGAACCCTGAGGCGACTGATGGAAAGACACAACGACGAGGCATCGGCACATCGCACCGACTGGCCAGTGTTCGTCACGACGGTGCTCGTGATCCTGCTGCTGTCGGTGCCCATGGTCGCGTTCAAGGACCAGGCGGCCGGTGTGATCACCGCGGCCTACGACGCCATCACGAAGAGCGTCGGGCTGCTCTACCTCTGGTACGGCACCGGCGCGGTTGCGTTCCTCGTCTGGCTTGCATTCGGTCGCTACGGCAAGGTCAGGCTGGGTGATGCCGACAGTCGACCGGAGTTCTCGACCCTGAGCTGGGTGGGCATGCTGTTCTGCGCGGGCGTCGGCGCCGGGTTGCTCTACTGGGCCGTCATCGAATGGGGTTACTACATCGACAAGCCGCCCTATGGCATCGAGCCGCGTAGCACCAGCGCCATCGAGTGGGCCGCGGGCTACGGGCTGTTCCATTGGGGCATCACCGGCTGGGCGATCTTCTGCCTGCCGACCATCGCGATCGCGTACCCGTACTACGTGCGCAAGATCCCGTACCTGCGCGCCAGCACGGGCACCAGCGGCATGCTGCCGGGCGGCGTCACCGGCAGGCCCGGGCGCGTCGTCGACTTCCTGTACATGGTCAACCTGATCTGCGGCACGGGCACGTCGCTCGGCTTGTCGACGCCGATGATCGCGGCCGCCGTGGCGAAGCTGTTTGGTCTCGAGCACGACTTCGTGCTCGAGGTCGCCGTCGTGATCATCTGTATTGCGATTTTCGGCACCAGTGCCTACCTGGGACTGAAGCGCGGCTTCAAGCGGCTGGCGGATGCGAACATGGTGGCAGCCCTGTTGCTGCTGTTCTTCGTGCTGGCCGTGGGACCGACGCTGTTCATCCTCAAGATGGGCACCAACGGCATCGGGCTCGTGCTGCAGAACTTCATCCGCATGAACACCTGGACGGACCCGGTGGCCAACACCGGGTTCGTCGAGAACTGGACGATCTTCTACTGGGCCTGGTGGATTGCGTATGGCCCGTTCGTCGGCATCTTCGTCACGCGCATTTCGCACGGGCGCACGATCCGCAACGTGATCGGGGGCATGCTCACGTTCGGCAGCCTCGGTGCCGCGATGTTCTTCATCGTGCTCGGCAACTACGCGCTGAACCTCGAACTGACCGGGGCACTCAGCGTCACCAGCCTGATGAAGAGCGTCGGCGAGGCGC